>JAICSU010000215.1 GCA_025936735.1 Amnibacterium sp.
CAGGCGCTGTCGTTCCACGCGGAGTCGTTCCAGGCGCTGTCGTTCCAGGCGCTGTCGTTCCAGGCCGAGTCGCTCTGGGCGGCGGTCTTCCACGCGCTGGCGTTGAAGACGGTGGCGCCCGAGGCGTCGGTCGTCAGGTACTGGTCGAGCCCGGCGTTCGGGTTCGGCGGATCGGTGTCGTTCGCCGCCCAGGGAGCGGTGATCTCACCGACGCCGGCCTGGCCGGGGGTCGCGCCCGGGATGCTGCGGGCCGACTTCATCAGCTCGCCCTTGACCTGATCCGGCGTCCAGCCCGGATGGCGGGCCAGCATCTCCGCGGCGGTGCCGGAGACGACCGGGGCCGAGAACGAGGTACCCGAGATCTGCATGATCGTCGAGTCGGCCGAGGTCGACTGGACCTTCTCCGGGTACTCCGTCGTCAGCGTCGAGCCGTTCGGGACCTCCGAGACCATGTAGCGGCCGGGAGCCGCGATCTCCGGCTTCGCGAAGCCGTCCTCGGTGTAGCCCCACGCCGACCAGTCGGCGATGTCGTCGTCGGAGGTCGTGGCGGTGCCGTTGGTGCCGGCCGCGCCGACCGTGATGACGAACGGATCGTTGCCGGGCGAGAAGAGCACACCCGAGGCGGTCGAGCCGGTGCCGTAGTTGCCCGCGGCAGCGACGACGGTGACGCCGGCGAACCACAGCTTCTCGACGGCCTGATCGAGCGGATCGTTGTAGGAGTTCACACCGATGCCCGAGTGCATCGAGAAGTTCGCGACCTTGATGTTGTACTGATCCTTGTTGTTCAGGATCCACTGGGCCGCGGCGATCACGTCGCTGACCTTGGCGGTGCCGTCGGCACCCATCACCTTCACCGAGTCGATCGGTGCGGCCGGGTCGGCGCCCGAGCCTGTCGCCGACGAGCCCGCCGCGATGTTCGCGACGAACGTGCCGTGACCCGCCTGGTCGTCGAGCGTGGTGTTGTTCGGGTCGGACGAGACGTTGACGCTCGCGATCAGGCGGTTGCCCAGATCGGTCGAGGACACGCCCGAGTCGACCACGGCGATCGCCGGGGTCGAGCCCGCGTACGTCGAGACGTCGTCGCCCCACAGCGCAGCGTTGCCGCTGGCGAAGGGCCAGACCTGGGTCGAGTCGACCCCGGGAACGCCGCTGGTGAGATCGGCGCTGCCCGCGTCGGAGACCTTGACCACCGAGTTCGGGGTCACCGTGAGGCCCGGGATCTTCTGCAGGAAGGTCACGAACCGCACCGGGAGCTTCACCTCCACGCCGCCGACGACGTTCAGGTTCCGCTGGCCGCCGGCGAGGAAGCCGACGAGACGCACCGCAGCATTGGCGCTGTTCGTGCCGCCGGTGCTGGTGATGATGACGTCGACCAGGTTGCCCGGCTTCGTCTTGGCCTGGGAGATGAGGTGGGGATCGACCCACGTCGGGCGGTTGCCGAACGACGCCTTCGCGGTCGTCGTCGAGGCCGCCTTGGCCGGAGCCGCCGTGGCAGCGAGGACGGCCGCAAGCGCGCAGATCGCGAGGACTGCGGCAAGTGCACCGCGGCCCTTCACGGAAAGCGAGCTCGACCGGGAATCCCCCCCACGGGTGCCCGTGCCCCAGAGAACGCTGAAGCGCCAGCCACTGGCCCCCCCACGTTCATTGGTATTCCGCATCGAGTTTTTCCTCCTCCGCGCGTCCTTGCGCGGATCGCATTTCGCCTTCGCCGGGCCAGTTGCCGCAGGCTCGCCGAAGACCTAGTTGCGTGTTCCGCGCTTCCGTGCGCGGGCCGCATTTGTCGGTATCCGGCTGGGAATTGCTCCTCCGGACAGGCGCACCCTAGGTAGGCGGGGGGTGACCACCCATCACCCACTCGGGTGAGAAAGGGCCTCAGACCGCGAAAAACGGCCAAAGATCACTCGTTCGAGGGAAGTCCGGTGCCCGATCCGGGTATGAGTACAGTGGCCCGAATGAGGCTGCCGCTGCCGCTGTCCCTCGAGATCGCCGCTGCACGGGCCGCCGGCTCCGTCTCGCGCCTCGCCGGGCGCGGCGGAGGAACCACGCTCCCCGGCAAGCTCCTGTGGAAGCTCGACCCGTCCGCGATCGACCGCCTGGCGCGCCGCCTGCCCCAGGGCGCCGTTCTCGTCTCGGCGACCAACGGGAAGACGACGACGACGGCGATGGCGGCCGAGATCCTGCGACCGCGCGTGGCGGTGGCGCACAACAGCTCGGGGGCCAACCTCGTTTCGGGCGTCGCGTCGACCCTGATCGCGCGTCCCGGCGCCGACCTGGCCCTGCTCGAGGTCGACGAGGGCGCGCTCCCCGAGGTCGTGCGTCGCGTGCGGCCCAAGGCGCTCCTGCTCGGCAACCTCTTCCGCGACCAGCTGGACCGCTACGGCGAGCTCGAGCTGGTCGCGGGACGGTGGCGCGCGGCGGTCGCGGGCGTGCCGGACGCCCTGCTCGTCGTGAACGGCGACGACCCGCAGGTGGGCGATCTCGGACGCGACCGGGCGTCCGCGGTCGTGTTCGGGCTCGACGATCCGCGGCACGCGCGTCCGGCGCTGCAGCACGCCGCCGACTCGAAGTACTGCCTCCGCTGCGGGACGCCGTATCGCTACGCCGCCGCCTACGTCGGGCACCTCGGCGACTACCGCTGCCCCGCGTGCGGCCTCGCCCGGCCGCCACTCGACGTGGCGGCGCGCGACATCGAGCTGCACGGCCTCGACGGGGCCTCGTTCACGCTCCACGCCCCCGAGGGCGCGGCGCGCGTCGAGATCGGCCTGCCGGGTCTCTACAACGTCTACAACGCCGTCGGTGCCGGTGCGCTCGCGATCGCGCTGGGCGTGCCGATCGGCGACGTCGCAGGCGGCCTGGGCCGCGTGTCCGCGGCCTTCGGGCGCTTCGAGCGGATCACCGTGGGCGACCGGCGGCTGCTGATGCTGCTGATCAAGAACCCCGCCGGGGCCAACGAGGCCGTCCGTACGCTGGTCGACGCCGGCGGGCCACGTGTCGCCGTCGTGGCGCTGAACGACGAGATCGCCGACGGCCGGGACGTGTCGTGGATCTGGGACGTCGACTTCGAGCCGCTCCTCGAGGGCCTCGAGACCCTCGTCGCCACCGGCTCCCGCGCGGCAGAGCTCGCCCTGCGCTTCGGGTACGGCGGGCTCGACCGGGGCCGCATCGAGGTCGTGCCGGATCTGGACGTCGCGCTCGACCGCGGTCTCGAGCTGACGCCGGCGGGCGGCGAGCTGACGGTGCTGCCCACCTACACGGCCATGCTGGCCCTGCGCCGCATCGTCGCCGCGCGTGGGCACGTCGCGAACTACTGGGAGACGGCGGCATGACCGTCATTCGGGTCGGGCATCTGTATCCCGACTACCTGAACATCTACGCCGACCGCGGCAACATCGCCGTGCTCGCCGAGCGCGCCCGGGTGCGGGGCCACGAGCTCGACGTGCGCCCGATCGGGATGGGCATGGATGTCCCGGCCGAGACGATCGACCTCTTCTACGTGGGCGGTGGCCAGGACCGGGATCAGGCGCTCGTCGTGCCCGACCTGGCCGCGAAGTCGGATGCCCTCCACGAGGCGGCGGCGGGCGGCGCGGTCGTGCTCGCGGTCTGCGGCGGCTACCAGCTTCTCGGCCGCTCCTATCGCGACGTGGCGGGCGTGGAGCTCCCCGGCATCGGCCTCCTGCCGCTCCACACCGTCGCGGGGGCCCGCCGGATGATCGGCGACGTCCTGCTCGACTGTCCCTGGGCGGGCGAGACCCTCGCCGGCTTCGAGAACCACGCCGGCCGGACGCTGCTCGACGAGGGCGCGGAGCCGCTCGGACGGGTGATTTCCGGCTTCGGCAACGACGGGGCCTCCGGCCACGAGGGCTGTCGCGCCGGCCGGGTCTACGGGACCTACCTGCACGGGCCGCTCCTGCCGCGCAACCCGTGGTTCGCGGACCGACTGCTGACGGAGGCGCTCGCCCACGCGGGGCTCTACACCGAGCTCGCGGAGCTACCGGACGAGCTCGAACGGGCCGCCCACGCCGTGTCGGCCGACCGCGCGCGCCGGCGCGGCGGACGTATCTAAGAGGTCGTCTCGGAATGAGGCTCGTCGATCTGGGCGTGATGGGTGGGTGCGATGCAAGGACGCAGGGAGCGGCAATAGCGGAGC
>JAICSU010000123.1 GCA_025936735.1 Amnibacterium sp.
GCCGGAGGCGCCGAGCAAGCGGGAGGTCACCGCCATGCGGGCACCTCCTCCCGGCCCTGCGGCCGTTCGATCGCGGATGCCGGAACGGCTCCCGTCCGGACGAGCTCGCGGGCCATGACCTGCTCGGGCGCGAGCGGCCTCCCGTTCGGGCCGCCCTGCCGCTGCCGGGTCGTGCTCACGACGTCCGCGCGGGGCGCGCGGGTCAGCGGCTCGGGGCGCAGCCGGACCGCGAGCCGCCGGGTCGGCAGCGCGAGCAGCCCGAACGCGGCCAGCACGATCCCCTGCATCAGCAGCACGGCGACGCCGATCGGGCGCGCCGTGTTCGACGGCCCGACGAAGTCCGGGGTGCGCCCGGCGGATGAGGGCAGGTCGACGTAGCGGAAGAGGGTGCCGGCGCTCGAGCGGGAGACGGTCGAGAACAGCGGGCTGCCGCCGAGCGCGGCGCGGGCGTCCGCGGCGGCGGAGGTCGACACGGCGTCGTTCGCGCCGGGGGCGAGCAGCACGTAGCCGATCGCGAGGTCGTCGAGGCGCGCCTTCAGGTCGTCGCCGTTGGGCTGGACGAGCGCGGCGGACAGCGCGGCGAGGGTCTCGCCCTCACCGAAGTCGGCGGTGGTGTGCAGCGTGCTCTGCCGATCGAGCGTCTCGCCCTCGCCGCGGGTCAGCCGCTCGCGCACGCCGCCGTCGGGCTGGGGCGTGAGGGTGAGCAGGCCGAGGCCGGGCGCGGTCGCGGCCTCGGCCGCGACGAGCGCCGGAGCCGTGGCGCTGCCGCTCGCGCGCACCGCCGAGGTGCCGAGCAGCGTGCCGATCAGCAGCGGCGACACGGCCACGGTGATGGCGGCGACGGCGGTGAACCCGATCACCGCGGAGGATGCGGCCCGGGCATGGGCGAGCAGCGCGGCCACCCGGTCGCCGAAGGGCAGCTCCCCGCTCGCCGCGAGGCGGTCGAGGCCGCACACCGCGGCCTCGAGGAGCCCCAGCCAGGCGAGGCTCAGGCCGGCGCCGGCCCAGCCGGGTACGGGCGTCGCTCCGCTCGCGGCCACCTCGATGCGGGTGGCGAGCACGGCGGCGAGCAGGCCGCCGACGCCCGCGATCCCGACCCGGATCGGCATGCTGCGGCGCGGCCAGAAGAGGCCGACGGCGCCGAGCAGCAGCAGCGGAACGCCGAGGGCGAAGTCGAGGAGAGCGGATCCCGTCGCGCCCAGGCCGAGCGGCGCGGCGAGGGCCTGCCAGGCACCGACCTCCCAGGCGGGCCAGCCGGCGGCGAGCTGCAGCACCGCGGACAGCTGCGCCGGCAGCCCGAGCAGGTGCGGGGTCGGCCCGGTGAGCTGCGGCAGCCCGGGGTCCGCGAGCAGCCCGAGCGGGTCGCCGTACCGCAGCTGCTCGTACGCGAGCGGCAGGAACAGCACGACGGTCGGCAGAGGCAGCGGCAGGATGCGCGAGAGCCGGTTCTTCGCATCCGGCGTCCGCCGCACGGCCGCGACGACGATCGCGGCGACCCAGCCGGCGCCGAGCAGCGGCAGCAGCGACGGGGAGCAGGCGGCCATCAGCGCCCCGAGCAGGGCGAGCGACGCGGAGGCCGACCAGGAGCGGCGCACCTGGAACGCGGCCAGGAGTGCGAAGGGCGCGGCGAGGTGCACGAGCACGGGGGCGATCCGCCCGGAGTCGAGCGCGGCGAGGAAGGTCGGGGCGACGGTCCAGAGCAGGCCGCCCACGATCCGCAGGCTGCGCCGGCGCGTGAACCGGGTCGTGGCGAGCCAGCCGCCGGCGGCCGCGACGGGCAGCGCGACGAGCCAGAGGCCGACGACGGCGGCGGACGGATGCCAGAACGCCAGCGTGCCGAGCAGGGCGAGCACGAGGGCGAACGGATCCGCCGGTCCTTCGAACCCCTGCCCGAGCGGATGGGGTCCCCAGCCGATGGAGCGCCACAGCTCGTGCAGACCGCCGAGCGGCAGAAGGCCGCCCCCGGCGAGGGCGGGAGCGCCGATCAGCGGGAAGAAGAGGATCGCGCTGAGCGCGGTCACCGCGATCGTGAGGCCGAGGCCGCCGCCGGCCGCGAAGTGCACCGGTTCACGGCGCGGGCCGCGGCCGTTGTCGCGGAGCAGGGCGCGGCGGTGCCGCACCTCCTTCCAGGGGAGGCGGAGCGGCGCGATGGCGTTCCAGCCGACCGTCCTCACCCGCGCGATGCGGGCGCGGGCCCGCACGACGCCCGGGAAGCAGGTGAGGAACACCACGAGGGCGGCGAGCAGCTCGGCCGGAGCGGAGCCGGGCCGCTTGCGGAGCAGCTGCCCCACCGCGCGGATCGCCGCGAGGGGCAGCAGCGACAGCCAGTGCGGGATCACGAGGGGCAGCGGCGCGTAGGCGAGCCGCCGGTGCAGCTGCGCCTCCCGGCGGAGGCGGACCCGGCGGGGCTCGGTGGTCGACGCCCCGAGCAGCCGGGTGCCAGGGGCGTCGATGCCGGCCGAGCGGACCCGGGCCTTCGGCACGAGCTGCACGCGGGATCCGGCGAGCCGGGCGCGGATGCAGAAGTCGAGCGCGTCGTCGACGGCCGGCAGGGCGGGGTCGAAGCCGCCGAGGTGCCGCCAGAGGGTCTCGCGCACGAACATGCCGCCCGCGGCGACCGCGAGCACGTCGCTGTGCCGGTCGTACTGCGCCTGGTCGAGCTCGGGCTCGGCCAGCTCCACGGCCGTGCCGAACGGGGTCATGGTCTCGCCGTAAGAGTGGAGGTACTCCGGGGCGTCCCACTGCATCTGCTTCGGCCCCGCGACCGCCACGGACGGCGCGAGCTCGACGGCCTGGAGCAGTCGCTCGAGGGCGCGGGGCTCGGGGGCGTTGTCCGAGGCGAGGAGCCAGAGCCACTCGTCGTCCGAGGAGGCGATGCCGGCGGACTTGACCCCGGTGGCGACGGCGAGTCCGAAGCCGGCGCGCGCGCTGACGTGCGCGTGGACGGTCGGCTCCACCCCCGCGATGATGTTGGCGGTCACGGGACTGTTGCCGAGCTGCACCACCACCAGCCGGTCAGGCAGGCGGCTCTGCAACGTGATGGCGTCGAGGGTCTCGCGGAGGTAGTCCGCACCATCCGCCGCGACGAGGATCGCAGTGACAGAGAGCGGCACCGCATCACGGTAGGTGCGCGGCGGGCGCCACGCCGTGCCGACCCGCCGCGCGCTGCCAACCTCGTGGCGGCGGACCCCCATCCCCCAGCAGGACGATCTCGCTTCAGCAGGACGAAACGGGCGCTCCTGTCCTGCTGAGGCGCATCCGTCCTGCCGAGGTGCTCGACGGCCGGATACGCCGGACATGACGAAGGCCGCGTCCCGGGTGGGACGCGGCCTTCCGTCAGCGGACTAGCCGACCTTGCGCAGCTTCCGGCGCTCGCGCTCGGACAGGCCGCCCCAGATGCCGAAGCGCTCGTCGTTCTTGAGCGCGTACTCGAGGCACTGCGCCTTCACCTCGCAGGAGGAGCAGATCTTCTTCGCTTCGCGCGTCGATCCGCCCTTCTCCGGGAAGAAGGCCTCAGGATCGGTCTGCGCGCAGAGCGAGTCGGCCTGCCAGGCCAGCGGGTCGTCGCTGTCATCCGTGACGCGACGCACGCTGGGAACGCCCAGGTTGATGGGGTCGACGAACCAGTCGCCGGGCACCGATGCCTGGTAGGGGGAAACGGTCATGACTGATCGTCCTCTCGAATGCATCCGGGGCCCCGCGCCCCGAAAGCGTGGGAGCAATTACACCGATGTGGTTCGGCCCCGTCAAGGGCGCGAACCATGGCACCGCGTGTCGCCGGAGACGCGCAGGACGCGCCGCCGCCGGCCGAGCCGAGGGCTGGTCGAAGGTTGAGCGAACCTTGGATCCGGCTGTGCTACCCCGCTTTGATCAGGGATTCCGCTTCCATGTCGGAAGCGCCACGCAGAGGTTTCTCTCAACTTTCAAGCGCGGGTCGAATGCTGACGACACGCCGATAACGACAGTCGTTACGTAACATGCTGTTCACATGACGCCGCTGAAGATTTTTTTCCAGCGCCGGACACCGTTCGAATTCACGTTCGAATCATGCGATTAGGTGCACGCATTCAGACCCCCGAAGGAGGGGTACAGAAAATGCACCTGGCCCCATTTCGGGGAGATAGCGCCTATCACAGCCCGATAACAGCTGTCCAATCGGACACGCCGGGCCGCGGGCGCGGTCGACCGACGGGGCGTCGCGGGGTGAGGAGAGGGCCCGAACCCTCAGCCGGCCGCGTGGGCGGAGCGCGCGCTCCAGGCGCTCGACACCATGTCCGTGAGCGAGTGCCGCATGGCCCATTCGAGGTCGCGGGCCGCCAGGTCCCCGGACGCCACTATGCGGGCGGGGTCCCCCGGCCGGCGGGGCGCGATCTCCGGCGTGAAGTGGATGCCGGTGACCTCCGCGATCGTGCGCATGATCTCGCCGACGCTGGCCCCGTCGCCGGAGCCCAGGTTGTAGACGGGCTCGAGCGGCGCTCCGGCCGCGAGCCGCTGGGCGGCGATCACGTGGGAGTGGGCGAGGTCGACCACGTGCAGGTAGTCGCGCACGCAGGTGCCGTCGGGCGTCGGGTAGTCGTTCCCGTTGATCCGCGGGGTGCGGCCTTCGAGCAGCGCGTCGAAGACGACGGGGAAGAGGTTGTGCGGGCTGGTGTCGTAGAGGTCGTCGCTGCCGGAGCCGACGACGTTGAAGTAGCGGAGCGCCGTGTGCTCGAGGCCCACGGCCCGGCCCTGATCGGCGAGCAGCCACTCCCCGATGAGCTTCGACTCCCCGTAGGGGGATTCCGGGTGCAACGGGGTCGACTCGGTGACGAGGTCCACGTCGGGGGTGCCGTAGACCGCGGCGGACGACGAGAAGACGATCTTGTCGATCCCGGCGTCCGCCATCGCCCCGAGCAGCGTGGCCGTGCCCGTCACGTTCTGCGCATAGGTGTGGAGCGGCCGCTGCACGGAGACGCCGGCGTACTTGAAGCCGGCGATGTGCATGACGCCCTCGACGTCGTGCTGGGCGAAGACGTCGGCGAGGAGTTCGCCGGAGAGGATGGATCCGCGGACCAGCTCCACGTCGTTCGGCACGAACCCGCGATGCCCGCTCGACAGGTCGTCGATCACGAGCGGCGGGAGGCCCGCGTCCTTGAGCGCCCGCACGACGTGCGCGCCGATGTACCCGGCGCCGCCGGTGACCAGCCATGTCATGCGGCGAGCCTAGGGCCGCTCCGCAGCGGCGACCCGGATCCCGCGGCTGCCGCCGGGACCCGGATGCGGGTCAGAAGAGGAGCATCCAGTACGCCCCGAGCATGACCGCGGCGGCGACCGCGACGGTCACGACGACGGGGATCGGCCCCCAGGAGCGCTCCCGGCGCCGACGGGCGCGGGCGGTCCGGCTGCACTGCTCCGTCACCGCGGCCATCGCCGCGTCGAGCGTGCGGTAGACGCCGATCGGGTCGCCGTCCGCGTCGGTCGCGAGGAAGCGATGGCCGCACTCGACCGTACCGAGATGACGGCCGTCGCGGCGGGCGACCCAGAGATCCTTCTGCGTGGCACGCCAGACGGCACCGTGGTCGTCGTGGACGGGCGGGACCGCCTCGGCGGTGGGGACGCTCGTCATCGGGGTCCTCCTTCGCTCGTGATTCGTGCTGCACGCGCTACCGGTTCGTCCCGGCCGTCGAGACGAGCGGGGTGACGCCACGACGTCGGGGCGAACACTCGGAAACGTAGCCATCTTGTACCCCGACCGATAGCCCCTTGCATAACGACCAGAAGACGGTTATGGGCCGGATCGGGGGCGGACGCGTCGGTTTGTACCCCGGTCAGGGCCGGCACCCTCCGCCGGCCCGGTTCACGGCAGGATGAGGGGCATGTGCGGTCGCTACGTCGTCACGAAGGCCGTGAACGACCTCCTGCCCGATCTGCTCGGCGGCTTCGATCCGCTGCCCGACGACTACAACGTCGCCCCCACCGCGCTCGTGCCGGTGGTCAGGGATCGCGGCGGCGAGCGCCGGATGCCGGAGGTGCAGTGGGGCTTCCTGCCGTCGTGGGCCAAGGACCCGAAGGCGAAGCCGCAGCCGATCAACGCCCGGATCGAGACGGTCGCGTCGTCCGGCATGTTCCGGCGGGCGTTCGCCCACGCCCGATGCATCGTGCCCGCGCTCGGCTACTACGAGTGGGTGGTCACCCCGACCGGCAAGCAGCCCCACTACATCTACGACCCCGACACCGCCCTGGCCATGGCCGGCGTCGTCAGCGCCTGGGCCGACCCGAACGCCGACCGCGACGACCCCGACCGCTGGCACCTCTCCATGGCGGTGATCACGCGCGACGCCCACGTCGCCCCCGGCGAGGTGCACGACCGGATGCCCGCCTGCCTCACCCCCGGCGCGTACGACGACTGGCTGTCGGACCGCCTCGAGCCCGACGAGCTCGTCGAGCTGCTCGACCGGGAGTCGCTCGAGGTCGCCCACGAGCTCACCCATTACGAGGTGAGCCGCGACGCGAACAGCGTGCGCAACAACGGCCCGCAGCTCATCCGTCCGTTGCCCGAACCGGGCTCGACGCGGGCCTGACGCGCCGATCCCCCGAGCGTGAGCGCTTCGGCAGGCTGCCGGCGCTTGGGCAGGCCCCTCGTCGACCAGCGGCCTGCTGAAGCGCTGGTGGCCTGCTCAGGTGCTCCGGGGGGCACCTCAGCGGAAGGCGGCGACCACGCCCTCGATGACCTCGACGGTCTCCTCCCAGCCCGGAACGGCCCGGGTCGGGATCCCGAGGGACTTCACCGGGTAGTCGTTGCCGTCCGGATCGAGCCGGTCGCCGACGAACAGCATCTCCGCGTACGGGATGCCGGTCAGCTCGGCGAGGCGACGCATCCCGTAGGCCTTGTCGATGCCCTTGCGGGTGATGTCGACGGATGTCGATCCCCCGCTGCGCACCTCCAGGTCGGGCAGCTCGTCCTGCACGGCGGCGCGCAGCCGGTTCTTCTTCTCCCCTGACGGATCCCAGGCCCGCTTCTCGTCGAGCGGCGCCTGCTGCCCCAGCGCGGAGAACGTGATCTGGGAGCCGCGGTCCTCGAGGGCCGGCCCCCACGTGCGCTCCGCCCAGAGACCCAGCCGCTTCGCCTGCACCTCGACGGCCCGCATCGCCCGTTGCTTCTCGTCGTCGGTGAGGTCCTCGGCGTAGACGCAGGTGAGCCCCTCGCTCGTCGCCCGCCAGTACTGCGTGCCGCAGGTGGGCATCAGGTGCAGGCGCACGGCGAGCGGATCCGGCAGCGCGCCGAGCCGCGAGACGACCTGCGTGCGGAACTGGTCGATCTGGCCGCCCGAGATCACGCACACCTCGGTGACGGCGAGCAGCTCGAGGAGCGCGTCGCGGACGGCGTCCGGCAGCGGCGCCTTCGACGGCGCGAGGGTGTCGTCGAGGTCGAAGGCGACGAGGCGGGGACGCTCGGGCACGGCGGGGGTGTCCATGATCGGACACGCTAGAGCAGCGGTCGGTGACGCCGGATCAGGCGGCCGCCAGGGCGCGACGAGCGGCCGCCCCGGAGGGGATCGGGAATGGTACAGACTCGCCGACCCCTCTTGTGGGGGATTGCCTGAGAATTACAATCAGGTAACGAGGCCGCGGATGTTCGCGGATCCTCTGGAAACCATGGTTGTGCGCGACGCCCGGAACGCAACAGCATGGGAAACGGCAGAGCCCCCGGTGACCGCGCCCGAGCTCCCGCTGCACGCCCCCACGTGATGTAAGGAATTATGGAATCAGGAGCCCTCGGCGACGCTCTGCCCGACGGCGGAGTGAGCATGAGCAGCGCGGCCCATTTCGGTCCGGCGTTCGCTCCTGTCGACCTCAGCGTTCCCGTGCAGCGCATCGGGTGGCGCGTCGGCTACCGGCTGGCGCTGCTGGCCACGGACGCCACCGTGATCGCGGTGTCGCTGATGTTCGCCTACTCGGCGAAGTTCGACATGTCGCCGCTGCACGGGCTGAAGACCTTCAACCGCAACATCCTCATCGGGGTGGCCCTCGGCATCCTCTGGCTCGGCATGCTGCTCGCGTTCCGGTCGCGGGAGCTGCGCCACCTCGGCTCGGGGAACACCGAGTACCAGCGGGTGGTGAAGGCCACGTTCGTGGCGTTCGGGCTCCTCGCGGTCGTCGACCTCCTCTTCAAGCTCGAGACGTCTCGCGGCTACCTCGTCATCGCGCTCCCCGTCGGGCTCGCCGCGCTGCTGCTCGACCGCTACTTCTGGCGATCCTGGCTGCTCGCCCGGCGCCGGGAAGGGCTCTGCCTGACGAACGCCTTCGTCGTCGGCTCCCACCAGGACGCCACGCGGGTCACCCACGAGCTGCTGAAGCACCACCACGCGGGCTACCGGCCGGCCGGAGTCGCCTTCACCGACGGCACGGGCGGCGCCCGGTCCACCACCGTCGACGGCACGAGCGTGCCGAC
>JAICSU010000063.1 GCA_025936735.1 Amnibacterium sp.
CGCCGCGACGAGCAGCGGCCCGAGGGGGGAGTCGACGGTGCGGTAGTGCACGTCGGGCGCGGCCTCGCCGGTGGCGGCGTCCTCGAGCCGGGCGTGCAGGCGATCGAGCAGGGCGGGGTCGGCGTCCGGAACGGCGAAGGGCGCCAGGGTGTCGGTCATGCGATGTCCTTCCCGACGAGCAGCGCGCGAAGCCGCTGCACGCCGTCGGAGGCGGCCTTGCGGGCCGCGGTCTCGGTGGTGCCGGTGAGCCGCGTCACCTCGGCGAACGGCACACCGGCGAGGTGGTGGTGCACGACCGCGGCGCGCTGCCGCGGCGGGAGGAGCGCGAGCGCGGCCCAGAGGTCGAGGTCCCGGCCGCCGGGCAGGCCGACGGAGGACGCGACCTCGGGCAGCTCGTCCGTCGGGATCGGGCCCCGCGACCTCGCCCGGATCACGTCGATCGCCTTCCGGTGGGCGATGGTGACGAGCCAGCCCGCGACGTTGCCGTCGAAGCGCGCCCAGGCGCCCATCGCGGCGAGGAACGTCTCGCTCCACGCGTCCTCGGCGTCGTGCTGGTCGAGCAGGCCTCGGCAGACCCGCCAGACGAGCGGGCCGTGCTCGCCGACGATCCGCTCGAACGGTGGCTTCGCCGTCGCGGATGCGCTCACATCGATATCAACGCTCGGGGGACCCGGGATGTGAGGTCGCGAGCCCGATCCGTGCGAGGGCGTCGTCGTGGAGCAGGCCGTTCGTCGCGAGGGCCGTGCCGTGCCAGGGCCCGTCCCGGCCGTCGAGGGAGGTGAACCGGCCGCCCGCCTCCGTGACGATGGGCACGAGCGCCGCCATGTCCCACACCTTGAGGTCGGGTTCCCCGGCGATGTCCACCTGGCCCTCGGCCACGAGGACGTAGGACCAGAAGTCGCCGAGGGCGCGGGTGCGCCAGCAGCTGCGGGCGAGGGCGAGCAGGCCGTTGAGGGAGCCGGCGTCGTCCCAGCCCTGCAGGGAGTTGTAGCTGAGCAGAGCGTCGGGGAGCTCCGCCACCTTCGACACCGAGAGCCGGCCGGGTGCGCCGGTCCCGCGCTCGGTCACGGTCGCGGCCCACGCCCCGTTGCCCCTGGCGGCCCACCAGCGGCGGCGCAGCGCCGGCGCGGACACGACACCGATCACGGGCTCGCCGTCGACGGCGAGCGCGATGAGGGTCGCCCAGATCGGGAGGCCCCGCAGGAAGTTCGTGGTGCCGTCGATCGGGTCGATGATCCACTGCCGGCCGGCCCTGGCCTCCCCGCCGTACTCCTCGCCGAGCACCTCGTCGTCCCGGCGGGCGTCCCTCAGCGCGGCACGGAGCGCCTGCTCGATCGCCCGGTCCGCATCCGTCACGGGGGTGCGGTCGGGCTTCGTCGTGACCGCGAGGTCGCCGGCGCGGAAGCGGTCGACGGCGAGCACGTGGGCCATGTCGGCGAGGTCGAGGGCGAGCTGCAGGTCCTCGAAGATCCCGGGCGCCATGGCACTCACCCTAGGGCGCGGCTCGCGGCGGGCAGCGACCGGCTAGGCGTCCGGCCGGCTCTCCTCGTCGGCGCCCTGCACCCGGCCGCCCTGGGCGTCGAGCAGCCGCTGCAGCGACTCGAGCCGGCGCCTGCCCGCGTCGCCGAGCTCGCCCGCGGCGACGCGGTCGACGATCTCCCAGTCGTGGGCGTCGGCGAGCGGGATCCCATCGGGCGGATCCGCGACGGGCCGGCTCCGCGCCGCGAAGGACCGCAGGATGTTGGCGGGGTCGACGTGCCCGAGGCCGAACGAGCGGATGCCCGGGGTGTCGATGATCCAGCCCGTCGCCGGTCGCCCGTCGGCGAGGTCCTGCTCCGTCGCCCTGACGCGCAGCGAGACGCTCGACGAGGAGGTGTGCCGGCCCCGGCCCGTCACCGCGTTGACGGCGCCGGTCGCCCGCCCGGCCTCCGGGACCAGGGCGTTCACGATCGTCGACTTGCCGACGCCGGAGTGGCCGACCGCGACGGTCGTGCGGCCGAGCAGCAGCGCGCGCAGGGCGGCCAGGTCGGCGCCGCGGCGGGTCCGAACGACGGTGAGGTCGAGCGGCGCGAACTCGGCGAGCAGGGGAGCCGGATCCGCGAGGTCCGTCTTCGTCACGAGCAGGACGGCGTCGAGGCCGGCGTCGAAGGCGGCGACGAGGTAGCGGTCGATCAGCGCCGGCCGCGGCTCGGGGTTCGCCGCGGCGACGACGATGAGCAGCTGGTCCGCGTTGGCGACGACGACGCGCTCGACGTCGTCCGTGTCGTCGGCGCTGCGGCGGAGCACGGTGCGGCGCGGCTCGAGGCGGACGATCCGGGCGAGAGTGCCGGGCTCGCCGGAGAGGTCGCCGACCACGTCGACCGCGTCGCCGGTGACGACGCCGACCCTGCCGAGCTCCCGGGCGCGCGTGGCGGGCACCTCCCGCTCGTCCGGCGTGTCCTCGAACAGCAGCACCTGCATGCGGCCGCGGTCGACGGTGAGCACCCGGCCCGGCACGGCGGTCTCGTGCGCCGGCCGCTGCTTCGTGCGCGGGCGGGATCCGCGGGGGTTCGGCCGCACCCGGGCGTCGGACTCGTCGTACTCGCCGTACGGGCCCTCGTCCTCGTCGTCGGACAGCCAGCTCATCCGAGCATCCGCCGCCAGAGGTCCGCGAAGCCGGGCAGCGTCTTGGCCGTCGTCCCGATGTCGTCCACGACCACGCCGTCCACGGCGAGGCCGACGAGCGCGCCGGTCGTGGCCATGCGGTGGTCCGCGTAGGCGCGCCAGGGCCGCTCCGGGGCGACCGGTGGCCCTGGCTCGACGACGAGGCCGTCGTCCGTCTCCCGGACCGTGGCGCCGATCCCGCTGAGCTCGGCGGCGAGCGCGGCGAGACGGTCGGTCTCGTGCCCGCGCAGGTGGCCGATCCCGGTGAAGGTGCTGCGCCCGTCGGCGAACGCGGCGAGCCCCACGAGGGTGGGAGCGAGCTCGCCGCCCTCCGACAGGTCGAGGTCGACGGGCGCGAGCGGCGCCGCGCGGACCCCGGCACCGCCGTCGACCGTGAGCGCGCCGTGCTCGAGGCGCACCTCGGCGCCGTAGGCGGCGAGCCAGTCCCTCAGGCGGTCGCCGACCTGCGTGGTCGGATCCGGCCAGCCGGGCACGGTGACGGTGCCGCCCGCGACGAGTGCGGCCGCGAGGAACGGCGCCGCGTTCGAGAGGTCGGGCTCGATCTCCACGTCGCGGCCGTGGATCCGCTGAGGAGCCACCCGCCACCGGGCCGCGCGGGGCTCGGCGACCCCGGTGTCGACCCGCACCCGGCGCCGGGCGAGCACGTCGATCGTCATCGCGATGTGCGGCATCGAGGGCAGGCGCTCGCCGCGGTGCTCCACCTCCAGCCCCTCGGGCAGCCGCGCGCCGACGAGGAGCAGCCCCGAGACGAACTGGCTGGAGGCGGAGGCGTCGATCGTCACCCGGCCGCCGCGCGTCGCGCCCGGCACGACGGTGAAGGGGAGGGTGCCCCTGCCGTCGTCGTCGACCTCCGCGCCGAGCGCCCGGAGGGACCGGACGGTGGTCGCCATGGGCCGGGCTCGGGCCCGCTCGTCGCCGTCGAAGCGCACGGGTCCGTCGGCGAGCAGCGCGACCGGGGGCAGGAACCGCATGAGGGTGCCCGCCAGGCCGCAGTCCACGTCGGTGCCGCCGGTGATCGGCGAGGGCTCGATCCGGAGGGCCCCGTCGGCGTCGCGCGCGATGCGGGTGCCGAGGCGGCGCAGCGCCCCGACCATGAGATCGGTGTCCCGCGCGGCGAGCGGGCGGCGCAGCACCGAGGGCCCGTCCGCGAGCGCCGACAGCACCAGCTCGCGGTTCGTGAGGCTCTTCGACCCCGGCAGGTCGACCACCGCCGACAGCGGTCCGTGAGCCGGGGGCGCGGTCCAGGCCGCCGGGGCGGAATAGGTCGGCGCGGGCATCGGTTCCACCCTAGGTCCGGCGGACGGGGAGCGAAGGAGGACGGATGCCAGCAGCAGTGCTCGACGCACCGCTCCTCCCGATCGCCGTCGATCGCCCGACCGTAGAATCCTGGGCCATGTCCCTTCCGTCCGACCGTCCCGTCGACGCCCACGAGAGCGTTCCCTCCGACGAGCAGGACGCCCCGCTCGACGAGGACCTGGCCGAGGCCCTCGAGGAACCGGCCGATGGCGCCGACGAGGCCGACGCCGAGACGCTCGCGGACGAGACGGAGGCCATCGAGGAAGCCCTCGACGACCAGACCCCCATCGGTGACGAGGAGCTGCGCGCCCTCTTCGAGGAGCAGGCGCTGCCCTTCATCGACCAGCTCTACGCGGCCGGCATGCGGATGACGCGCAACCCGGCCGATGCGCAGGACCTCGTGCAGGAGACGTACGTGAAGGCGTTCAGCGCCTTCCGGCAGTTCCAGCAGGGCACGAACCTGAAGGCCTGGCTGTACCGCATCCTCACGAACACGTTCATCAACAGCTACCGCAAGAAGCAGCGGGATCCGTACAAGAACACGATCGACGACCTCGAGGACTGGCAGCTCGGCGAGGCCGTGTCCACCACCTCCGCGTCGCGCGTCTCGCGCTCCGCGGAGGCCGAGGCGATCGACCACCTGCCGGATTCCACGGTGAAGGACGCCTTGCAGTCCATCCCCGAGGACTTCCGGCTCGCGGTCTACCTCGCCGACGTCGAAGGCTTCTCCTACCAGGAGATCGCCGACATCATGAAGACTCCCGTCGGTACCGTGATGAGCCGCCTCCACCGCGGCCGCCGGCTGCTGCGGGACCGGTTGACCGGGTACGCGCAGGAACGTGGGATCGCCATGGGCGACGTCTCGCGTCGAGCGACCCCGGCTCGGAAAGGGGCAGTGACGCCATGACCGATTGCGGTTGCGAGAAGGCCAAACGGGATCTCGAGGAGTACCTCCACCACGAGCTGGAGCGCACCGAGTACGCCGACATCACCGAGCACATGGCCGGTTGCGTCGATTGCGCGGAGGAGCACCACATCGGTGTCGTGCTCACCGACGCCGTCCGCAGGGCCTGCCGGGACACGGCGCCGGAGGAGCTCCGCGAGCACGTGATGGTGCAGCTGCGGCTGCTCACCCGGCACTCCTGAGGCGCGTCAGCCGGTCGCTCTTCGACCGAATGACGGCGATCCGCCCGGATGACGGCGATCGTCGGCCGGGATCGCCGTCATCCGGTGGGATCACCGTCGCTTCAGCGGCCGAAGAGCCCCTTGAAGGGTCCGGGCAGCTTCCCCAGCAGCGCCGGGACGTCGACGCCGTAGCGCTCGAGGGTCTCCGCGTACCGCGCCGGATCGATCTGCTCCGGTAGGTGCTGCTCCGCCTGGTCGGCGAGCGCACCCTTCCCGTGCTCGCGGAGAAAGCCGACGACGGCCGATCTCGGGATCTGCATGCTCGCCAGCCTCGCAAACCCGCCTGAGCGGCTCCGGCGTGCCGGCACGTCGAGTCAGCGGGCGAACACCCGCTGGATGAGCTCCGCCTGCTCGGCGGCGTGCCGCTTCGCGCTGCCGGCCGCCGGCGACGCGGAGGCGGGACGCGACACGAGCCGCAGGGGCCGTTCGAGCGGCGAGTGCAGGGCCTGCAGCTGCACGAACGGCGCCGCACCCTGGTTCGCCGGCTCCTCCTGGGCCCACACGAGCTCGGCGTCCTCCGGGTAGGAGGCGATGACGTCGAGCAGCTCCTGCCGCGGCACCGGGTAGTACTGCTCGACCCGCACGAGGGCGGTCGAGAGGTCCTTCCGCTTCGTCGCCTCGGCGAGCAGGTCGTAGTGGATCTTGCCGCTGTGCAGCACGATCCGGTCGACCGCGGACCTGTCCTCGATGCGCGCGTCGTCGATCACCGGCTGGAACCCGCCCTGCGTGAGGTCCTCGACCGAGCTCGTGGCCCCGCGGAGGCGGAGCATCGACTTCGGCGTGAAGACGACGAGGGGGCGGCGGGGCTGGGCGTAGGCCTGGCGACGCAGCAGGTGGAAGTACGACGCGGGGGTCGAGGGCTGCGCGACGGTCATGTTCCGCTGCGCGGCGAGCTGGAGGTAGCGCTCGATCCGGGCCGACGAGTGGTCGGGGCCCTGGCCCTCGTAGCCGTGCGGGAGCAGCAGCACGACGCTGGAGCGCTGGCCCCACTTCTGCTCCGACGACGAGACGAACTCGTCGATCACGATCTGGGCCCCGTTCGCGAAGTCGCCGAACTGGGCCTCCCACAGCACGAGCGCGTCCGCGCGCTCCACCGAGTAGCCGTACTCGAACGCCATCGCCGCGTACTCCGACAGCAGCGAGTCGTAGATCCAGAAGTGGCCCTGGTCGGGGGCGAGGTTCGTGAGCGGGATCCACTCCGCCCCGGTCTCGCGGTCGTGCAGCACCGCGTGCCGCTGCGTGAACGTGCCGCGGCCGGTGTCCTGACCCGAGAGGCGCACGGGGCGGCCCTCGATCAGCACCGTGCCGAGGGCCAGCAGCTCGCCGAAGGCCCAGTCGATGCCGCCGCTGCGGGTCATCTCGACCCGCTTGTTCAGCACGGTCTGGAGCTTCGGGTGCACGGTGAAGCCGTCAGGGGCGTCACCGAACGCATCGCCGATCCGCTGCAGGACCTCGAGGGGCACGGCGGTGTCGGGGTCCTGGTCCTCCTGCTCGGCGTCGGCGCGGTCCGCCCCGATGCCGGCTCCCGCGGATCCCGCCTGCTGCACGGTCGGGATCGTGCCGGTCTGCGCCGCGTGCGTCTCCGCGAAGGCCTGCTCCAGCCGCGACTGGAAGTCGCGGTGCGCCTCGTCGTAGATCTCCTGCGTGATGTCGCCGCGGCCGACGAGCGCCTCGGTGTAGAGCTTCCGGACGCTCCGCTTCGCCTCGATGAGGTTGTACATGAGCGGCTGCGTCATCGACGGGTCGTCGCCCTCGTTGTGGCCCCGCCGGCGGTAGCAGACGAGGTCGATCACGACGTCGCGGTGGAACTCCTGCCGGTACGCGAAGGCCAGCTCCGCGACGCGGGAGACCGCCTCCGGGTCGTCGCCGTTCACGTGGAAGATCGGCGCCTGGATCGTCTTCGCCACGTCCGTCGCGTACACCGACGACCGGGAGTCGACCGGCGGCGTGGTGAACCCGATCTGGTTGTTCACGACGATGTGGATCGTGCCGCCCGTGCGGTAGCCCCGCAGCTGGCTCATCTGCAGCGTCTCGACCACGACCCCCTGGCCCGCCATGGCCGCGTCGCCGTGCACGAGCAGCGGCAGCACGCGGAACGTCGCGATGGGGTCCCGGTCCTGCTTCGCCCGGACGATGCCCTCGAGCACGCCGTCGACGGTCTCCAGGTGCGACGGGTTCGCGGCGAGCGTGATCGGCAGGGTCGCGCCGGTCGCCGAGACGTACTCGCCCTCGGTGCCGAGGTGGTACTTCACGTCGCCGGAGCCGTGCACCGTCTTCGGGTCCTGCGTGCCCTCGAACTCGCGGAAGATCTGGCCGTACGTCTTGCCGCAGATGTTCGTCAGCACGTTCAGTCGGCCGCGGTGGGCCATGCCGATCGCCGCCGCGTCCAGGGCGTCCGCCTCGGTGGCGCGCTGCAGCACGGTGTCGAGCAGCGTGATGAGGCTCTCGCTGCCCTCCAGGCTGAACCGCTTCTGCCCGACGTACTTCGTCTGCAGGAACGTCTCGAAGGCCTCCGCCTGGTTCAGCTTCGAGAGGATCCGCATCTGCTCGGTGTGCGTCGGCTTCTTGTAGGGCCGCTCGAGCGCCTCCTGGAACCAGGCGCGCTGCACCGGGTCCTGGATGTGCATGTACTCGACGCCCACCGTGCGGCAGTACGTGTCGCGCAGCAGGCCGAGCACGTCGCGCAGCTTCATCGCCCGCCGGCCGCCGAAGCCGCCGACGACGAACTCGCGGTCGAGGTCCCAGAAGGTGAGGCCGTGGTTCCGGATGTCGAGGTCCGGATGCATCCGCTGCTGGTAGACGAGCGGGTCGACGTCGGCGAGCAGGTGCCCGCGCACCCGGTAGGAGTTGATCAGCTCCTGCACCCGGGCGGTCTTCGAGACGTTGTCGGCGAGGTCGACGTTGACGTCCTGCGCCCAGTGGATCGGGTCGGACGGCACCCGCAGCGCGGCGAAGATCTCCTCGTAGAAGTGCTCCTCGCCGATCAGCAGCGAGTGCACGATCTTCAGGAACTCGCCGGAGCCCGCACCCTGGATGACCCGGTGGTCGTAGGTGGACGTGAGCGTGATCGTCTTGCTGATGCCGAGGTCGACGAGCGTCTTCTCGCTCGCGCCCTGGAACTCGGCCGGGTACTCGAGGGCGCCGGCGCCGATGATGCAGCCCTGGCCGCCCATGAGGCGCGGCACCGAGTGCACCGTGCCGATGCCGCCCGGGTTGGTGAGGGACAGGGTGGTGCCGGCGAAGTCGTCGGCGCCGAGCTTGTTCGCGCGGGCGCGCCGCACGAGGTCGTCGTACGCGGCGACGAACTCGGCGAACGTCATCGTCTCGGCCCGCTTGATGCTCGGGACGAGCAGCGCGCGCGTGCCGTCCGGCTTCGGCATGTCGATGGCGAGGCCGAGGTTGATGTGGCCCGGCTGCACGACGGAGGGCTTCCCGTCGACCTCGGCGTAGTGCACGTTCTGCGACGGGAACCGGATCAGCGCCTTGACGAGGGCCCAGCCGATGATGTGGGTGAAGCTCACCTTGCCGCCCCGCGCCCGGCGCAGGTGGTTGTTGATGACGATGCGGTTGTCGATCATCAGCTTGGCCGGGATCGTGCGCACCGACGTGGCGGTCGGGATGCTGAGAGAGGCATCCATGTTCGTGGCGAGGGTCTTCGCCATGCCGCGCAGCGGAGTCACCTGGTCGTCGTTGGCGGTGCCGGTGCGCGCGGCGGCACGCGGGGCGTCAGCGGGGATCGCCTGGGTCTTCGGCCCGACCGAGGTGCGGGCCGCGCTGCGCGCAGGCGCCGCGCTCGGTGCCGCACCGACGGCGGTGGGAGCCGGCTCGGGCTTCGCGGCCGCCTTCGCCGCCTCCTGCGCGCCGTCCGCGCCCGGCGACGTGGCGGGCGCGTCGGGCGTCACGCCGTGCTGGGCCGACAGCGCGGCGCCGTCGGCCGGCCGCTCGGCGGCCGCGTCCTGCTGCTCGATGGTCTCGGTATGGCCGACGACGGCGTCCGCGTCGACCGGGTGGTACGCCTCGAGCACCGGCCACCAGGACCGGTCCACCGAGTTGCGGTCCGCCAGGAACCGCTCGTACAGCTCGTCGACGAGCCACTCGTTGGCGCCGAATTCGTTTCCGGCGCCCTCCTCGGTCCCGGTCAACTGACTCGACACGGTGCTCCTCGCCCACTTCCGTCTCGCACGGTGAATCCGCCGTACCGAGGGTACGCCAGAGCACCCGCACGCTCGGTGCGACGGATACCGTTTCGGCCATGCGTTTCCTCGCTGCCCGCCCTGCGCACGACCTCACCTACTCCGACGTGTTCCTCGTCCCCGGGAGGTCCGGGATCGGCAGCAGGCTCGACGTCTCCCTGGCGCCGGCGGACGGCACCGGCGCGACCATCCCGATCGTCGCCGCGAACATGAACTCCGTGACCGGCCCGCGACTTGCGGCGGTGCTCGCCCGGCGTGGCGGGCTCGGCGTGCTCCCGCAGGACCTGGCGCCGGACGCGACGGCCGAGGCGGTCGCCTGGGTGAAGGAGCAGTCCCCGCGGTGGGACTCGCCGTTCGTGCTGACGCCCGACGACACGGTGGCCGACGCGCTCGCCCTGTTGCCCCCGGTGCCCGGGCGTGGCGTGGTGCTCGTCGACGGCGCCGGCGCGCTCGTCGGGTCGCTGGAGGCGACCCGGCTCGCGACCGCGCTGCCCGACGCCCGGCTCGGCGACCTCGTGCGCGGTGGCGGGTTCGTGCTCGACGCCGCCGTGCCGGATCCCGAGGCGGTCTTCCGCGCCCTCGTCGACGCGGGCGCCGACTTCGCGCCCGTCGTCGAGGACGGCGTGCTCGCCGGCACCGTGAGCCGCCGGAGCGCCGTGCGCCAGGCGATCTACACACCGGCCCTCGACGGCCGGGGGCGGCTGCGGGTGGCGGCCGCGGTCGGGATCAACGGCGACGTCGTCGGCCGCGCCCGCTCCCTGCGGGACATGGGGGTCGACGTGCTCGTGCTCGACACCGCGCACGGCCACCAGGAGGGCATGCTGACCGCGCTCGAACGGGTCGCCGCGGCGGACCTCGGCCTGCCGATCGTCGCCGGCAACGTGGTGACGCCCGAGGCCGTCGAGGACCTCGTCGACGCCGGCGCCGACATCCTGAAGGTCGGGGTCGGCCCGGGAGCGATGTGCACGACCCGCATGATGACGGCCGTCGGCCGTCCCCAGTTCTCCGCGGTGCTCGAGACGGCGGACGCGGCGAGGGAGCTCGGCGCGCACGTGTGGGCGGACGGCGGGGTGCGCTACCCGCGCGACGTCGCCCTGGCGCTCGCCGCGGGTGCGAGCTCGGTGATGATCGGCTCCTGGTTCGCCGGCACGATCGAGGCACCGGGGATGCTCGAGCACGCGCCCGACGGCGGCCTGTTCAAGCAGAGCTGGGGGATGGCGTCGACGAAGGCCGTCGAGGCCCGCTTCGGCGCGGAGGACCCGTGGCGCCTCGCGCGCCGCACGCTGTTCGCGGAGGGGATCTCGTCGTCCCGCATCGCCCTCGATCCGCTGCGCCCCGGGGTCGAGGACCTGCTCGACATGATCACCACCGGCGTGCGCTCCTCGTTCACCTACGCGGGCGCCGCGGATCCCGCCCAGTTCCACGAGCGGGCCGTGGTCGGCGTGCAGTCCGCCGCGGGCTACGAGGAGGGCAAGGCGCTCCCCGTCAGCTGGTGACGCGGCCCGCCCGCGACGGCGCGCACTAGACTCGCGGGCCAAATGGACGAGCACCATACGCCGCCCGCCCTCCGCCGAGCCGGCGCATGATCGTCGACGTCGTGCTCCTCGCCGTCGGCGTGGCCCTCACCGTGCTGACCGGATTCTTCGTCGCCGCGGAGTTCTCGCTCGTCAACCTCGACCGCGCCGATCTCGAGGCGCGCCAGCGGGACGGCGCGAAGGGCCTCGGCCCGATCATCGGTGCGTTGAGGATCACGTCCACGCACCTGTCCAGCGCCCAGCTCGGCATCACGATGACGACGCTGCTCGCGGGGTACACGTTCGAGCCGGCCCTGTCCGGCTTCCTCGCCGTGCCGCTGGCCGCGCTGCGCCTCTCGCCCGCCGCCCGGGAGCCGATCGCCGCCGTGCTCGGGCTGCTCTGCGCCACCGTGATCAGCATGATCATCGGCGAGCTGCTGCCGAAGAACCTCTCCCTGGCGCTGCCGCTGCGGATCGCCCGCGTCGTCGTGCCGTTCCAGGTCGGCTTCACCGCGGTGTTCCGCCCGGCCGTCGTGCTGCTGAACCGCACGGCGAACGCGGTGCTGCGCGCCGTCGGCGTGGAGCCCAAGGAGGAGCTGTCCGGCGCCCGCAGCGCCGAGGAGCTGTCGTCGCTCGTGCGCCGCAGCGCCATGGAGGGCGTGCTCGACCGCGACACGGCGACCCTGCTCACGCGCTCGCTGAGCTTCTCCGGCCACACGGCCGCCGACGTCATGACGCCGCGACCGCGGCTGTCCGTCATCCCGCGGTCGGCCTCCGCCGCCGACGTGCTCGACCTCGCCCGCCGCACCGGGTTCTCCCGCTTCCCGGTGACCGGGGAGGACGGGGTCGACGACGTCGTCGGGGTCGTGCACGTGAAGCAGGCGATGGCGGTGCCGCGCGACCGCCGGGCGGAGGTCCCGGTCGGGGCGATCGAGAACCGGCCCCTGCGGGTGCCCGAGACCGTCACCCTCGACGCGCTCCTCGGCGAGCTGCGGGGCCGCGGCTACCAGATGGCCATCGTCATCGACGAGTACGGCGGGACCGCCGGAGTCGCGACGCTCGAGGACCTCGTCGAGGAGCTCGTCGGCGACCTGGTCGACGAGCACGACCGCACCCGGGCCGGAATCGTGCGCGGCCGCGACTCGCTCACCTTCCCCGGCATCCTGCGGCCCGACGAGATCGAGGACCAGGCCGGGGTACGGGTGCCGGAGAGCGGCCTGTACGAGACCGTCGCCGGCTTCGTCGTGAGCGAGCTCGGCCGGTTGCCGCGGGTCGGCGACACCGTGCGGATCGAGCAGGGCGTGCTCGAGGTGCTGCGCCTCGACG
The DNA here is from genome assembly GCA_025936735.1 of Amnibacterium sp. Lineage (GTDB taxonomy): Bacteria > Actinomycetota > Actinomycetes > Actinomycetales > Microbacteriaceae > Amnibacterium. Next base: position 12,179 of record JAICSU010000063.1, read on the forward strand.
GCCGGCGGATCGACCGGCTCCGGTTCCGGCCGGATCCGTCGCCGCAGGCCGAGGCCGCCGGGGTCAGGGCGGAGGCGTCATGAGCGACTGGGGTGGGCTCATCTGGCTCGTGCTGCTGCTCGGCGTCAACGGGTTCTTCGTCGCGGCGGAGTTCGCGGTCATCTCCGCGAGGCGCTCGCAGGTCGAGCCGCTCGCCGAGGAGGGCCGCCGCTCCGCGCGGACCGCGCTCGGTGCGATGGAGCACGCGACCCTCATGCTCTCGACGACCCAGCTGGGGATCACCGTCGC
>JAICSU010000018.1 GCA_025936735.1 Amnibacterium sp.
CAGGACGTCGAGCGGCGGCTGCTCGCCCAGTACGCGGACCCGTCCGTGGACACGAAGCCGGCCGAGCTCTCCGAGCGCGGGGGCGCCTTCTACTCCGAGGCGGCGGTCGACCTGATGGCCTCGCTCACCGCCGATCGCGGCGACGTGCAGGTGGTGAACGTCCGCAACGCCGGCACGCTGGACTTCCTGCCCGACGACCACGTGATCGAGGTCCCCGCCGTCGTCACGACGGGCGGCCTCACGCCGGTGCCGGCCGCACCGCTCGCGCCCGAGATGCGGGGGCTGGTCGCCCATGTCGCGGAGTACGAGCGCCTCGCGCTCGAGGCCGCCGTCGAGGGCGGCCGCGACCGGGTGCTGCGGGCGATGCTCGCCCATCCGCTCGTCGGCCAGTGGAGCAAGGCCGAGCGCCTCACCGACCTGCTGCTCGCCGAGAACGCGCGGCACCTGGCGTGGGCGCGGTGACCGGGGCGCCCGAGATCGCGATCGCGGTCGACGGCGGCGGATCGAAGACCGACGTCGTCGCGCTCGACGGCGACGGAGCGGTGCTCGCGCACGCGCGCGGCCGCGGATCGAACCCGCAGGTCACGGGGCTGCCGGCGGCGATGACGGTCATCGGCGAGGCGGTCACCCGGGTGCGCGAGGAGGTCGGGCGGCACCGGCTCGTCCGGCTCGGGCTGTACCTCGCCGGGCTCGACCTGCCGGCGGAGATCGCGGCGTTCCGCGACGCGCTCGCCGGCGAGGACTGGGCGGCGGGGGTGCCGGACGACGCCGTGGTCACCGACTACGACCTCTCCGCGCTGCTCGAAGCCGGCACCGACAGCCCGGACGCCGTCGCGGTCGTCTGCGGCACGGGGATCAACGCCGTCGGCAGGGCCGCTGACGGCCGGGCCGCACGGTTCCCGGCCCTCGGCATGATCTCGGGCGACTGGGGAGGCGGCGGCCAGCTCGGCATGCAGGCGCTCTGGCACGCGGCACGCGCCGAGGACGGCCGGGAGCCCCCGTCGCTGCTCACCCGGCTGGTCCCCGAGCTGTTCGGCCTGTCGACGGTGCGCGAGGTCACGGAGGGGCTGCACTTCGGCCGCATCCCGCAGCGCCGGATCGCGGAGCTCTCGCCCCTGCTCTTCACCGCGGCGCGGGCGGGCGAGGCGCTCGCCCTGGCCGACGTGGCGCAGCAGGCCGACGAGATCCTGCTCCTGGCGACGACGGCGCTGCGGCGGCTCGACCTGCTCGACGCGGCGGTGCCGGTGGTGCTGGGCGGCGGCGTGCTGGCGGCGGGGGACCCGCTGCTGCTCGATCCGATCCGCGACGGGCTCGCGGTCCGCGCCCCACGGGCGCACCTGGAGCTCGTCACGGCGCCGCCGATCGTCGGTGCGGCCGCCCTGGTCCTGCGGGCGTCCGGCGCGGCGGCCGACGTGGTGGCCCGTGCCCGATCCGCGGTCGAACGCGCCGTTCAGTCGGTCGTGCTCGCCGGCTGAGGCATGCGCCCGGACGGGGCGGCGCTCAGGGCTGGGGAACGGCGATCCGCTGCCACTCCGGCTTGTTCGCGAAGACGTGCTTGTAGTAGTCCGCGAGGCGCAGCTTCGATGCGGCGGCCTCGTCGACGACCACGGTGACGGTCGGGTGGTGCTGCAGGATCGAGCCGGGCGCCATCGCGCTCACCGGCCCCTCGACGGTCGCGGCGATGGCGTCGGCCTTCGCCTCGCCCTGCGCCACGAGCAGCAGGTGACGCGCATCCATGATCGTGCCGAGGCCCTGGGTCAGGCAGTGCGTCGGTACCTGGTCGGGGTCGTCGAAGAAGCGGGCGTTGTCGGCGCGCGTACGGGGCGCCAGCGTCTTGATGCGGGTGCGCGACGCGAACGACGAGGTCGGCTCGTTGAAGCCGATGTGGCCGTTCGCGCCGATGCCGAGGATCTGCACGTCCACCCCGCCGGCCTCGCGGATCGCGGCCTCGTACGCCGCGCAGGCGGCCGGGATGTCCGCGGCGCGGCCGTCGGGCACGTGCACGCGAGACGGATCCATCCGGAGGGGCTCGACGACCTCCGTGCGGATCACCGACGCGTAGCTCTGCGGGTGATCCTCGGGGATGCCCACGTACTCGTCCAGGGCGAAGCCGGACGCGCGCCCCACGTCGAGCTCGCCCGCCTGCACGAGCGCGGCGAGCTGCTCGTAGATGCCGAGGGGCGAGGAACCGGTGGCGAGGCCGAGGACCGCGTCGGGGTCCCTCCGCACCGTATCGGCGAGGACGGCGGCACCGAACCGGGCGACGGCGCCGGGGTCGGGGAGGATGACGATCTCCATGGGCTTCGAATGCTATCGAGCCGACCTGGTCGGGCCCTCGTCCGCGTTCAGAACACGGTCTCCACCAGGTCGATGACGCGCGGCTCCCTCGTGTCGGCCGAATCGATGACGGGCAGCAGCCGCCACTTGTCGAGGGCGGTGCACGGGTGCGAGATCCCGAGCCGGACGACGTCGCCGACCACGAGGTCCGCGGATCGGGCCGGGTCGAGGCGGAGGAAGGCGTGCTGGTCGTTCAGCGCCGTCACCGCTGCGCCGGCGAGGGCGTCGGCACCGTCGGGGCGGTCGCGGACGAGCTCCGGGACCGGCAGGCCCTCGTCGAAGGGGGCGTCTCGCCGGCCGGCGTCGAGGATCGCGAGATCCGGTTCGGGTCGCGACAGCACCCGGCTCCACAGCGACAGGGCCGGCAGGAGGCGGCGGTCGGCGCCGTCGCGGCCGAACGGGGAGACGGTCGCGTAGAAGCCGCTGTCGTGCAGCTGGTAGGCGCCGGACCGGAGGATCACCGTGCACGTGCGGGACTCCGGGCCGAGCACCTCGGCGACGAGGTCGAAGTAGGTGCTGCCGCCGGCGCTGATCACCGGCCGGTCGATGCGGCGGCGGAGCTCGCGCGCGAGGTCGCGCATCCGCTCGAGGTGCCCGCGGACGACGGCGAGCGACGCGGGGGAGCGGTCGTGGGCGAGGGCACCCTCGTACCCGCCCACTCCCGCGAGCCGCAGCACGCCGCTGCGCTCGATGGCGGCGGCGACGCGCCGCGCCTCGTCGAGGGACCGGGCCCCGGTGCGCCCCCGCGCCCCGCCGAGCTCGACCAGCACGTCGATCGGGCGCTGGGGCCCGGCGGCCCGCACGGCGTCCGTCAGGAGCCGCACGGCGTCCTCGCTGTCGGCCCAGCAGAGGAACGCGAAGTCGGGGTCGCGGTCGAGCTCGCCGCAGAGCCAGCGGATCCCGACGGGGTCGACGAGCTCGTTGGCGAGCAGGATGCGGCGGACGCCGGCGCGGCGGCCGACCTGCACCTGCCAGGGGGTGGCCAGGGTCAGCCCCCAGGCACCCGCGTCGAGCAGGCGCTGCCACAGCGCCGGCGCCATGCTCGTCTTGCCGTGGGGCGCGAGCAGGAGGCCGTGCTCGGCGGCCCAGCCGGCCATCACCGCCGTGTTGGCGGTCACCGCGCCGTCGTCGATGGCGAGGATCGGCGTGGCGAGGTCCGCCAGCCGGGGGCCCGTCCCGAGGAACGCCTCACGGCTGAGACCCCATGCCGACGGCGGCATGGACTTGTGCTCGGGACCGAGGACGAGGGAGGCGGATGGTGGCACCCGACGATTCCACCGCATCCGGACGTCGATAGCCTGGCCGAACAGAAGGAGGTGCCGATGGAGGCGAAGCGAGCGGTGCTCACGACGGAGGCGCCCGCGCCGGCGCACGCGTTCAGCCAGGGGGTGCGGCGGGGTCCGCTGCTGCAGGTGTCGGGCCAGGGACCCGTCGACCCGGCGACCGGTGAGTACCGTCACCCGGGGGACGTCGCCGCGCAGACCTCTCTCGTGCTGGCCAACGTGACGGCGGTGCTGGAGGCCGGCGGCGGCTCGTTCGACGACCTCGTGATGCTGCGCGTCTACCTGACGGACCGAGCGCTCTTCGCGGACATGAACGAGGCGTACACCGCGTTCGCGAAGGAGCACTCGCCGAGCGGCGTGCTGCCCGCGCGCACGACCGTGTTCACCGGTCTCCCCGATCCGGCGATGCTGGTGGAGATCGACGGCCTCGCCTACGTCGCCGACTGATCCAGCCCGTCAGATCCGCAGCGAGGCCATCCCTCCGTCGACCGGCAGCACCACGCCGGTCGTCGACCCGGAGCGAGGCGAGGCGAGGTAGGCGATGGCGTCGGCGACCTCCTCGGCGGTGACGAGCCGCCCGATCGGCTGCCGCGCTCGCAGGGCCTCGGCCGCCGCCTCCCGGTCCTCGGCCGCGTCGAGCAGGCGCCCGACCCACGGGGTGTCGGCCGTGCCGGGCGCGACCGCGTTCACCCGGATCCCTTCGCGCACGTGGTCCGCGGCCATCGCCACCGTGAGCGCGGCGACCGCCCCCTTCGTCGCGCTGTACAGCGCCCGGTTCGGCAGGCCGACGAGGGCCGCTCCGGAGCACGTGTTGACGATCGAGGCGTGCTCGGAACGACGCAGGTGCCGCATCGCGGCCCTGGTCACCCGGGCGATCGCGACCACGTTGACGTCGAGCACGCGGTGCCATTCCTCGTCGTCGTTCGCTTCGACGGAGCCGGCCGCGCCGATGCCCGCGTTGTTCACGAGCACGTCGAGGCCGCCCAGCTCCGCGACGGCCCGGGCGATCGCCGCCTCGACCTGCTCCGGGTCCGTCACGTCGCAGGCGACCGCGAGCGCTCCCTCCGGCGCCCCGTCGGTCCTCAGATCGAGCACGGCCACGTGGGCGCCCCGCTCCAGGAGGGTGCGCGCCGTCGCGGCACCGATGCCGCTCGCCCCGCCCGTCACGACCGCTGCCATCCCGTCGAACTCCATGTCCCGACCTCCGTTCACCGCCGATCATCCCAGGGGGCCGAGCAGCGGCGCCGAGCAGCCGTCCTGGCGAGCTCTCGCCGAATCGCTACCGATTCGTGACCGAACCACCGGGCCGGATGCAGCGACCGGTGGGACAGTGCTGATCTCCTGATCACCCACGAATTCGACAGGGAGGTGGAACGGATGACGAATCCGACGACCGGACCGCACCTCCCGCACGGTGCCTGGTCCTCGATGGCGGTCCTCGCCGGCCTCGTGGCGGCGGTCGTGGCGGCCGTCCTCACCATCGGGCCGTAGCCCGGGAGTTCCACCCGGTATCCACCCGTGGGTGGTGGTCCGGCCCCGAGGCCCGCCGCAGGCTTTCCGCATGACCCTCACCACGCTCGCCGACGTGATCATCGGCCTCGCCGTCATCGCCCTGCTGTGCGTCCGCCAGCTGACCTGGACGCTCGTCCGGCCGAGCCGGATGTGGCGGTCCCCTCTGATCCTCGGCGCCATCGGCGCGTTCAGCCTCCTCGGCAGCGGCACCCATCGGCTGTCCGTCGAGGACGTGGCACTCCTGCTCGTCGAGTCGCTGATCGCCCTCGGCACCGGCGCACTGATGGGGCGCATCACGACGTTCCGGCCGGTCACTTCGGCGCCCGTTCCGCTGAACTCCGGTGAGCAGGCCCCGACGCTCGAGCAGCGCACGGGGTGGGTGGGCGTCGCCCTATGGGCGGTCCTCATCGTCGCTCGCATCGGCGTCGCCGTGCTGGGGCACGCGGTCGGGGCGGTGGCGGTCGAGTCGACCGGCGTCGTGCTGCTCGTCATCGCGCTCAACCGGGTCGCGCGTACTGCGGTCGTGCTCGCCCGGGTCGGCGGCATGCCGCAGCTCGCGCGACGATGACCTCATGACCGGGCCCGAGCCGCTCCCACGCCCGGCGCTCAGCCGCACGCTCAGGATCCTCGGTGCGGTGATCATCCTCGTGCTGATCGCGTTCCGGAGCCCGTCCTATCCGCCCTGGGCCGCCGTGCTCGCCGCCGCCTCGGCCCTGCTGTGGGTCCTGCTCGGGGTGCTGCCCCGCCGGGTGCCGCAGGCACCCCGATGGGCGCTCCTCACCGGAATCGTCGTGCTCGGTTCGGTGACGGGAGTGCCGACGCAGGTGACGGGCCTCGTACCGGCCCTCGTCGCCGTGATCACGGTCATCTCCGCCCCCGGCCGCTCCGCGGCCTTCGCGATCGCGCTGCCGCTTCTCTCGGCCGTCCTCGTGGGACTGGGCCTCCTCGCCGGCGGGGGCACGATCGGCGTGCTGCTCGGCTGCCTCGCGGGTCTTGCGCTGGCGGTCGCGATCGGCGTCAGCCGCGGCCAGACCCGGATCGCCGAGCAGCAGTCGCGGCGCCTCCTCGAGCAGGAGGTGCAGATGGCGCAGGAGCATGCCCGGTCCGCCGCGCTCGCGGAGCGGTCCCGCATCGCCCGCGACCTCCACGACGTGCTCGCCCAGAGCCTCGGCGGCCTCGTCCTGCAGCTCGACGCGGTGGAGGCGCTGCTCGAGGCCGGCCGGGCGACCGAGGCGAACGCGCGGGTGAGGGCGGCTCGAGGACTGGCGGGGGAAGGGCTCGAAGAGGCCCGCCGCGCGGTCGACGCGCTGCGGGAGCCGGACGAGGCCGCGGACCTGCCCCGCGCGATCGAGGAGCTGGTCGACCTCCACCGGTCGCTCGGCGGGATGGCGGAGCTGACCGTGACGGGGACGCCGGGCCCGGTGCGAGCGGAGTCGGCCGGCGCCCTCCGGCGGGCCGCCCAGGAGGCGCTGTCGAACGCGCGCCGGCACGCGCCCGGTGTGCGCACCGACCTCGTCCTCGGCTTCGAGCCGGACACGGCCGCGCTCGCCGCTCGGACGCCGCCCTCCGATCACCCCTCCGGGGGCGGAGGAGCCGGCCGCGGCCTGGCCGGCCTCCGTGAGCGCGCGTCCGCCGCCGGCGGGGAGGCGAGCTGGCGGCTCGCCGACGGCGGGTTCGTCGTGGACGTCCGGGTGCCGCGGTGAGCGTCACCCGGATCGTCGTCGCCGACGACCAGGCCGTCGTGCGGGACGGCCTCGTCACGCTGCTCGGCCTCGAGGCGGATCTCGAGGTCGTGGCCGAGGCGGCGGACGGCGTCGAGGCGGTGCGGGCGGCCCGGGAGCTGCGCCCCGACGTCGTGCTCATGGACCTGCGCATGCCGCTGCTCGACGGCGCCGAGGCGACGTCCCGGATCCTGGCCGCCGTGCCGGGCACCGCCGTGCTCGTGCTCACGACCTACGCCGATGACGCCTCCATCGCGGGGGCGCTCCGGGCCGGCGCCCGCGGCTACCTGACGAAGGACGCGGGCCGTCGCCAGCTCGTCGCCGCCGTTCGAGCGGCCGCCTCCGGGCAGGCCACGTTCGCGCCCGAGGTGGGGGAGCGGCTCGTCCGCGGCTTCTCGCCGGCCTCGGCCCCGACGGTCGAGGGGCTGCGCGAGCGGTTCACCGCACTGACTCCCCGGGAGGCGGAGGTGCTCCTGCATGTCGCGGCCGGTCGCACCAACGCGGAGGTCGCGGCGCGACTCCACCTGTCGGTGCCGACGGTGAAGAGCCACATCAACGCGATCTTCGCGAAGCTGCAGGTGCGTGACCGGTCGCAGGCGGTCGCCCTCGCGCTCGCACCGGATCGCCGGTAGCGCCTCCGGGGGCCCCTCAGGCGGTGGCGTCGACGAGCGAGGCGATCAGGCCGGGGAAGCGCTCGTCGAGCTCCGCTCGGCGGAGCTGGATCGCGTGCGAGCGGCCATCGACGATGGTGCGGGTCAGGCCGGCCTCGCGCAGGATCCGGAAGTGGTGCGAGAGCGTCGACTTCTGCACGTCGAAGTGCCAAACCTCCGCGGTCTTCGGATGGGGCCGTCCGTCGGCGAGCGCCCGCACGATGTCGAGCCGGATGGGGTCGGCGAGGGCGGAGAGCACGGTGACGAGCTGCACGTCCGCCATGTCCGGCGACGGGTACTGCTCCATGCTCCTCCGATCGTTCGACATCTGTCGAACTATGAGTTAGAGTGATCGTATGACGACCGTCGAACGATCGTATACGCCGCGCCTCGCGGGCATCCGCCTCGGGCTGCTGGCCGCGGGACTCTTCGTCGTCGGCACGAACGCGTTCGTGATCGCGGGCGTGCTGCCACGGATCGCCGCCGACTTCCGGGTGCCGACGGCCGCGGTGGGCTACTCGATCACCTGGTACGCGGTCGTGGTCGCGGTGGCCTCGCCCGTCGTGTCCACCGTGCTCGCGAGCGTGCCGCGGACCCGGCTGATGGCCACCGGCATGCTCCTCGTCGCCGCAGGGACGGCCGTGACGGCGGTCGCACCCGACCTCACGGCCTTCACCGCCGGCCGCGTCGTGGCGGCGCTGGGCGGCGCGGCCCTCGTCCCCGCCGCGACGGCGGCCGCACCCGCGATGCTGCCCGCCGACCAGCGGGGGCGCGCTCTGGCGATCGCGGCGCTCGGGTTCACCCTCGCGACCGCCATCGGGTCGCCCATCGGGACCGCGCTCGCATCGACCGGCGGATGGCGCCTGCCGCTCGCCGCCCTGTCGGTGCTCGGCCTGGTGCTCAGCATCGCCATCGCCGGGATCGTGCGCGGCGTGCCGACCGGCCCCGCCATCCGGCTGCCGCAGCGGTTCGGGCTGCTGCGCCGGGGGCGGGTGCTGCTCGCCCTGGTCGCGACGCTGTTCGTCACCGCCGGGTTCAACGTCGTCTACATCTTCAGCGCGCCGGTCGCCGGTCCGGCGACCGCCGGCAACGGGGGTCTGCTCGCCGTGCTGCTGCTCGTCTACGGGGGCGGAGGCATCATCGGCACGGTGCTCGCCGGCCGCTACACCGACCGGCTGGGCAGCCGCACGGTCGCGGTCGTCGCCATCGGCATCATGCTCGTGGTCTACCTCCTCCTGCCCGTCGTCCGCGGGTCCTTCCCGGTCCTCGCCGTCTCCTTCGGCGTCTGGGGCGTCGGGGCCTTCGCCGCCGGCGTGCCGATCCAGCACCGGCTCGTCGCGATCGATCCCGCATCGGCCGGGCTCGCGCTCTCGTGGTACTCGACCGCGATGTACGTCGGCATCGCCCTCGCGCCGGTGCTCGGGGCGGTCGCGCTCGGCGCTGGGGCCCAGGACGTCCCGCTCGCCGGCGCGGGAGCGGTGCTGCTCGCGCTGCTCGCGTTCCTGCTCGGATTCGCGCGACCGCGCGGACGCCTCGCCGTCTGACCGCGCCGGTCAGAACCCGCCGGTCAGAACCCGCCCTGCGCTCCGAAGGCGTTGCCGGCGGCGCCGAACGACCGGCTCGGCCGCTCGTAGGGCAGGGCCACCTCGTCGTCGATCGCCCCGTTGGTCTGGTCGAAGGTGTGCCCGAGCTGCAGCGGGATCCAGACGCGCGGCCGCCGGCGCCGGCTGATCAGGCGGACGGGCGCCAGCAGCGGCACGCCGTTCTCGATGGCCGCGCGGCGCCAGGCCAGATCGCGGTGCATGCCGAGCACCGTGCGGAGGATCAGCGAGCACCCGGCGCGGGGGCCGGTCCAGCCGTAGCGGTCCTTCGCGATCGAGCACTCCCACAGCTCGAACGACACCTCGTCCCGGCGACGCTCCGCAAGGCGCGGTGGGACCCGCCGCGTGTACCGCCGGGCCCACGACGTCACGAAGCGCACCCCGGCGTCGTGGATCCGAGAGCGTCGGGGGCGCCGGAGAGGCTCCTGCGCCATGTGCGGACGGTACGCCCGTTCGCGCCGTTCGTAAACGGGGTGAACCTGGGTCTCCCTGGGACTGTCGGGACCCGCGGGAGCACGGGCCGAGGGCGGGCAGAAGGGTGTGGAATGGCGCCATGCCGAGGACCGACGGACGGTGATGGGCGGCACGCCCTGGCTCGTCGTGCAGCTGCTGATCCTGCTCGGCGCGCTCGTCGTCGTCGTGGTCGCGCTGGTGCGGGCGTTCCGGCGGCGGTGAGCGGTTACGGTGGACGCGAACCGGACTCCTCATGACGACGAAGCGACCCACGGATGCGCGGCTGGCCGCCGCACGGTATGGGCTCGAGCGTGCCCCCGCGCCGGAGCCGGACGAGGAGACGTCGAACACCGGGCAGCCGACGATGGACCAGCGGGCGCAGATCGTCGAGATCGCGATCCAGCAGGCGCAGCGCCGAGGGGACTTCGACGGCCTGCCGGGCGCGGGCAAGCCGTTGACCGGGCTGAACGCGGTGCGGGATCCGGACTGGTGGATCCGCCGCAAGATCGAACGCGAGGGCCTCACCGGGCTCGGACCGCCCGCCCTGACGCTGCGGACCGAGGACGCGGCCCTTCAGGGCCGGCTCGACGGCATCGCGGCCGAGACCGCCGTGCGCGAGGTGCTCGAGGACTTCAATCGGCGGGTGCGGGAGGCGCGGCGGCAGCTGCTGGGCGGCCCGCCGGTCGTGACCGCGCCTCGCGACGTCGAAGCGGAGGTGACGGCGTGGCGGGAGCGCCGAGCGGATCGGTGGAGGGCCGCCGACGAGGAGCGACGCCGCGAGGCCGCCGAGCAGGCCGCCATGACCTGGCGGCAGCGGTGGCGGGCGAGGCGCCGGGCCTGAGCCCGTGACGCGACCGCCTCCGGAGGCCGTCCTCCGCGCCTTCGGCGTCACCGGGCCGCCCGCCCCGCTCCCGGGAGGCCAGCGCACCTCCTGGCGCGCCGGCGATCTCGTGCTGAAGCCGAGCGGCAGCGAGGCCCTCCCGACCCTCGCCTGGCTCGACGCCGCCGCTCCGACCGTCGCGTCGCAGGAGCGGGTGCGTCTCGCGCTCCCCGTCCGGGCCCGCGACGGCTCCCTCCTCGTCGAGGGCTGGGCGGCGACCGGATGGCTGGCCGGCTCCGCCCCCACCGGCCGGTGGGCCGAGCGGGTCCGCGTCGCCCGGGAGCTCGCTCACGCCTTCCGTTCCCTGGACCCCGCCACGCTGCCGTCGCGCGACGACCCGTGGGCGCGAGCGGATCGCATCGCGTGGGGGGAGGACGACGGCCCGCTGCGGGATCACCGGCTCGCCGGGGTCCGGACGGCGGTGACGGCGCCGGCGGCCGTCGTGCACGGCGACCTGGCGGGGAACACGCTGCTCCACCCGGGCCTGCCGCCCGGCGTGATCGACCTCTCCCTCTACGCGCGGCCCGTCGAGTGGTCCGTCGCGGTGCTCTGCGTCGACGGGGTCGCGTTCGGCGGAGCGCCTCCCGGGCTGCTCTCGACCGCCGGCGCCGATCCGTCCTTCCCTCAGTACCTCGTACGGGCGCTGCTCTTCCGGATGGTCACCGACGAGCTGGTGGGGCGGCCCGTCGACCCGGCCTACGAGGCGCTCGTGGATCCGGTCCTCGCGCTCGCCGGCTGAACCGGCGGCGCGCCCGTGCTCACCGGGTCGCGATCGCCTCCGCGACCCAGCGACGCCAGCGATCCCACGGATCCACGCCCCCGGCGAGCACGTCCACGTGCGCCCGGAGCCGGTCGCTCACCTCGAACCACTCGCTCGATCCGGCCCGCTCCTCCGCGAACTGCGCGTGGCGTCGCTGCTCGAGCCTGCGGTCGCCCCGCTCGAACGCGAGCACGGCCTCGTGGCGGATCGCGGCGAAGCGTTGCCGGGGGTTCGCGGTCGTGCCGATCTTCACCCGATCGCCGAAGCCCAGGTAGTAGACGATGTCGATCCGCGGCGGCGGCAGCTCCCCGTCGGGATGCTCGCCGTACGGCCACTCGCACACGGCGCAGCTCCACCCCGAGGGGTACCGGACGCCGATGCGGGAACCGCAGAGTCGGCAGGGGGCGGGCAGCAGGTCGGCGACGCCGAACGCGGCCCCGTGCACCTCGGCGGCCGCCGCCAGGTGAGCGGCGCACAGCGGGAGCACGTCGGGCCGCGCGGCTGCCTCCGCGCAGGCCGGTATGGCGCACGGCAGGGGTGCGGACGCGTCGATCGGGCGTGGGACGGGGATGCGCCATCGTACGGACGATCCACCGACACCGGATCGCCCGAGTGTCCTCTCGGGCCGTCGGCGCTCGTCATCCGGGTGAGGCCGCGTCGCGGCCGATCGGAGGAGCACATGCCCGGAGCCGCCCGTCCACGCGGCCTGCTGCTCACCCTCTGCGGCGCGTTCTTCCTCGACGTGCTCGGCACGACCAGCGTGTTCGCGGCATCGCCCGCCATCGGCGGCGCGATGCACCTCGACCCGACCGCGCTGCAGTGGCTCTTCACGGCCGCGACGCTGCCCGGGGGAGCGGTGCTGCTCATCGGCGGGAACCTCGCCGACCGGTACGGAGGCCGGCGGATGTTCCTGCTCGGCCTGGCGGGATTCACGCTCGCGTCCCTCGGCTGCGCCGTCACGGACCGCTACGCGGTGCTGCTCGGCTGCCGCGTCCTGCAGGGCATCGCCGCCGGGATCGTCGTCCCCGCCGCCCTGGCCGTGCTGCTCTCCTCCTTCACCGAGCGGACCGAGCGCACGAGGGCGCTCGCCGTCTGGTCGACGGTGAGCGGCATCGGCGCCACGGCCGGCCTGCTGATCGGCGGGCTGCTCACCGGGGCGATCGGATGGCGGTGGGTGTTCCTGATCGACGTGCCCTGCGGGCTGCTGCTCGGCGTCGCGGCGATGCTCGTGCTCCCGCGGATGCCGCGGCGAGCCCGGGAACGCCTCGATCTCGCCGGGCTCGTCACCTTCACGCTCGGCGCCGCCGCGGTGATCTACGGGCTGACCGGCATCCCGGAGCACGGCGTGACTCCGGTCTCCGTCCTCGCGACGCTCGGCGGCGCCGGGGCCCTCGTCGCCTTCGTGCTGCTCGAGCGGTCGGCCGCATCCCCCGCCCTGCCCCTGCGGCTGCTGCGGCTGCCCCGCGTCGCCGGGGGGCTCACCGCCCTCGTGGCCGCCGGGCTCACGGTCGACGGCCTGCTGTTCGCGCTCACCCTGTTCACGCAGCGGCAGCTCGGCTGGACCGCCCTCGGCTTCGCGGCCGCCGCCGGCGTCATGACGGTCACGTCGGTCGGATCCTCCTGGGTGGCGGGACGGCTCGTCCCGCGGCTCGGCGCGCCCGCGCTCGCCGCGATCGGCCTGCTGATGCTCGGCGGAGCCGGCGCCTGCTTCGTCGTGATGACGCTGGGCGACGGGGCCGTACTGCTCGCCCCCGGTCTCGTCCTCTTCGGTGTCGGCATGGGGCCCGCGTACGTGGGCGGTTCGAACGCGTCCCTGCTCCACGTCCCGGCCGAGGACGCCGGCGCCGCGGGCGCCCTGCAGAACATCGCCTTCACCGCCGGGTCGGTCGTCGGCGTCGCGCTCTACGCGACGCTGCTGCCGGCCGTGCCGACGCTCGCGGGCGCCGAGCGCTACCTGCCGGCGTTCGCGGTGGGCGCCCTCCTGATGGCGGCAGTCGTGATCTCGCTCGCGCTCACCGGCACGCCGGGCGTCAGCCGATGGCGCGCTGAACGAGCTCGGTGATCCGTGCCTCGACCTCGTCGCTCCAGGTGAGCAGGGCGTACTCGGACGGCCACATGTCGCCGTCGTCGAGCCGCGCCTTGTCGCTGAAGCCGAGCGTCGAGTACCGCATCCGGAACTTGCCGCCCGGCTTGAACCAGCAGACGACGACGCCGTCCTTCGCGTACGCGGGCATCCCGTAGTAGGTCTGCGGCGCCAGATCGCCCGGCATCGCCGTCATCAGGGCGTGGAACCGCTCGGCCATGGCCCGGTCCCGGTCGTTCATCGCCGCGATCTTCGCGAGCAGCTCGGCCTCGCCGTCCGCCTTCCCGCCCTTGGACCGCTTCGCGGCCTTGATCTCCGCGGCGCGGTCCCGCATGGCGGCGCGTTCCTCCGCGGTGAACCCGGCACCCGAGCCGGCCGTGTCGATGTCGTCGGTGCTGCTGCTGGTGGTGGTCATGCATCGACGCTAAGCCGGAGAGCACGGCAGCGCTTCTCGGATCCTGCTCGTCTCGCGCTCCCGGGGGTCCGTCAGGATGGGAGGCACCACGTGGCGCGACCGTGTCCTCCCGGGCCCCGGGAGTTCGTCGTCCTGGTGAGCGGCTCCCCGCGAAGGGGGCCCCGATCCGCAGGGAGCAACCGACATGCAGTACATGATCTCCGTCCTCGACGACGGGACCGGGACCGGCACCGAGGCCGAGATGGCGGCGATCGACGCCTTCAACGACACCCTGGAGGCCGAGGGACGGCTCGTCCTCCTCGGCGGCCTCGCCGCACCCCGCGAGGCGGCGGTGCTCGACAACCGCGACGGCAAGGGGCTCGTCAGCGAGGGCCCGTTCGCCGAGCTCTCCGAGTACGTGAGCGGCCTGTGGATCGTCGAGGCCGCCGACCGGGAGACCGCGCTGCGGCTCGCGGCCGAAGGATCGAAGGCCTGCAACCGGAGGGTCGAGGTGCGCGCCCTCATGAGCGCCTCAGCGGCCGACCGGCCCTCCGCGCTCGGGTAAATTCGTCGGGGGCGAGCGCGATGGCGTCGTCCTCCGCGATCCCGCCCCTCCGGGCGGAAGGGGACCATGCCGATACTCGCCGCGCTGCCCAGCCCACCCCTCTCGTGGGCGTCGTTCCGGGTGGGTCCGCTGACCATCCACACGTACGCGCTGTGCATCCTGGCCGGGATCGTCGCCGCGATCCTGATCACGCAGCGGCGGTTGAGGGCGCGGGGGATCGCCCCGGGGTTCGTTGTCGACGCGGCGCTCTGGGCGGTCCCGCTCGGCATCGTCGCCGCCCGGATCTACCACGTGCTCACGCACACCGGCGACTACTTCGCCCCGGGCGACGACCTCTGGAACGTGTTCGCGATCTGGGACGGCGGCAACGCGATCTACGGCTCGATGCTCGGCGGCGCCCTGGGGATCTGGATCGCCACCCGCCGAGCCGGCGTGCGGTTCCTGTCCTTCGCCGACGCGATGGCGCCCGGGATGCTCGTCGCGCAGGCCATCGGCCGGCTCGGCAACTACGTCAACCACGAGCTCTTCGGCCTGCCCACCAGGCTGCCCTGGGGGCTGCAGATCGAGCCCACGAACCCGCACATCCCGCCCGGCACCCCGCCCGGCACGCTGTTCCACCCGCTGTTCCTGTACGAGATCATCTGGAACCTCGTCGGGGTGGCGATCATCCTGCTGCTGGAGCGGCGCACCTCGCTGCAGTGGGGCCGCGCGATCGCCACCTACCTCATCTGGTACGGGCTCGGCCGCAGCTGGCTCGAGGCGATCCGGATCGACCCGACGAGCGACGCGTTCCTCGGCATCCCCGCGAACGACTGGGCGTCGTTCGCCGCCGTCGCGATCGGCCTGGTGCTGCTGCTCGTGCAACGGCGCCGGCATCCCGGGCCGGAGCCGTCACCCTTCCTCCGCGCCGACCCGCGGCCGACCGCCGTCCTGCCCGAGGCGGAGCGGGAGCACGTCAGCAGCTCGTCCTGACCGCCCTGAGCGCGGCGATCTGCGGCGCGAACAGCTCGAGCGAGGCGAGCACGTGCTCCTGCTGCACCGCAGGGCCGCCGAACTGGATCGCGACGCCGTCGTCGGGGCCGAAGCCCTCGACCCACGCGACCATGCGGTCCGCGACCTGGGCCGGGGTGCCGACGGCGAAGTCGAGGCGGTCGAGAGCCTCCGTGAAGCCCTCGGTGTCCGGGCCGCCCACGGTCGTGTCGAGGTACCGGCGGGCGTAGTTCTGCACGAATCCCGCCGCACGCCGTCGCGCCTCGTCCTCCGTCCGCGCCACGAGCCCTCCCTTGAAGTGCACGATGCGTCCCTCGGGAACCGCGGCGAGGTAGGCGGAGGCGAGCTTCCGGCGGGCGGCGAGCGGCATCGGTCTCGGCAGGAGCAGGCCCGTGCGGTAGCGCTCGGTCAGCGGGAGGGCGGATCCGCCCGCGGCGGTCCACACCCGCTCGAGCAGGGGGCGCGTCGGGGCCGGGTCGAGGTCCACCTCGAGCTCGCCGTCGCCGTCCCGGACGCGCACGCGGCCCCCGGGGCGGACCTGCTCCATGATGCGGTAGAGCTCGCGGGTGCGCTCGGCGGTGTCCGCAGGGCTCGTGCCGACCGCATCGAGGATCCGCCCCGCCTCGGACCCGCTGCCGATCCCGAGATCCAGCCGGCCGCCGCTCAACACGTCGAGCTGCAGCACCGACTCCAGCAGCAGCACCGGCTGGTGCACCGCGGCGGGCAGCACGCCCGTGCCGAGCCGCATCCGCCGGGTGCGAGCGGCGAGGAACGCGAGCATCTGGAGGGAATCCGGGACCCGCCCGGGCGCGTCCAGGTGCTGCTCGGTCAGCCAGAGGCGCTCGTAGCCGAGGGAGTCCGCGAGCTCCGCCTGCTCCACGAGCTCCGCGTACAGCCGGTCGACGGGGCCCGTGCCGTGGGCGTCGGCGTACGAGAAGAGCTCGACGGAGACCATCAGCCGGCGTTCTGCGAGAGCAGCCGGTCGGCGTCCTCCACGAGGCGGGTGAAGAGGGCCGTGGCGTCGGTCTCCGTGATGAGCGGGGCCGCCTGACCGCACCAGAGGGCGATGAGCTCCGCGTCGCCGCGCTCGGCCGCGGCGGCGCGGATCCTGCCCGTCAACCAGTTCTGCAGGGGGAAGGGCGCCACGTCGTCGCCGAGCAGCTCCGTGAGCCGGTTCGCGATCCCCCGGGCCGGCCGGCCGCTCGAGGCGCGCGTCAGCACGGTCCGGCTCGCCCGCTCGGATCGCAGCGCGGCCCGGTAGGCGGCGGGCGCGGCGGACTGCTCCGTGGCGAGGAAGGCGGTGCCCACCTGCACCCCCTCCGCGCCGAGCAGCAGCGCCGCGGCCACCCCGCGCCCGTCCGCGATGCCGCCCGCGGCGATGACCGGCACCGTGACGGCGTCCACCACCTGCGGGACCAGAGCCATCGTGCCGATCAGCGCGTCCTCCGGCGGGGACAGGAACGAGGGCTTGTGACCGCCCGCCTCCGCGCCGCTCGCGATCACCGCGTCCACGCCGGCCGCCTCCAGGGCGGCGGCCTCCTGCCCCGTCGTCGCCGTGCCGATCACCGCCGTGCCGACCTCGTGCAGCCGCCGCACCGCGTCCTCACCGGGCAGCCCGAAGACGAAGCCCGCGACCGGGGGAGCCACGTCGACCAGAGCGTCGACCTGATCGGCGAACGAGGGCAGCAGCCGTTCCGGCGTCGACGGGAGCGGCGCGCCCGCCTCCTCGAAGAGGCGCCGTACGGCGGCCGGCGCATCGGCGGTGCCGGGGCCGGGGCCCGCGGCATCGTCGTCGTCGATCACCCAGACGTTCAGGAGGAACGGCCGGTCCGTCGCCTCCCGCAGCCTCGCCGCGGTCTCGCGGATCCGGTCGGGCGAGTAGCCGTAGAGCCCGTAGGCGCCGAGGCCGCCGAGGTCGCTGACCGTCGCGGTCAGCTCGACCGACGACATGCCGCCGAACGCCCCCGTGAGCAGCGGGACATCGATCCCGAGCAGCGCCGTGAGGCGGCTTCGTCGGGCCCATCCTGGGGTCATGGGAGCCACGGTAAGCCAGTCGGCGTACCCTTGCACGCGTACAAGGGGGCGCGCATGCCTGAGTTCCGCTACCTGGAAGCGGTGATGTGCCGGGACGCCCGGCACCAGGACGCGGACACGGTGTTCATCCCGCTCGGTCCCGAGCAGGACGACGCCCCGGCGACGCTCGTCGATCCGCTTCCCGGGTACCGGGGCTCGTGGACGCGGGAGTCCGATCGGCACACCCGGCCGGCCCGTTACCTCCGTGTCGCCTGACGGGGCTCCCGACCTCCAGGACCGGGCCGACGTCGCCGTCCTGGTCGACGCGTTCTACCGGCGCGTGTTCGAGGACCCCATGATCGGGCCGATCTTCACCGACGTCGCGCGGATGGACCTCGACCACCACCTGCCGATCATCACGGACTTCTGGGACACGGTCCTCTTCAACGCCCAGCGGTACCGGCGGGACCTGCTGCAGCTGCACCTCGCCCTGAACCGGCGGTTCCCCCTGGAGGCGAAGCACTTCGAGCGGTGGCTCGCCCTGTGGGTCGCGACCGTGGACGAGCACTACGCCGGGCGGAAGGCGGAGCTGGCGAAGACGCAGGGTCGGCGGATCGCCGGCTCCATCTACCGCCGTGTGCATGGACGGTCGGCCAGCGACTTCGAGACGCTCCAGCGGCGCGACGCCGCCGAGCGGACGGCCTGGCGACCGCCGAGCTCCTCGAGCGGGCGACGTGAGGAGCCGGACGTAGGGTGATGCCGATGTCGACGGACCGGTTCGAGCAGATCCGCTCCGGCGTCTGGTCGCTCGTGCTGCCGTTCTCGTCCCACTACCCGGGCGCCACGACCACCTACCTGCTCGAGCGGCCGGACGGCCGTCTCTGCGTCGTCGACCCTGCCTGGCGGACCGAGGAGAACCGGCGACTGCTGGAAGCGGGTGCGGCCCGAGCCGGCCACAGCCTGGACGACGTGGACCTCGTCGTGGTCACCCACCTCCATCCGGACCACATCGGCATGGCGGAGGAGCTCCGCGGGCTCTCGGGCGCCCCGATCGCGTTGCACAGGGCCGACCAGTCGGCGCTCGAGACGGGGCTCCCGCAGACCGACGTGCCCGCCGCCTGGTTCGCCGGCTGGGGAGTGCCGCCGGAGCGCAGGGCGGAGCTCGTGCGCTGGTGGGTCGAGGAGCGCCGGTACCCGGTGGTGCACGCCGACCGGGTGCTCGAGGACGGCGACCGGCTCCGCGTCGCCGGCGGCGAGCTCGTGGTGCTGCACACGCCGGGCCACACCTCCGGCTCCGTCTGCCTCGTGCACGAGGCGGAGGGGAGCGTGCTCACCGGCGATCACGTGCTCCCGGACGCGTACCCCGGGATCGGTCTCGGCGGGTCCTCCGGCCGCAACCCGATGGGCGAGTACCTCGCGTCCCTCGACCGGCTGCGGCCCTACGACGACTACGAGGCGTGGCCGGGTCACGGCCGGCGGTTCCGGCCCCTCGGCGAGCGCCGGGTCCGGATCGAGGCGCACCACGGACGGCGGAGCGCCGAGGTCGCCGCCGCGCTGGACACCCTGCGCTCCCCGACCGTGTGGGAGGTGGCCGCGCGCCTGCGGTGGAGCGGCGGATGGGCCGCGATGGCGGACTACCGTCTGGCCTCGGCGCTCGCCCAGACGGAGTGGCACGTCGACCTGCTCGGCCGTGCGGGGGAGCTCCGCCGGCCGGTGGACGCGCCGGAGTAGAGTCGCTGAGCCGTCGAAGGAGCGCTGTGTCCCGGACCCTGCAGGCCGCCCCCACCGCCGGGTTCTCGCGCATCCTGGCGCTCGGCGGTGCCCGCGGGGCAGGGTCGACCCCGAACGAGGACCTCGTCGCCCCCATCGACAGCTCGGACGAGTGGATCCGCCGCCGCACCGGCATCGTGACCCGGCGCCGCGCCCCCAGGGACGAGCACGTCGAGGACCTCGCCGAGCGGGCGGGCCGCCGCGCCGTCGAGGCGGCGGGCATCGACCCCGCCGACATCGACGTCGTGATCGCGGCGACCGTCTCCTGGATGCAGCCGACGCCCGCCATGGCGCCGATCGTCGCCGCCCGCATCGGCGCCTCGCCGTCCGCGGCCGCGTACGACATCAACGCCGGCTGCGCGGGCTACTGCTACGGGATCGGGCAGGCCGACGCGATGATCCGCGCCGGAGCCGCACGGCACGTGCTCGTCATCGGCGCCGAGAAGCTCTCGGACTACGCCGACCCGACGGACCGGACCATCTCGTTCATCATCGCCGACGGCGCCGGCGCGGCCGTGGTCGGGCCCGCCGACCAGCCCGGAATCGGCCCGACGGTGTGGGGCTCGGACGGGTCGCACGCGGACGTCATCACGATGACGCACACCTGGCTCGACGTGAAGCACGCCGAGGCGGGCTCGCCCGTCCCGTGGCCGACGGCGCGGCAGCAGGGGCCCTCGGTCTACCGCTGGGCGATCGCGCAGATGCCGAAGGTCGCCCGGCAGGCGATCGACGCCGCCGGGCTGGACCCGAGCGACATCGACGTCTTCATCCCGCACCAGGCGAACCTCAGGATCATCGAGGAGCTCGGTGCGCGCATCGGGATGCGGGACGACGTCGTCGTCGCGCAGGACATCGTGGACACGGGCAACACGTCGGCCGCATCCGTGCCGCTCGCCGCCGAGCGGCTGCTCCGCGAGGGGACGGCGCGGGCGGGGCAGCTCGCCCTGCAGTTCGGGTTCGGCGCGGGGCTCGCCTACGCGGCCCAGGTCGTGCGCCTGCCCGAGGCGGTCTCGGCCGCCGCGGGGGAGGAGTGACGGTGAGCGAGGACGCCCGCACGGTGACGGTCACGCGGCCCGCCGACGGCGTCCTGGTCGCCACGCTCGACCGGCCCGCGCGGCTGAACGCGCTCACCGTGGCGATGTTCGCCGAGCTGGACACCCTCGCCCGCGACGTGGATCGCGACCGCACGGTCCGCGCGCTGGTGCTCACGGGTGCCGGCCGCGGCTTCTGCGCCGGCTACGACCTCGACGAGGCGAAGGAGCTGCCGCAGCTCTCGGCGATCGAGATGCTCGACCGGCAGGAGGCGGGCATCCGGGCGTTCGCCGCGCTCCGCGCCGTCGGCGTGCCCGTCCTCGCCGCCGTGAACGGCCCGGCGGCCGGGGGCGGCCTCTCGCTGGCGCTCGCCGCGGACATCCGGCTCGCATCGCCCGAGGCCTCGTTCACGGGCGCCTTCGTGCGCATCGGCCTGTCCGCCGGCGACCTCGGCGCCTCGTGGCTGCTGCCGCGCCTCGTCGGTCCGGCGCACGCCGCGGATATCGCCTTCACCGGCCGCACGGTGGGCGCGGACGAGGCCGCCGCGATGCGGCTCGTCAACCGCGTCGTGCGGGACCGGCCCGTCCTCGACGCCGCGGTCGAGCTCGCCGTCGAGATCGCGGCGCAGGCGCCCGCCGGGGTGCGGCTGTCGAAGCGGGCGCTCCAGGCGAACCTCGAGGTGCCCTCATACGCGGCCGCGCTCGAGCTGGAGAACCGCGGCCAGACGCTGCTGACCCGCACCGACGACATGGCCGAGGCCCTCACCGCGTTCCTCGAGAAGCGGCGACCGGCGTTCCGCAACCGATGACCGGGCCGCTCGTCCTGCTCGAGCACCTCGGCGACGGGGTGAGCCGGCTCTCCCTCAACCGTCCCGACCGGATGAACAGCCTCACGCCGGACCTGTTCGACGCGCTCGCGGACGCCGTCCGCACGCTCGAGCGGGACGGCACGCGCGCCCTCGTGCTCACCGGCGCCGGCGAGCGCGCCTTCTGCGCCGGGTACGACCTGGCGATGCTGCCGTCGCTGCCCGGGATGACCGTCCCCGAGTTCCTCGACCTCGAGGACCGGGCGAGCGGGGCGGTCGCCGCGCTGCACCGGCTGCCCTTCCCGGTCGTCGCCGCGATCCGCGGCGCGGCCTCGGGGGGCGGCCTCTCGCTCGCCCTCGCGGCGGACCTGCGCCTCGCGGCGCCCGACGTCAAGCTCAACGCCGCCTTCGTCCGCGTCGGGCTCTCCGTGGGCGAGCTCGGCACCTCGTGGCTCCTTCCCCGGCTCGTCGGGCCCGGCATGGCCGCGGAGCTGGCCTTCACCGGCCGGGTCGTCGCCGCGGAGGAGGCGCTCGCCATCGGTCTCGTGAACCGGGTGGTGGCCGCCGATGCGCTGGCCGACGAGGCCGTGGCGCTCGCCCGCGAGCTCGCCGCCCCCGGCCGGCTCGAGGGACGCATCGGCAAGCGGACTCTGCGCGCCCGGGGCGAGCTGCCGTCCCTGGCCGCCGCGCTCGATCTCGAGCTGGGCGACCGGCCGTGACGCTGTCGGCGGCCGACGATCTGCGGCACCGGCCGGAGCCCGGCGGCCGGATGCGCGACAGCCTCTTCTGGCAGGTCGTGCTGCCGGACGAGGAGCTCGCGGTCCAGCTGTACCTCACGGTCACCGGCAGCGGGCGCGCCGGCTACCAGGCGTCCGTCTGGGGGACGCGACCGCTCGCGGTCGAGCGGGGCGGCGGGCGCCTCGAGGACGACGACGACTTCACCGACCTCCGGCTGGAGGCTCTCACGGTGCAGCACGGCGAACCCCTCCGGAGCGCCTCCATCGCCCTCCGGGGCGAGCAGGTCGAGCTCGACCTCGCCTTCGAGGGCCTGCACGACGCGTTCAGCTACCACGAGAACCCCGACGGGCTCCCGGCCTGGTTCGCCACCGACCGGATGGAGCAGACGGGCCGCGTCGCCGGCGCGCTGCGGTTCGGGGGCCGAGAGGTGCGGCTGGACGGGCTCGGGCACCGGGACCACTCGTGGGGCGTCCGGGACTGGCGCCTTCCGCAGCACTGGAAGTGGTTCGTCGCCTCGACCGCATCGGGCAGGGCGGTGAACGGCTGGGTCTGGATCGCCCGGGGCGAGCGGGGATGCGCCGGGTACGTGCTGCGGGACGGACGCCCGATCCCCGTCTCGTCCATCGACAGCACGGCCACCTACGGTGACGGGCTGCGTCAGCGCAGCCTCACCGCCGTCCTGCACGACGTCGAGGGCGGTGCGACCCGGGTCGAGCTCGACGTGTTCGGGGTGCTCGAGCTCCCGGACGCACGCAGCCGAACCGCCGTCATGGAGGGCGCGTGCCGGGCGCGCATCGACGGCGAGGCGGGCAGCGGCCAGTTCGAGGCGGAGTGGCCGGCGGAGTACCTCGACCAGTTCCGCGCCCCGTGAGCGCTCCCTTCGACTGGACGCCGGAGCACCGGGCGGCCGTGACCCGCTTCCTCGCCGCGCACGGCATCGATCTCGGGCCCTTCCACGTCGAGCCCGTGGGGGACGGCCACTCGAACCTGACCTACCTCCTGCGCGACGGCTCCCGGACACTGGTGCTGCGGCGGCCGCCGGCGCCACCCCTGCCACCCGGCGCCAACGACGTCCTCCGCGAGGCGGGGATCATCGGCGCCCTCCACGGCAGCGCGGTCCCCGTGCCCGAGGTCCTCGCCACGGCCGAAGCCGGCGAGGTCTTCGACGTCCCGTGCTTCGTCATGACCTTCGTGCCCGGCCTCGTCGTCGCCGACCGCACACCGGAGGCGCTCGCGACCGCCGACGAGCGGTCGCGGATCGCGGACGGCCTCGTGGACGCGATGGTGGCGCTGCACGAGGTCGACTGGCGCACCGCCGGCGTCCGGGGACGGCCGGACGGCGCGAACCTGCGGCAGCTCGCCCGGTTCGGCCGGCTCATCGCGTCCGCCGACGGCACGCCGCCGCCGGAGTTCGCCGACCTCGACGCCTGGCTGATCGCGCACGCGCCGAAGGAGTCCGGGGCGGTGCTGCTGCACAACGACCTCCGCCTCGGCAACGTGCTGATCGCGCCCGACCCGCCGGCCCGGGTGGCCGCCGTGCTCGACTGGGAGCTCGCCGCGGTGGGCGATCCGCTCGCCGATCTCGGCTACCTGATCGCGTCCTGGCCGGAGCGCGACCGGGCGGTGACCCCCGTGCAGGCCTTCGGCCTCGCGGCGCTCGAGCCCGGCTTCCCGGAGGCGGCGGGCCTCGCCGACCGCTACGCCGCCCGCTCCGGACGGGCCCTCACCGACCTCCCGTGGCACGTCGCGAACGCCCACCGCAAGCTCGCCGTGCTCTACGAGTACAACCGTCGCCGGGCGGCCCGTGGTGAGGGCGATCCCTACTACGCGGACGGGCGCGCGGTCGCGGCCTTCCTCGAGGCCGCGGAGGCGGCGACCCGGGGCTGACCGATCAGGCGGTGCGTTCGGCCCTGCTCGCCGAGTCGGCTCGCCGCGCGCGCTCCCGCAGCGCCGTCCAGTCGTCGGGGGTCAACGCCCGGAGCCCCGCGAACGTGCCGGGGCCGCCGAGGCGCTGCCCGCCGTCGACCGCGATGGCGTCGCCCGTCAGGTAGGAGGCGGCGCCGGACAGCAGGAACAGCACGACGTCCGCGACCTCCTCGGCGGTGCCGTGACGGCCGGCCGGCACGCCGTCCGCCTCCGTCGCCACGGGGATCCGGTTCCCGCCCGCCTCGCCGGGATCGAGCACCTCCCACGCGAACTCGGTCGGCACCGGCCCCGGCGCGACCGCGTTGACCCGGATCCCGTGGCGCGCCCACTCCACCGCGAGCGACATGGTCATCGCGTGCACCGCCGCCTTCGCCATGGCGGAGGGCACCGCGAAGGCGGACCCGGTCCAGATCCAGCTGGTGAGCAGCGAGACGACCGACCCCGTCAGTCCCTGCTCGATCCAGCGCCGGCCCGCGGCCGTGGTGACGAAGTACGAGCCGTTCATCACGGTCGAGGTGACGGCCTCGAACGCCCGGGGGCTGAGATCCTCGGTGCGGGCGACGAAGTTGGCCGCCGCGCCGTTGACGACGCCGGTGAGCGGGCCGTGGGAATCGAAGAGGCTCGCCATCGCCGAGTCCACCGCCGCGGGGTCGCGCACGTCGACCGCCTGCGCGAACGCGTGCCCTCCTGCCGCCTGGACCGCCGTCACGGTCTCCTCGAGGGCGTTCCCCCGGCGGCCCCAGACGTGCACCTCCGCGCCGTGCGCGGCGAGCCGCAGCGCGATCGCCCGGCCGAGGCCGGAGCCGCCCCCCGTCACGAGGATGCGGGAGTCGGATAGGGCGGCGGGGGAGAAGACGTCCGGCATGCGACAAGCCTGCCCCCGGCGGCTCCTCCTCGGTGGCCGGGCGCCGGAGTAGCGTGGCGATGACGACACGAGGAGGCAGGCACGGACACGACGACGATGCAGGGCCGGCAGGAGGCGTTCGGCGCCCACAGCCCCGAGGACGTGGCCCGGTACTACGCGGAGGGGCACTGGCAGGACCGGGTCCTGGCGGACGTCGTGCGGGACCGCGCGCGGCTCCATCCGGACCGCCTGTTCCTGACCGACGAGACGTCCCGCCTCACCTACCGGGAGCTGCTGGAGCGCGCGCTGCGCGCCGCGGCGGGCCTGCAGGAGCTCGGCGTCGACCGTGGCGACCGCGTCGCGGTGCAGCTGCCGAACTGGGCCGAGTTCGCCGTGCTCGCCGTCGCCCTCTCGCGGCTCGGTGCCGTGATCGTGCCCATCATGCCGATCTTCCGCGCGGAGGAGGTCCGGTACATCGTCGGGCACTCCGGCGCCGTCGCCCTCGTCGGGCCCGAGACCTTCAACCGGTTCTCCCACGCGGACATGTACCGCGAGGTGGCCGAGGCGGTCCCGACGCTCCGGGCGACCGTGCTCGTCCGCAGCGCGGAACCGGACGCCCTCACCGACGAGGTGCCGTTCGAGCGGCTGCTGAGCGGGAACGAGGACCCCGAGCAGATCGACGAGCGGCTCGGATCCGCGGCCGGTGCGGACGACCCGTGCCTGATCGTCTACACGTCCGGCACCACCGCGCGGCCGAAGGGCTGCTTCCACACCTTCAACACGCTCCACGCCAGCGCCATCGCGATGATCAGGCGGATGGGCATCGACGAGCACGACGTCTTCTTCAACCCGTCGCCCGTCTGCCACTCGACGGGGTTCGTGACCGGCATGATCATGCCGCTGCTCGTCGGCGGCGGCACCCACTTCATGGACCGGTGGGAACCGCAGGAGGGCCTGCGCCGGATCGCCGAGCACGGCTGCACCGCCACGTTCACCTCGACGACGTTCCTCACGACCGTCATGCAGGCCTACCGGCCGGGCGAGCACGACATGAGCTCGATGCGGTACTGGGTCTGCGCCGGCGCCCCGATCCCCGGATCCGTCGTTCAGGCCGCCCGCAGCCTGTTCCCGTCCTGCTCGGTGCTCAGCCTCTACGGCCGCAGCGAGAACATGACGACGACCATGTGCGGCCCCGACGACGAGCCCGAGCGATCCGCGACCTCCGACGGCCGGGCGCTGCCCGGCGCATCCGTCCGCATCGTGGACGAGCACGGCGACGAGGTGCCGCCCGGCGGCAGCGGGGACATCGCCTACCGCGGCCCGAGCCACATGCTCGGCTACTACGACGACCCGGTCGAGACCGCGAAGCTCTTCACCCCCGACGGCTACTCCCGCTCCGGCGACCTGGGGGTGATGGACCCGGACGGCTTCGTCCGCGTGAGCGGGCGGATCAAGGACATCATCATCCGGGGCGGCATCAACGTGTCCAGCCGCGAGGTCGAGGACCTGCTCGTGCAGCACCCGGCCGTGCGGGACGTCGCGGTGGTGGCGATGCCGGATGCGCGCCTCGGTGAGCGCTCCTGCGCGTACGTCGTTCCGGTCCCGGGAGCGACCCCGACCCTGCAGGAGCTCACGGACTTCCTGCGGGCCAAGGAGATCGCGGTCCAGAAGCTGCCGGAGCGCCTCGAGCTGATCGAGGCCCTGCCGATGACGGCGGTGGGCAAGGTGCGCAAGAAC
>JAICSU010000204.1 GCA_025936735.1 Amnibacterium sp.
ATACACGCCGCCCGAGGGTCGTCGGCCGCGCGCGGACGACCCGCCGCTGCTCGACTTCGTGCTGAGCGACGTGCATGGCAGCTGGGCCAACCAGGCGCTCACCGGCGTCGAGGACGCCGCCACGCAGGCGAACTACGACGTCGTGCTCACGATCGCGCGCCGCGACGGGCAGTGGGTGCAGCGGGTGCTCCGGCGGCGGTCGGCCGGCGCGATCATCACCCTCGTCGACCCGACACCCGTGCAGCTCGCCGCCCTGCGGGCCGGGGGCGTGCCGGTCGTTCTGATCGACCCCATGAGCCGGCCCCCGGCCGACGTCCCGAGCGTCGGGGTGACGAACTGGGAGGGCGGCCGGACCGCGGCGGAGCACCTCCTGGCACTCGGGCATCGTCGGCTCGCGGCCATCGGCGGTGAGCCCGCGCACCTGTACAGCCGTGCTCGACTCGACGGGTTCCGTTCGGCGGTGGCGTCGACGGACGGCGCCGCTCCGGTCGCCGTCGCTCACGGCGGCTGGCGTCGCGAGGAGGCCGCGGTCGCGGCTCTGGAGCTGCTGCAGCGCCGGCCGCGACCCACGGCGGTCTTCGCCTGCTCCGACCTCATGGCGACCGGGGTGTACGACGCCGCCCGCACGCTGGGGCTGCGGATCCCCGACGATCTGAGCGTCGTGGGCTTCGACGACATCCCCGAGGCGGAATGGGCCGCTCCTGCCCTCACCACCGTCCGGCAGCCGATCGCCGAGCTGGGAGCAGCAGCGGTGCGGATGCTGCTCCGGGTGCGCGACGACCCGTCCGCGGCCGCGCCGAAGGAGGAGCTCGGCACGCGGATGGTGGTCCGCGCTTCCACGGCGGTCGCGCCCCGCTGAGCAGCCCACCGGCCGCCCCGCCCCATCCGGGGCCCCCGCGCCGACCGCCCCTGGGGTGGTGTCAGAGTTGAGGTGCAGGCGGGCGGGGCGGAGCCGCCGCTCAGCGATGCCGGTCGTCCCCCGTCCCACCGTGGGATCGCCACCGCCTGCTCGGAAGGAGGCAGCGGCATGACATCACCCGGCACGGCCCTCGAAGGGGGCGGCGCGTGGGGTCACCGCACGTCGAGGCCCTTCATGGTCATCGGGGGGCTCGGGATCGTCGGCGGCGGGCTGGTGTCGGCCGTCACGGCGGGAAGCCCCAGCTACCACGCCAGCTGGGCCGTGGCCTACATCGTTCTCGTCGTGGGCGCCGCCCAGGTGGCCTTGGGAGTGGCGCAGGCCTCCCTCACCCGCGGGACGGTGCCCGGTCGCGTCGTCGTGGGGGAGGCGCTCTGCTGGAACCTCGGCAACGCGCTCGTCCTCATCGGGACGCTCATCGATGTACCGGCGCTGCTGTACGCCGGTGTCGTCCTCCTGGTAGCGGCGCTCGTCCTGTTCGGCGCCGCCATCCGGCACGGCCGGCACGGGGTCCTGCTCGCCGTCACCTGGGCGGTGATCGTCGTCCTCCTCGTCAGCATGCCGGTCGGGGTGATCATCCAGGCCGTGACGGGCTGAGGCCGGCCGGAGCGGGCTCCGCCGCCCGTCAGAGCCGGGAGCGGTTCAACGCCGTGCAGGAGGGGCAGCGGTAGATGCGGTTCGTCGCCTCCACGACCGAGCTCATCCCCCGACAGACCGGGAACCCGCAGCGCCAGCACTCGAAATCGATGCCTCCGCTGCCGCGCAGCACGGGCGCCGAAGGCTCCGGGGAGCTCAGCACCGTGTCCTCGGGCCGAGGGGGAGCGAGCAGCGGGAGCATCCGGACGCGCATCCACTCAGCCTCGGCGGCACGCGCGAAGAATCGACGAAGGAACGGTACCGGCGGTGAGCCCGGCTCGACCGCGGGTGCCCCATCGGGGGCGAGCGCTTCTTGACGCCGTCTCAGTGCGCCGCCGTTAGGAAGGGGGCATGGACGACGTGATGGGTGCGGTGCACCATGGCGAGCGCGTGGGGCCCCCGGCATGAGCGACGTCGCCTCGGCGACCGGAGCTCGCCTCTCCCTGCGGTGGCTCGGTGTGGCTTCCTGCGCTCGCGCGGGACTGGTCGCCGCTGCCGCCGCCGGCGTCGGCCCGTTCCTCGGCGCGTTCGTCCTCTGGCAGGTCCTCACGCCCGGCGTCGAACAGACGGTCGGCTCCGCCTTCGCCGGTTCCCGTCCGCTGCTCGCCGGCCTCCTGGGCCCCGGTACCGGTCTCGCTGTCGCCGCCGTGCTCGCAGTGGTCAGTGCGGCCGTCGTCCTGCTCGCCGCCGTGCTGGTCCCGGTCCTCTACCGAGTGGCTGCGGCTCGTGCGGGTGGCGTCGGCGTCGTTCTCGCCGCGGTCGAGTAGGAGCGCCGAGCCCGCAGGCTAGGGCAGGGCGTGTGCGCGGGCCGCTTCCTCGATCTCCGCGGTCTGCGCGTCGGCCAGGGCCCGCTCGGCCCGGACGTCGATCCGGCGCGTGAAGAGCCAGTAGCAGATCGCGGACACGGGCAGGCCGATGAACAACGAGATGTCCACGCCGCCCATCGCCTTCGACGCTGCTCCCTGGTAGAAGCCGGCGACGTCGAAGAACGGCGTCATCGCCGCGAAGCCGATCAGGTAGGCGGCGATGCCGTGCCATCCCCAGCGCCGATAGATGCCGTTCGGTTTGAAGATCTCGGCGATCGCGTAGTGGCCGCGCCGGACGATGAAGAAGTCCGTCAGGTTCACCGCGGTCCACGGGATGAACAGATACAGGATGAGGAGCAGGAAGGCCTCGAAGTAGCCGAGGAAGTCGGCCGAGGCGAAGAGCGCGAACAGGATGGAGATGGCGGCCGTGACCACGATCGTCACGATCCGGATCGCGAGCGTCGGCCGGATCCGGACGAAGCTGTCGATCGAGGAGATCAGCGTCAGCGAGCCGCCGTACATGTTCAGGGCGGTCACGGAGATGAGGCCGAGTGCCGCGATGATGAGCGCGATGGCGCCGAAGCCGGGGAACAGCAGGTCGGCGACGTGCTTGAGGTCGACGACCGTGTTCGATCCGATGTCCTTCGCCGAGACCGCGATCCAGCTGCCGAGGAACATCACCCAGATGCCGCCGAGGGCGCTGCCCCAGAAGGTCCACGCGAAGGTGCTGCGGGTGCGCACCGACGAGGGCAGGTAGCGCGAGTAGTCGGACACGTAGATCGCCCAGGAGATCTGGTAGCCGGCCGCGACCCCGAGCTGGCCGAAGAACGGCACCGCGTGGAAGCCCGCGAGGTCGAACTGCGCCCCGGGCACCGGCAGGTGCACCACCGCCGAGATGGTGAGCAGCGCCAGCATCACGATCGTGAGGATCATGAGGTAGCGCTCGACGGAGTGGATGAGGTCGTAGCCGATCAGCGCGATCACCACGGCCACCACCGTGACCACCCAGAGCCAGAGGGGGTCGGAGGCCTGACCGGAGCTGATGGCTCCGCCGACCGCCTGCCCGGCGAGGATCGTGTTGAAGATGTTGAACCCGGCGTACTGCAGGTAGGCGAACAGCCAGACCAGCAGAGCTCCGATGTAGCCGAACTGCGGGCGAGACTGGATCATCTGCGGCAGGCCGAGCTGGGGCCCCTGCGAGGAGTGGGCGGCCATGAAGATCGTGCCGATCAGGATCCCGATCACGATCGCGATCAGCGACCAGATCAGGTTGCCCCCGCCGGTGATGCTGATCAGGCCCGTCGCGAGCGTCGCGATCTGGGCGTTGCTCATGAACCAGAGCGGCCCGATGTGGGACACCTTGCCGTGCCGCTCGCCGAGGGGCACGTAGTCGATGGAGCGGACCTCGATGCCCCTGGTCCGCGGGGTGGTCGTCGTGCTCATGGCGCGGCTCGCGCTCCTTCTCTGTGCAGATCTGTCCAGCGTGGTCGATCCGTCCGTGCGAGGTGCGGACCGGGAGGAGCGTCGGAGGCGCGGTGTCCCGCCGCTGCTTCCGGAATCTAGGGGATCGGGGTCCGGCCCGCCAGAGCGAACGAGTCGCCGCCGGCAGGTCCAGCCCGACCATCCGCTCAGGGCCGGAGCCAGAGCTCGATCGCGAGGCCGAGGCCGAGGCCGCCCACGGCCCACCGGACGATCCGCGCCGCCACGTGGCGGGCCACGAGCGGACCGAGCAGGCTGCCGGCGAACTCGCCGAGGCCGAGCGCGACGGTGTCGTCCCACGGCACGGGGCCGGCGAGCACGAACAGGACGGCCGATGCGATCGCTGCTGCTCCGATCAGCATGTTCTTCAGCGCGTTGGCCACCGGGAGGCGCGGCTCGACCACGAGCAGCAGCCACGCCAGCAGCAGGACGCCCGACCCGGCTCCGAAGTAGCCGCTGTACACGGACACCGCGGCGATCCCGAAGAGCGCTCCCGTTGACCGGGGGCTGCGACGAACGGTCCCCCGAGCCGTCAGCGCTGGCTGCAGGAGCAGGGCGACCGCGCCCGCCGCCACGAGGAACGGCACGACGCGAGCGAACGCGTCGGCCGGCGTGACCAGCAGGATCGCCGCTCCGATCAGGGAGCCGACCGCGGCGGCGGGGAGCGCCCGGACGAGCCATCGGCCGCTCCCCGTGAGCTCGGGCCGCGACACGAG
>JAICSU010000028.1 GCA_025936735.1 Amnibacterium sp.
CGGGCGCCGTGGGTCGACGTGGTCTTCGGCACCCACAACATGGGCTCCCTGCCGGGCCTGCTCGACCGTGCCCGGCACAACGCGGCCGCGGAGGTCGAGATCCTCGAGGCGCTCGAGGTGTTCCCGTCGACCCTGCCGACGAAGCGCGAATCCACCTACAGCGGCTGGGTGTCGATCTCGGTCGGCTGCAACAACACCTGCACCTTCTGCATCGTGCCGTCGCTGCGCGGCAAGGAGCAGGACCGGCGTCCCGGCGACGTGCTCGCCGAGATCGAGGCCCTCGTCGCGGACGGGGCGATCGAGGTCACGCTGCTCGGCCAGAACGTGAACTCGTACGGCGTGCAGTTCGGCGACCGGCAGGCGTTCGGCAAGCTGCTCCGTGCCGCCGGAGCCGTCGAGGGCCTGCGCCGCGTGCGGTTCACGAGCCCGCACCCCGCCGCGTTCACGCCGGACGTCCTCGACGCGATGGCGGAGACGCCGACCGTGATGCCGCAGCTGCACATGCCGCTCCAGTCGGGCTCCGACCGCGTCCTGCGCGCGATGCGGCGCTCCTACCGGGCCGAGCGGTACCTGTCGATCCTCGACGCCGTCCGCCGGCGGATCCCCGACGCGGCGATCACCACCGACCTCATCGTCGGCTTCCCCGGGGAGACGGAGGAGGACTTCCAGGCGACGCTCGATGTCGTGGAGGCCTCCCGGTTCGCCTCGGCCTTCACCTTCCAGTACTCGATCCGCCCCGGTACCCCGGCCGCCACCATGGCCGATCAGGTCCCGAAGGAGGTCGTGCAGGAGCGGTACGAGCGCCTGCTCGCACTTCAGGAGCGGATCTCCTGGGAAGGCAACCGCGCCCTGATCGGTGCGGAGGTGGAGGTGCTCGTCGGCACCGGCGAGGGCCGCAAGGACGGCGCCACGCACCGCCTGTCCGGGCGGGCCGCGGACAACCGGCTCGTCCACGTCGGCCTGCCCGATCCGGCCGCCGCCCGGCCCGGCGACCTCGTCACCGCGCGGGTCACCGCCGCCGCGCCCGCCCACCTGATCGCCGACGTGCCGGCAGGGCAGCCCGTGCGCATCGAACGCACCCGTGCCGGCGACGCCTGGGACGCCCGCGAGGCGGCCGCGTGCGCGGTCCCCGCGCCGGGCTCCCGCGCCGTGTCTCTCGGACTGCCCGGCATGCGCCGTCCGTGACCCCGTGCTAGTCCTTCCAGCCGGGGCCGCCGGCACCGGGCCGTGCTAGTTCTCCTTGCCGGTGCCACGGGCACCGGCAAGACCTCCCTGTCGCTCGACGTCGCCGAAGCGATCGCCGCCGCCGGGGGTGCGGCCGAGGTCGTGAACGCGGACGCGATGCAGCTCTACCGCGGGATGGACATCGGCACGGCGAAGCTGCCGCCGGCACTGCGCCGCGGCATCCCGCACCACTGCTTCGACCTCTGGGACGTTCCCGAGACGGCGTCCGTGGCCGTCTACCGGGAGGCGGCCAGGGCCGCCATCGAGGACGTCGAGTCCCGTGGCGCCGTGCCCCTGCTCGTCGGCGGATCCGGGCTGTACATCGAGGCGGTGCTGCGTGAGCTCGACTTCCCTGCGACGGACCCGGCGCTCCGGGCCGACCTCGAGCAGCAGGCGGACCAGCTCGGCCCCGACGCGCTGTGGCGGCGGCTCGCCGAGGAGGACCCGGTCGCCGCGCAGCGGATCCCCTCCGGCAACCTTCGCCGGGTGATCCGTGCTCTCGAGGTCGTGACGCTCACGGGACGGCCCTACGCAGCCTCGCTGCCCGACCAGGCAGCCTGGTGGCGACCCACCCTCCGCTTCACGGTGGAGTCCGAGACGGAGGTGCTCCAGCCACGCCTCGCCGAGCGCGCCAGGCGGATGTGGCACGACGGGCTGCTCGACGAGGTGCGTGGCCTACTGCCGCAGGGTCTCGCGGACGGCACGACGGCTTCCCGCGCGATCGGCTACGCCCAGGCCCTCGCCGTGCTGCGCGGCGACCTCGACGTCGACGACGGGATCGAGGAGACGATCCGGCTCACCTGGCGCGTCGTCCGCCGGCAGCGGGCCTGGTTCAACCGGGACGACGACGCGGTGAGGCTGGACGGCACCGACCCGGGAGCCGTCCGCGTCGTGCTCGACGCCCTCGGCAGCCCCCGGGTGGCGGCGCCCTAGGCTGGACGCATGGCCGAGCTCCGCTTCACGAAGGGCCACGGCACCGGGAACGACTTCGTGCTGCTGGCCGATCCCGACGGGGATCTCGACCTCGCCCCGAGCGAGGTCGCCCGGATCTGCGATCGCCGCTTCGGCGTCGGCGCGGACGGCGTGCTCCGGGCGGTGCGGGCCACGGCGGATCCCGAGGGGGCTGCCCTCGCCGATGGGGACGGCGTCTGGTTCATGGACTACCGCAACGCCGACGGCTCCGCCGCCGAGATGTGCGGCAACGGCATCCGCGTGTTCACGGCGTTCCTCATCGCGGAGGGCCTCGCGACCCTCGCCGACGGCGGCGTGCTCCCGATCGTCACGAGGGGCGGCGTCCGGCCGGTACGGCGCGCCCCGGCCGGCTACGCGGTCGACCTCGGGACCTTCACCCTCGGCGGCGAGGGCGTCGTGGTCTCCGTGCCGGGTATCCCGGTCGCGCGCCCCGGGCTCGAGGTCGCGGTGCCGAACCCGCACGTCGTCGTCGCGCTCGCGGACGGCGACGAGCTGGACGCCGCCGAGCTCGCGCACCCACCGCGGCTCGAGCCGGAGCCGGCGGCCGGCGCGAACGTCGAGCTGGTGCATCCCGCCGACCCGCTCGTGCAGGACGGCGCGGGCCGCATCCGCATGCGAGTCCACGAGCGCGGCAGCGGCGAGACCCTCTCGTGCGGCACCGGCGCCGCCGCGGCGGCCCTCGCCGCGCGCCACTGGGCCGGCAGCACGGCCCCCGCGCTCTGGCGGGTGGGGGTCCCGGGCGGGGAGCTCGAGGTGCGGATGCTGCCCGGCGCCGACGGGGAGCACGTCGAGCTGTCCGGTCCCGCCGAGCTCGTCTACTCCGGATCGATCGATCGGGCCGCGCTCACCTCGAGCACCCGGTAGCCGCGGTCCGTCGCCGCGCGCCGGACGGTCAGCCCCTCGGCGGCGAACCGGTCCGCGATCCAGGCCTGGAGCGAATCGGCGCCCAGCTGCTTCGCGACCACGAGCCACGCCGAACCGCCAGGGGCCAGGCGTGGCAGCCACGCCTCCAGCAGCGCGTGAAGAGCCGGCTTGCCGACGCGGATGGGCGGGTTCGACCAGATGGTGGCGAATCGCAGGTGGGCCGGAATATCCTGGGGCGATGCGCTCTTGACATCTACGCCGGCGATCCGGGCATTCGCGGCGGCGAGCGCGAGGGCGCGCTCGTTCACATCCACGGCCCACACGTCCGCCTGAGGAGAGCGCAGCGCCATCGCGATCGCGATCGGACCCCACCCGCAGCCGAGGTCCAGCAGGGCCCCGGTGGTCGGCGGTGCGGGCACGCGCGCCAGCAGCACGGCCGTGCCGGCGTCGATCCGCTCCGGGCTGAACACGCCGCCCGCGGTCGTCAGCTCGAGGCTCCTCCCCGCGAGCTCGACGCGGATCGTCCGCGGCCGCTCCTCGGAGCTCGGCCGGGCGCTGAAGTAGTGCTCGCCGGCCACGACGAGAATTCAATCAACATCGAAAGGCACTTCGTGACGGAAACCCTGAAGCCCACCGCGGACGGCGCCCTCGAGGCGCGCGACTTCGACGGTGAGCAGTTCGATCTCGAGGAGCGGCAGGCGCTCCGCCGGGTCACCGGGCTCTCCACGGAGCTCGAGGACGTCACCGAGGTCGAGTACCGGCAGCTGCGACTCGAGCGCGTCGTGCTCATCGGCGTCTACAGCCGCGGCCAGGAGGAGGCGGAGCAGTCGCTCCGCGAGCTCGCCGCCCTGGCGGAGACGGCGGGAGCCGTGGTGCTCGACGGGCTGCTGCAGCGCCGCCCGCACCCCGACCCGTCGACGTACTTCGGCAGCGGCAAGGCGGAGGAGCTCCGTGACGTCGTCCGCCTCGTGGGCGCCGACACCGTCATCGCCGACACGGAGCTCGCGCCCAGCCAGCGGCGGGCCCTCGAGGACGTCGTGAAGGTGAAGGTCATCGACCGCACGGCGGTGATCCTCGACATCTTCAGCCAGCACGCGAAGAGCCGCGAGGGCAAGGCGCAGGTCGAGCTGGCGCAGCTCCAGTACCTGCTCCCGCGTCTCCGCGGCTGGGGCGACTCGATGTCCCGCCAGGCCGGTGGCCAGGTGGGCGGCGCGGGCGCCGGCATGGGTTCGCGCGGTCCCGGTGAGACGAAGATCGAGCTCGATCGACGGCGCATCCACTCCCGCATGGCGAAGCTGCGCCGCCAGATCATCGACATGGCCCCGGCGCGCGCGGTGAAGCGGCAGAACCGCGATCGGAACGGCGTGCCGTCGGTCGCGATCGCCGGCTACACGAACGCGGGGAAGTCGAGCCTGCTGAACCGCATCACGCGGGCCGGCGCGCTCGTCGAGAACGCGCTGTTCGCGACGCTCGACACGACGGTGCGGCGGACGGAGACGCCCGACGGCCGGCCCTACACGATGACGGACACCGTGGGCTTCGTCCGGAACCTGCCCCACCAGCTCGTCGAGGCGTTCCGGTCGACGCTCGAGGAGGTCGAGCAGGCGGACCTCGTGCTCCACGTCGTCGACGCCGGCACGCCGGACCCCGCCGGGCAGCTCGCCACCGTGCGGCAGGTGATCGCCGAGGTCGGTGCTGCGGACGTGCCCGAGCTCGTCGTGTTCAACAAGGCGGACCTCGTCGACGACGCCACGAGGATGGTGCTGCGCGGACTCGAGCCGACGGCCGTCTTCGTCTCCGCGCGGACCGGCGAGGGGATCGAGGGGCTCCTCGACACGATCGCGGCGCTGCTCCCTCTGCCCTCGCACGAGATCACGGCCGTCATTCCCTTCGACCGCGGGGACCTCATCTCCCTGCTGCACGAGCGCGGCCGCGTGCTCGCGACGGTCTACGAGGAGGCCGGCACCCGGATCAACGCCCTCGTCGGCGACGGCGAGCGGGCCGCGCTGGAGCCGTACCTCGTCGTCTGACCTACAGGAAGCGGCGGGGGTCGGTGAACCGGTCAC
The DNA here is from genome assembly GCA_025936735.1 of Amnibacterium sp. Classification (GTDB taxonomy): domain Bacteria; phylum Actinomycetota; class Actinomycetes; order Actinomycetales; family Microbacteriaceae; genus Amnibacterium. The sequence continues at coordinate 5,127 of JAICSU010000028.1, forward strand.
CGCGCAGCGGCCGCGGTCCGTAGCCGTCCGACCGGACGGCGCGGATCGTCGCCGTGACGCCGGCCGCGGTGAGCAGGACGAGCAGGACTCCGAACATCAGCATGGCAGCAATTCTACGGCCGTTCCGTTCCGGCCAGGGGTGGCAGGAACGCCAATCCCATGCTGTTCCTGCCATACTCCCGGCATGCTGAAGAAGGTCGCCGTCCTGGCCGTGCCCACCATGGCGCCGTTCGAGTTCGGCGTCCTCTGCGAGGTGTTCGGCGTCGACCGCACCGACGACGGCGTGCCGCCGATCGAGTTCGCCGTCGTGGCGGCAGAGCCCGGCACGATCCCGTTCCAGTACGGGCTCAGCGTGACCGTCCCGGCGGGCCTCGAGGAGGCCGAGGACGCGGACCTCGTCGCCGTGCCGGCGGTGGACGACCTGCGCGCGGTCGATCCGCGGATCCTCGACGCCGTACGCGCCGCGCACGAGCGGGGGGCGTGGGTGCTCAGCGTCTGCAGCGGCGCCTTCGTGCTGGGCGCCGCCGGTCTCCTCGACGGCCGGCCGAGCACCACCCACTGGAGGCACGCGGCGAGGCTCCAGGCCGCCCACCCCGCCACCCGGGTCGACCCGGGCGTCCTGTTCGTCGAGGCCGACCGCATCGTCACCTCCGCGGGCACCGCATCGGGGATCGACGCGTCGCTGCACATCGTGCGGCGGGAGCTCGGCGCGGCGGCGGCCAACGCCATCGCCCGCCGGATGGTCGTGCCGCCTCAGCGGGACGGCGGGCAGGCGCAGTACATCGCGCTGCCCATGCCGGAGCGCGCGGCGGACTCCCTCGCCGGGCTGCTCGACTGGGCGGAGGCGCACCTCGACGAGGACCTGGCCGTCGAGGTGCTGGCGCGCAGGGCGCTCATGTCCCCTCGCACGTTCGCCCGGCGGTTCCGCGACGAGACGGGCACGACGCCGGCGGCCTGGGTCGTGCGTCAGCGGCTCCGGCGCGCCCAGCACCTGCTCGAGACGTCCGACCTGCCGGTCGACGAGGTGGCACGCCGCGTCGGCTTCGGCACGGGAGGGGTCCTTCGGCACCACTTCACCGCCGTGCTCGGCACGAGCCCCCAGGCGTACCGGCGGCGTTTCAGCCTCGCCGTCTGACGGTGCACCGGATCCGTCTGGAGCTGCCCTTCGCGCCCCCGCTCGAGCCGTCCAACCTCTACGGGCACCTCGCCGCGACGGCCGTGCCCGGCGTGGAGGAGTGGCGGGAGGGCGCGTACCGGGCTGCGGTGCGGCTGGCCGGCGGGCCGGCCATCGTGGCGGTGCGGCTCCCGGTCGGCGCCGCCGTGCCCGTCGACCTGCTCCTCGCCGATGAGGCCGACCTCCCGGACGCGGTCGCCCGCGTCCGCCGCCTGCTGGATCTCGACCTCGACCCTTCGGCGGTCGGCGCCGTGCTCGGCACCGACCCGGTGCTCGCCCCGCTCGTCGCCGCCGTGCCGGGGCGCCGGGTGCCCGGCACGCTCGATCCCGCGGCGATGACGCTCAGGGCGGTCCTCGGCCAGCAGATCGCCACGGCGGCGGCACGCACGATCACCGGTCGCCTGGTCGGTGCCCTCGGTGAGCCGATCGAGGACCCGGACGGCGGCCTCACCGCCCTCTTCCCCCCGCCGGCCGCGCTGCTGGCGGACGCAGGCGCGGCGGGGGAGGCGCTCCGCATGCCGGAGTCGCGGCGCCGCACGGTCCTGACGGTGGCCGCCGCCGTCGCGGACGGCGGCGTGGACCTCGCCGCGGACCCGCTCGTGGTGCGCGCGGCGCTGCTCGCCCTACCGGGCGTGGGTCCCTGGACCGCCGACACGGTGCGGATGCGGGCGCTCGGCGACCCGGACGCGTTCCTCGCGGGCGACCTCGGCGTCGTGCTCGCCGCACGCCGCCTCGGCCTGCCCGACCGCCCCGGCCCGCTCGAGCGGCGCTCCCGGGCCTGGTCGCCGTTCCGCGCTCACGCGGTGCAGTACCTCTGGGCGACCGGCGCGCACGCGGTCAACAGCCTGCCCGCCTGACGGGATCAGACCGCGCGGAGGATCGCGACGACCTTGCCGAGCACCTGCGCGTCGTCGCCCAGGATCGGCTCGAAGGCGCTGTTGCGCGGCAGCAGCCAGGTGTGGCCGTCGCGCTGGCGCAGCACCTTCACCGTGGCCTCGCCGTCGAGCATCGCCGCGACGATCTCGCCGTTCTCCGCCGTCCGCTGGGACCGGACGACCACCCAGTCGCCGTCGCAGATGGCGGCGTCGATCATCGATTCGCCGACCACCTTCAGCATGAAGAGCTCGCCGCGGCCGACGAGCTGGCGCGGCAGCGGGAAGACCTCGTCGACCTGCTGCTCCGCGGTGATCGGCACACCGGCCGCGATGCGGCCGACGAGGGGGACCATCGCCGCGTCGCCCACGGGCACCGTCGACGGCGTCTCCGTGTCGGACATCGGCACGCCGATCACGACCTCGAGGGCCCGCGGTCGCTTCGCGTCGCGCCGCAGGTACCCCGACAGCTCCAGCTGCTTGAGCTGATGCGTCACGCTCGACAGCGAGGCGAGCCCGACCGCATCGCCGATCTCCCGCATGCTCGGCGGGTACCCCCGGCTCGCCACGGAGCGCTGGATGACCTCCAGGATCGCCATCTGCTTGTCGCTGAGCGACCGGCGACGGCGGGTGCCTCCCTCGGCGGCTCGGGTCTCGGGCTGCTCGGCCATCGGCGTCCTCTCGGCGTGGGGCCCCGGGTCCATGCCCCACGGGTCGTCGCTACCCGATGCTACCGGTTTGTACCGCGATCGGCAAACGTGTGTTCGATGGCGGCGAGCGGGTGTCCGACCCGTCTTCGAAGATGCTTGCAGAGGCGGCGAGTCGAAAGTATGTTCGACGGCGCAGCAGGGCGAGCGGAAGGGAGCGGCCGTGATCACGGTGCAGAACGATTGGGTGGAGTACGCACCGGTGCCGGCGCGGCGCACCGCCGTGCGAGGCGGCGCGGTGTGCGCCGGGCGCATCCCCGTGGCGGGGGAGCGCGCCCGCTCGGCCGCCGTCCCCTCCGCCGCCCCCCGCGGCACGGTCGCGCATCGCGCCGTCCGCCCCGCGCCGTTGCGGCTCACGCGGCGCGGCCGGGTGGTGCTCGTGCTGCTGCCCGCGGTGGTGGCGCTGTCGACGGCCTTCGTGGGGGTCTCTGCGCCGTTCGCGCAGGCCGACCCCACGGCCCCGTCCCGCGCCGTCGAGGTCCGGGCGGGCGACACGCTCTGGTCGATCGCCGAGCGGATCGCTCCGGCCCGCGACCCCCGGGACGTGGTGGCGGAGCTCGAGCGGGCCAACCACCTCCCGGGAGCCGTCGTGCTCGCGGGGAGCCGCCTCCAGGTGCCGGCCGACGTCACCCGCTGACGCCCCACCCGGGCCTTGCGAGAATGAGGTGTGACGAACCTCGCCGACCTACCGCTCCGCGCCGACCTGGTCGGGCGCTCCGCCTACGGCGCGCCGCAGCTCAGCGTCCCCGTCGCGCTGAACGTCAACGAGAACACCCACCCGATCCCGGCGGACGTCGCCGAGGACATCCTGCAGCGCATCGGCGCCGCCCTGCACGAGGTGAACCGCTATCCCGACCGGGAGTTCACGATCCTGCGCGAGGCGCTCGCCCGCTACCTCGGGCACGGGGTGACCCCGGAGCAGATCTGGGCCGCGAACGGCTCCAACGAGGTGATCCAGCACGTCCTGCAAGCGTTCGGCGGCCCCGGGCGCCGGGTGCTCGGCTTCCCCCCGACCTACAGCATGCACGCCATCATCGCGGCGTCGACCTCCACGGAGTGGGTGCCGGCGGCGCGCGACGCCGACTTCGCGATCTCCGCCGCGACCGCCGTCGCGGCGATCGACCGCGAGCGTCCCGACCTCGTCTTCTTCTGCGCGCCGAACAACCCCACCGGCACGCCCGTGCCGCTCGACACCATCGCCCGGGCGTATGACGCGACCGACGGCATCGTGTTCGTCGACGAGGCGTACGGGGAGTTCATGCCGAAGGACGCCCCCTCGGCGCTCACCCTGCTGCCCGGTCGGGAGAGGTTGATCGTCTCCCGGACCATGAGCAAGGCCTTCGCCTTCGCCGGCGCGCGGGTGGGCTACCTCGCGGCGGACCCCGCCGTGGCGGACGCGCTGCGGCTCGTCCGCCTGCCGTACCACCTGTCCGCCCTGACCCAGGCCGCGGCGCTGGGCGCCCTCGCCCACGCGCCCGAGATGCTCCGCATGGTCGACGAGATCTGCGTGCAGCGCGACCGCACGGCGGCGGGCCTGGAGGCCCTCGGGAACCGCGTCTGGCCGAGCTGGACGAACTTCGTGCTCTTCGGCGGGGTCGACGACCCGGCCGCGGTGTGGCAGGCCCTCCTCGACCGGGGAGTGCTGATCCGCGACCTGGCGATCCCGGGCTGCCTGCGGGTCTCCGCGGGCACCGCAGCGGAGACGGATGCGTTCCTGACCGCCTTCGCGGAGGTCACCGGACGCTCCCCGGTAGGATCCGGAGCATGACCGGGGCCCGTACCGCCGCCGCGTCGCGCGCCACGAGCGAGTCGTCCGTCGACCTCGAGCTCGACCTCGACGGCACCGGAGAGACCCGGATCGCGACCAGCGTCCCCTTCCTCGACCACCTGCTCACGGCGTTCGCGAAGCACTCCCTGACCGACCTCCGCGTCACGGCGTCCGGCGACACCGCCATCGACGTCCACCACACCGCGGAGGACGTCGGCATCGTGCTCGGCGGTGCCATCCGCGACGCCCTCGGCGACAAGCGGGGCATCAGCCGCTTCGGGGACGCCACGGTGCCCCTCGACGACGCGCTGACCCGCGCGGCCGTCGACCTCTCCGGTCGCCCGTACCTCGTGCACGGCGGCGAGCCGCCCGGGTTCGAGCTCCACCTGATCGGCGGCCACTTCACCGGATCGATGGTGCGGCACGTTCTCGAGTCCATCGTCGTGAACGCCGCCATGACCGTCCACGTGCAGGTGCTCGCGGGCCGCGACCCTCACCACATCGCCGAGAGCGAGTTCAAGGCCTTCGCGCGCGCGTTCCGTGCCGCGAAGGCGTTCGACGCCGCTGTGCCGGGCATCCCCTCGACGAAGGGCGCGCTGTGACGCGACCGACGGTCGCGGTGCTCGACTACGGGAGCGGCAACGTGCACTCCGCCACGAAGGCCCTGGAGGCGGCGGGCGCGGACGTGCGACTCACCGCTGACCGGGCGGTCGCGGCGGCCGCCGACGGGCTGCTGGTCCCCGGTGTCGGTGCGTTCGGGGCGGTGATGGCGGGGCTGAGGGCGGCCCGCGGCCCGGAGGTCATCGAGCGGCGGCTCGCCGGCGGCCGGCCCGTGCTCGGCATCTGCGTCGGCATGCAGGTGCTCTTCGAGCGGGGTGTGGAGGGGGACGGCGTCACGGAGGGCCTCGGCGAGTGGCCGGGCGTCGTCGAGCGGCTCGAGGCGCCCCGGCTGCCGCACATCGGCTGGAACGAGGTCCGGGCGGCTCCGGGCTCCCGGCTCTTCTCGGGCATCGAGCACGAGCGCTTCTACTTCGTCCACTCGTACGCCGCTCGCACCTGGTCGATGCCGGCGGACGCGCGCCGCGCCGCGCCGCTCGTGACCTGGTCGGAGCACGGCGAGCCCTTCGTGGCGGCCGTGGAGAACGGCCCGCTCTCGGCGACCCAGTTCCATCCCGAGAAGTCCGGCGACGCCGGCGTCCGACTGCTCGCCAACTGGCTGGAGACCCTGTGACCGACCCCCTCGCCCGCCCGCTCGAGCTCCTGCCCGCCGTCGACGTTGCGGGAGGCCGCGCCGTGCGGCTCGTGCAGGGACAGGCCGGAAGCGAGACCGGCTACGGGGATCCGGTCGAGGCCGCCCTCGACTGGGCGCGGCAGGGCGCGTCGTGGATCCACCTCGTCGACCTCGACGCCGCGTTCGGGCGGGGCGAGAACGCGGCGGTGATCCAGGCCGTGATCGACCGGGTACCGGAGGTGCGGATCGAGCTGTCCGGTGGCATCCGCGACGAGGCGAGCCTCGAACGCGCCCTCGGGACCGGCGCCGACCGCGTGAACATCGGCACGGCCGCCCTCGAGGATCCCGACTGGACGGCCGAAGCGATCGCCGTCCACGGCGAGCGGATCGCCGTCGGCCTCGACGTCCGCGGCACCACCCTGGCGGCCCGCGGCTGGACGAGCGAGGGCGGCGACCTGTGGGCCGTGCTCGACCGGCTCGAGCATGCCGGCTGCGCCCGGTACGTCGTCACCGACGTGCACAAGGACGGCACCCTCGGCGGCCCCAACATCGAGCTGCTGCGCGCCGTGCTGCGGGCGACGGGCAAGCCGGTCGTGGCCTCGGGCGGCGTCGCCGGCCTCGACGACCTCCGGGCCCTCCGCGCGCTCACGGACGAGGGGCTCGAGGGCGCGATCATCGGCAAGGCGCTCTACGCCGGCCGCTTCAGCCTCGTCGAGGCGCTCCAGGTCGCGACGGCGTGAGGTCCGCCGACTCGGCAGGGCAGCCCTTCGCGGGCCGCGCGTTCGAGGCGGCGCCGACTCCCTTCGCCGGGGACGACGGCACCGCCCCGGCCGCGTTCCTCGCCGCGCACGCCGCCTTCGCCGCCGGTCGCGCCGGGCCGGAGGCGGTCGTCGCCGCGCTGCAGGACGTCCGCCTGCTGGTCCCGCTCCTCGCCGAACTGGGCGAGGCCGCCGAGCACGAGGGGCGTCGGGTCGACAAGAAAGCGGAGCTCGCGCTCGTCACCGTCGCGGGGCCCGACGGCCGCCGCGTGCTGCCGGCGTTCAGCTCGGCGGCGGCGATGGCCGCCTGGAACCCGTCGGCCCGGCCGGTGCCCGCCCCCGCGCGCCAGGTCGCCCTCGGCGCGGCCGCCGACGGCACAGAGCTCGTCATCGTCGACCCCGGCTCGCCGACCTGCTTCGGGCTGCGCCGGAGCGCTCTGGAGGCGCTCGCACGGGGCGTGCCGTGGTCGCCGCCGTGGCGCGACCCCGCCGTGCAGGAGGCGCTCGCGGCGCCCGCCCGCTCGGAGCCCGCGGTCGCCGACGTGGTGATCGGCACGGACGACCCGGGCGCGATCCTGGAGGGCGCAGAGGTGCGTGTGGCGCTCGTGGTGCACCCGGTGCTCGACCGCGACGGCCTCGCCGCGCTGCTCGACCGGCTCAGGGCCGCCTGGACCGCGGACGAGGTCGTCACCGCCCGCGTGGACTCGCTCGCGGTGCGGATCGAGGCGCCCTAGACCCGCTGGGCGGGCCTGCCGCGTTCCGGCGTGGCGGCGAGCAGCGCCGCCTCCAGCGCGGTCACCGCGCGCTCGACGGCCTCGAGATCCTCGGCGGCCACGTGGTCGAGCAGCCCGGCGACCCAGGCGGAACGCGAGGTGCGGGCCTCCTGCAGCTCCCGCTCGCCCGCCGTGCTCAGCGACAGGAGGGTCGAGCGGCCGTCGTGCGGGTCGGCGCTGCGCTCCAGGAGCCCCCGCTGCTCGAGGTCGGCCAGGAGCCGGGTCATCCCGGGCGCTGCGATGCCCTCCATCCGCGCCAGGTCTCCCGGGCGCACGGCGCCCGCCCGGGAGATCGACGAGAGCGCGGAGACGGCCACGTGGCTGAGGCCGTCGGCGGGCGGGCGCAGCCGGCGGTTGATGGTGCCCACCACGAAGGTGAGCCGCCGCGCGAGGTCGCCCCGATCCGCCCCGATCATCGCGTCGGCTGGGGCTGGTCGCTCGGGGTCGCCTCGCTGTGCCGGGCGTGCGCGACCGCGACGTGGTGGGCGTGGTCCTCGGGCTCCGCCTGCCGCGCGGCCTCCGGCGTCTCGAGGTCGTCCGCGTACACGAACTTCTTGCCGCCGACGAAGGAGGCGATCGCGCCGATGACGGACATGACCGCCGCCGCGATGAAGACGATCACGAGGCCGTCGTGGAACGGATCCGCGATCAGGTGCGGGAAGAACTCCTTGCCGGTCAGCGCGGTCGCGTCCGCGTGCGGGAGGTGCGACAGGATCCCCGTCGGACCGAGCAGCGTCTCGATCGGGTTGTACCCGAGGAACGCCGCGAACAGGCTCCCGACCGGGGGCACGCTCGCGATCCTGTCCGCCGCGGCGACGGGCACGTGGTGGGCGGTGAGGCCGCTCGTGAGCGCCTGGGGCAGCGACCCCGCGAGACCGGCGATCATGAGCGAGAAGAAGATGCCGATCGACAGCGAGGAGCCGGCGTTCATCACCGTGCCGGCCATGCCGGAGGCGGACCCGCGACGGCTCGCCGGGACGGCGTTCATGATCGTGGCCCGGTTCGGGGAGCCGAACATGCCGGAGCCGATCCCGTTCAGGAACGTGATGACCGCGAACAGCCCGTAGTCGAAGTCGACGGGGATGAGCAGCAGCGCGACGAACGTCGCGGCGGACAGCAGGAGGCCGCCGGACGCGAGGGCGCGGGCGCCCCAGCGGTCCGACAGCGCGCCCGAGACGGGACCGGAGATGAGGAAGCCGACGGTCAGCGGGAGCAGGTAGATGCCCGCCCAGAGCGGGGTCTCCTCGTAGGAGTAGCCGTGCAGCGGCAGCCAGATGCCCTGCAGCCAGATGATCAGCATGAACTGCAGGCCGCCGCGGCCGATCGCGCCGAGCAGACCCGCGAAGATCGCCGAGGCGAAGGCGCGGATCTTGAACAGGCGCAGGTCGAACATCGGTGCGGACGTCTTCAGCTCGATCCACACGAAGACCCCGAGCAGCACGAGACCGCCGATGATCGCGCCGTCCACCCACGGGTTGAACCAGCCCGTCGCCGAGTCGCCGTAGGGCTGGATGCCGTAGGTGATGCCGGTGAGGAGCGAGGTGAGCCCGAGCAGGAACGCCAGGTTGCCCGGGATGTCGAGACCGCTCGGGTTGCGGGTGCCCACCTCGTGCAGGGACTTGTAGGACCAGATGGTGCCGAGGATCCCGACCGGGACGCTCACGATGAAGACCGCGCGCCAGTCGATGACGGCGAGCACCCCGCCGAGGATCAGGCCGATGAACGACCCCGCGATCGCGGCGATCTGGTTGATGCCGAGGGCCATGCCCCGGCGGTGGGTGGGGAACGCGTCCGTGAGGATGGCCGTGGAGTTCGCGAACAGCATCGCGCCGCCCACGCCCTGCACCACCCGCCAGAGGATGAGCCACATCGCCCCGGCGCCCGACTGGAACGGGTCCAGCGAGAGGGCGATCGCGGCGATCGTGAAGATCACGAAGCCGAGGTTGTAGATCTTCACGCGGCCGTACATGTCGCCGAGCCGCCCGAAGCCGACGACGACGACGGCCGTGACGAGCATGAAGCCCATCAGCATCCAGAGCAGATAGCTCGTGTTGCCGGGGTCGAGCGGGTTCAGCTTGATGCCCTTGAAGATCGCGGGCAGCGAGATCAGGACGATCGACGAGTTGATGGTGGCCATCAGCATGCCGAGGGTCGTGTTGCTGAGCGCCACCCACTTGTAGTGCGGGTGGTCCTTGTCGAACATGCCCGACCGGGTGCGGGCGTCCTTGGAGGTGGTCATGATGCTCCGAACGAGACGTGGTGTGACGTGACGAAGGATCGGACGCCCTCGGCCGATTCGTTGCTTCTCGGTAAGCAACTGTACTGCGACCGGTCGTGTTCCTCCCGGTTCCCGCCCGTCGTGCCCCGCTCGTGGCGCGATGCGTCAGGCGACCACGATGCCGAGGGCCTCGGCGAGCAGCGGGGCGAAGCGCGGCAGCTGCTCCTCGGCGAGGATCGCGCCGGCGAGATGGCGCCCGCCGTCGATGCGCTCGAGATCGCATCCGCGCAGATCGAGCGCGCTGAGCCGCGCGTCGGCGACCGACAACGCCCCGACGCGGCAGCCGGACAACGACATCCGCCGCACCGCGGCGTTCCGGAGGTCGAGGTCGCCGACCGTGCAGTCGGCGATGCGCACGTCCTCCAGATCGCTCCCGGAGAGGTTGAGGTAGTCGATCCGGCTGCCGTCGATCTCGACCCGCTGCCACTCGCCGTCGTAGAGCTCCGCAGCGCCGATGCGCGTCTCCGTGATGCGCACGTCGCGGAACGTGGCGCCGGCGGCGCGGAAGGTGGGAGCCGTGAGCCGCGTGACGACGCACTCGAGCAGCCGCGCCCGATCGAGGCGCGCCCCGTCGGCGGTGCAGGTCGTGAGGGCGCAGCCGTCGAGGACGAGCCGCTCGAGGTCGAGACCGTCCAGCGCGAGACCCTCGAAGGCGAGACCGTCGAGGTCCGCTCCCGTCTCGAGGTCGGCGAGCAGGCCCTCGGCCAGGCCGGTCAGCACGACCGCGTCGATCCGCGGCGTGACGGCGTCCTTCGCGCGAGCCATGCCTCGACGCTAGCGTCCGGAGACCGGTCAGCCGATGCCCCGGCAGCCGGCGTAGCGTGCGGCCGCATGAGCAGTCAGCAGCGCGACACGGGCGCCGACGACGAGGTCGTCGCGGAGCCGTTCGACCAGACCAACGGGGTCGTCGACGGACTGGAGGGCGAGTCCGGCGGCACGGCCGACGGCGAGGTCCGCAGCGGCGCCGATCGGCGGAACGACGACGGCGAGATCGACGACACCGACGACGTGGCAGGGCAGGGCGCGATGGACGCCGGCTTCATCGTCGGTCGCCAGGAGTAGCACCCCGGGCCGTTTCGGGCACGCCGGGCGTCCGATGACGCCCGTGCACGCCCGAACCGGCCCGCTCACCGGACGAAGCGGTAGCTCCGGTAGGCGGCGCCCGACGCGAAGCGCCGGTCGTCGACGAGCTCGAGCCGCGCGGTGACGCCGGGAGGCAGCCAGCCGGTGCCCCCGCCCACCAGCACCGGCACCGTGATCCACCGCAGCTCGTCGACGAGACCGGCGGCGAGCGCGGCCGCGGCGATCCCGGGGCCACCGATGCTGAGCGGGGCGCTCGCCGCCTGCTTCCAGCGGCGCACCTCGTCCGGCTCGAACCGCGTCACGAGTCGGGTCCTCGCCGTCGGCACGCCGGGGAGCGTGCTGGAGAACACGGTCTTGTCCGCCGCCCGCCAGATCCGCGCGTAGTCCGTGCCCACGGGCGACTCGTCGATCTCGGGGGAGTCGGTCTCCCAGAAGCGCATCGTCTCGTACATCCGGCGCCCGTAGAGATAGGTGCCGGTGCCGCGTTCGAGGTCGTTGACGAAGGCGTGCACCTCCTCGTCCGGCGCCGCCCAGGCGAACCCGCCCTGGGCGTCCGCGACGTAGCCGTCGAGCGAGGTGATGGCGGTGTAGACGAGCTCGGCCATGGCACTCCTTGCGGGACGGGTTCGCACCATCCTCCCGCCGGATGCGCATCCGCGCATCGGGACGCCGTGAGAGCCTGTGCCGGTTCCCGCTTTGGAAGGACCTTCGTGCAGTTCGACGACTCGGATCGGCTCGACACGAGCAGCGTGCAGGACCGCCGCGGCATGGGCGGCGGCAGGGGGCTCGCCATCGGCGGTGGCGGGGTCGGCGTCGTCGGCGTGATCGTCTACCTGCTCATCCAGGTCCTCACCGGCGGCTCGGGAAGCGGCGGTCAGGCGGCCACCGGCTCCGTGCTCGACGGCCTCGGCTCGGGGCAGACGGCCAGCGGCGAGGAGCTCGCGTCGTCCTGCCGCACCGGGGCGGACGCGAACGCCAAGCGCGAGTGCGCCGTCGTGGCGGACATCCAGTCGATCCAGGACTACTGGGGTCACGTGCTCGGCAGCCGGTACGTGAAGGCGGACACGGTGTTCTTCTCCGGATCCACCGACACCGGCTGCGGGACCGCCTCCTCCGGCATGGGTCCGTTCTACTGCCCGGCGGACAAGCTCGTGTACATCGACCTGACGTTCTACGACGACCTGAAGACCCGGTTCGGCGCCAAAGGCGGCACCTTCGTCGACGCGTACGTGCTCGCCCACGAGTACGGCCACCACGTGCAGGACCTGCTCGGCACCGAGTCGAAGGTCCAGGCCGGGGTGACGGGGGCGAAGAGCGGCAGCGTGCGGCTCGAGCTGCAGGCGGACTGCTACGCCGGCACCTGGGCCCACTCGGCCGAGACCACGCCGGACGCCTCCGGGCATCCGCTCGTCTCCGACATCACGCAGGACGACATCTCCCGCGCGCTCGACACGGCCGGCCGCATCGGCGACGACTACATCGAGCGGAACCTCGGCGACGGCACCGTCGACCCGAACTCCTTCACCCACGGCACGTCCGCGCAGCGCCAGCGGTGGTTCCTCACCGGCTACCGGACCGGGGACCCGAACGCCTGCGACACGTTCTCCGCGTCGTCCCTCTGACGGAACAGCGCGGACGGGTCCCGGGTTGCACGCGCCATGAAACGGATCGGGTTCCTCTCCTTCGGCCACTGGTCGCGAGCGCGGGGCTCGCAGACGCCGAGCGCCGCCGATGCGCTGCTGCAGACGATCGAGCTCGCCGTGGCGGCGGAGGAGATCGGCATCGACAACGCCTCCGTCCGCGTGCACCACTTCGCGCCCCAGCTCTCGAGCCCCTTCCCGCTGCTCGCCGCGATGGCCGCGCGCACGAGCCGCATCGAGCTCGGCACCGGCGTGATCGACATGCGCTACGAGAACCCCCTGTACATGGCGGAGGAGGCCGCGATCGCCGACCTGATCAGCGGCGGGCGCCTGCAGCTCGGCGTGAGCCGGGGCTCGCCCGAGACGGCCCTCGACGGCGCGCACGCCTTCGGGTTCGTCCCGCCGGAGGGGATGACCGACGCGGACCTCGCCCGGGAGAAGCTCCGCGTGTTCCTCGCCGCGATCGACGGCGCGGGCGTCGTCGAGTCCGACCCGCGGATGACGGGCGTCTCGCAGCCGCTCGCCGTCCAGCCGCAGGCGCCCGGCCTCGTCCGCCGGATCTGGTGGGGGAGCGGCACCCGCGCCACCGCCAGGTGGGTGGCCGAGCAGGGGCTGAACATGCAGTCGTCGACGCTGCTGACCGAGGACACGGGCGTGCCGTTCGACGAGCTCCAGGCGGAGCAGATCGCCGTGTACCGCGCAGCGTGGGCCGAGGCGGGCCACGACTGGACTCCCCGGGTGTCGGTGAGCCGGTCCGTCATCCCCATCACCACCGACATCGACCGGATGTACTTCGGCGGCGAGGAGGGCTCGGAGGACCAGGTCGGCCGGCTCGACGGCGGCAACGCCCGCTTCGGGCGCAGCTACGTCGGCGAGCCGGACAGGATCGCCGAGGAGCTCGCCCGCGACGCCGCGGTCCAGGCCGCCGACACCGTGCTGCTCACCGTGCCGAACCAGCTGGGCGTCGACTACAACGCCCACCTGCTCGCGACGATCGCCGAGCACGTGGCACCCGCGATCGGCTGGCTTCCGCCAGGTGAGCGGGAGCCGGTCCCCGCCTGACCATCGGTGCCTGAGCCTCAGGTGACGGGGCCCGTCCACTTCTCGCCGGGGCCGAGGCCGATCGGATCGGGGATCGGCGACGCCTCGCGGAACGCGAGCTGCAGGGTGCGGAGCCCGTCGCGGAGCGGCCGGGCGTGGGAGTCGCTGATCTCCGGCGCGGCCGCGGTCAGCAGCCCGGCGAGCGCGGTGATGAGCTTGCGCGCCTCGTCGAGGTCGCGCTGCCCCTCCGGGTCGTCCGCGAGGCCGCACTTCACGGCCGCCGCGCTCATGAGGTGGACGGCGGCGGTGCTGATGATCTCGACGGCCGGCACCTCGGCGATGTCGCGCAGCGCGTCCGACACCTCGTCGGCCGAGTCGGTGGACTCCGCCTCGCCGGGCAGGTCGAGGCCCTCGTCGTATCCCCCCGGGACGTCGATGGGACCCGGGACGTCGGCGTTTCGCGGCATGCGTCCATTCTCGCCGCCGATCCGATCCCATGCCCTCGCCGGGACCGGGCTCCGCCTCATCCGCGTCCGGCATACTGTCGGATCCGCTGGAGGCACGAGCCGTTCGCGCCTCCCGGTTTGCACCCACGGGACGCCAGGGGGAGGAGGCCGGTGATGCGGGACGGGCCCAGGCGCGTCTCGTCGAAGACCGGTCCGATCATCCTCACGCGTAAGGAGGTCGAGCTCGTCGAGTGGCGGCGCACGGCGAACCGCCGTAGGCGGGAACGTGCCGCCGACCTCCTGGTCGCCCTCTTCTGGATCTCGGTCAGCGCCGCCGTCGCGCTCTGGATCGCCGCGGGTGGCCTGCGCCACGTCGGGGACGCGGGCGGGGTGGTGCTCGCCGTCGGGATCGCGTCCGGCCTGGTCGCGACGGACCTGCTCCTCGTGATGCTGATCCTCGCGGCGCGGGTGCCGTTCATCGACCGTGCCATCGGTCAGGACAAGGCGATCGCGCACCATCGGCGCCTCGGCCGCCCGGCGATGGTGCTCCTGCTGGCCCACGCCGTGCTCGTGACGACCGGCTACGCGCTCATCGAGCCCGCGGATCCTCTCGCCGAGGCCGTCCGGCTGGCGACGGCCACCCCCGCCCTCGCCGCCGCGTACGCGGCGCTCGCCGTCCTGATCGTCATCGTGATCACCTCGACCGTCCGGGCCGTCCGACGACGGTTCGCCTACGAGGCGTGGTACCTGATCCACCTGCTGGCCTACCTCGCGGTGCTCGTCGCCGTGCCCCACCAGCTGGAGGAGGGCGACGTGCTCGCGCTCGGCACCCCCGAGCGGGTCTACTGGATCGGGTTGTACGTCCTCGCCTTCGGCTCGGCGATCCTCTGCCGCATCGTGCTTCCGACGGTGAAGACGCTGCGGCACGGCCTGCGGGTGACCTGGGTCGAGCAGGTCGCCCCGGACGCCGTCTCCATCCACATGGTCGGCCGCAACCTCGGCGCCCTGCGCGCGTCCGGCGGCCAGTACGCCACCTGGCGGTTCTGGACCTGGCGGACCTGGTGGCACGCCCATCCGGTGTCGTTCTCCTCCGTCCCGACGGGCTCGATCGCTCGGATCACCGTCCGGACCCTCGGGGCCGGCACCCGGCGGCTCGCCCGGCTCCGGCCCGGCACGTTCGTGTCCGTCGCCGGACCGTACGGGGTGTTCACCGACCGGGCGCGGTCCGCGCCCTACCTGGCGATCGTCGCCGCGGGCATCGGGATCACCGGGGCGCGGTCGCTGCTGGAGGACTCGAGCCTGCGCCCCGGCGAGGCCTTCGTCGTGCTCCGGGCGAGCGACGAGCGTCAGCGCTACCTGTGGGCCGAGGTCGTGGACCTCGTCCGCGAGCGCGGGGCTACCCTGATCACCATGACCGGCCACCGGCCGAAGGGGCGGCCGACGTGGATGTCGGCGTCCGCCGTGGAGAGCGGCCTGAACCTGGCGACGCTGTTCCCGCTGCTGCACCAGTCCGACCTGTACGTCTGCGGCGCGCCCGCGTGGGCCGACCTCGTCATCCAGGACGCCCGTCGCCTCGGCGTGCCGCGGGAGCGGATCCATGTGGAGCGCTTCGAGGCATGAGGGCCGCGGCGGTGCTGGGAGCGGTGACGGGCTCGGCGGCGGCCCTGCTCGTCGGCTTCGCCGCAGCGGCGGCGGGCGCGGCGTCGTCGACGGCGCCGCTGCCCCTCCCGCCGCCCCAGGGGGACGGCAGCGCGACGAGTGCCGAGCACCTCGACGTGATCGAAGGGCCGAGCGTCGAGACGAAGTACGGTCCCATCCGCGTCGCGATCGGCGTCCGGGGCAGGCGCCTCGTCCGCGTCTGGGTCCTCGCGGTGCCGAACCGCTACGGCCGCAGCGTTCGGGCGAGCACGACGGCCGTTCCGGTGCTCGAGCGGCGCTCGCTCGATCAGGGGTCCGCGGACGTCGACGCGGTGTCCGGCGCCACGTACACGAGCGAGGGGTACCGGCGGTCGCTGCAGGCCGCCCTCGACCGCCTCGACTAGCGGAGCCGGTCGGGCGGCTCTGCTACGATGCTGCGGTTCCGGGCATCGCCCGGCGAGCAAGTGGAGCGATCCCACCTGCGCATCCGCGTCACCAGGGTGCACGGGTCAGTGCGCACTCCCTCTCCGGTCCCGGGGAGCGTCAGGGTGCGGATGCGGTACGGCCTCGCCGTGCCGCCGTCACGGAATCCTTCTGCCCGCCCGCCGGTTGATGTGAAGGAACGCACGGGTCCGCCCGTGCCCGTATCCGACGTCTGTGAGGAGCAGCGCATCAGCGATCCCCGTACCAACGACAAGATCCGTGTCCCGGAGGTCCGACTCGTCGGACCCGCCGGCGAGCAGGTCGGCGTCGTCCCCATCGAGGTGGCCCTTCGGCTCGCCCAGGAGGCCGATCTCGACCTCGTCGAGGTGGCCCCGAACTCGCGGCCCCCGGTGGTCAAGATCATGGACTACGGGAAGTTCAAGTACGAGACGGCGCAGAAGGCCAAGGAGGCGCGGCGCAACCAGGCGAACACGGTCCTGAAGGAGGTCCGGTTCCGCCTGAAGATCGACAGCCACGACTACGAGACCAAGCGCAAGCGTGCCGAGGGCTTCCTGAAGGCCGGCGACAAGGTGAAGGCGATGATCCTGTTCCGCGGCCGCGAGCAGTCGCGGCCCGACCAGGGCGTGCGCCTCCTCGCCCGCTTCGCGGAGGACATCCGCGAGTTCGGCACCGTCGAGTCGAACCCCACGATCGACGGTCGCAACATGGTCATGGTGATCGGACCCCTGAAGAGCAAGGTCGATGCGAAGGCGGAGCAGAACGCCCGTCGCGCCGCAGCGAAGAATCCCGCATCCACCGATGCGGCGACCGCCCCAGCAGCCCCGGCTGCCCCGAAGGAGCAGTAATGCCGAAGCAGAAGACCCATTCCGGCGCCAAGAAGCGCTTCAAGATCACCGGCAGCGGCAAGGTCATGAAGCAGCAGGCCGGCATGCGCCACAACCTCGAGAGCAAGTCGAGCGTGCGCACCCGGCGCCTCAACCAGGAGGCGACCCTGTCCACCGCGGACGCCAAGAACATCAAGAAGCTGCTCGGCAAGTAGTCGGCGCAAGAACCAGGAGAACGAAACATGGCCAGGGTCAAGCGCGCCGTCAATGCGCACAAGAAGCGTCGGGTCGTCCTCGAGCGCGCCGAGGGGTACCGCGGCCAGCGGTCCCGCCTCTACCGCAAGGCGAAGGAGCAGGTCACCCACTCCCTCGTCTACGCGTACCGCGACCGCCGTCAGCGCAAGGGCGACTTCCGTCGTCTCTGGATCCCGCGGATCAACGCCGCCGCCCGCGCCAACGGCGTCACCTACAACCGCTTCATCCAGGGCCTGAAGGCCGCCGAGATCGAGGTGGACCGCAAGATGCTCGCCGAGCTCGCGGTCAACGACCCGAGTGCGTTCGCGGTGCTGGTCGAGAC
>JAICSU010000099.1 GCA_025936735.1 Amnibacterium sp.
GAGCCGGGTCTCGTTCCGCTCGCGGCGATCGTCGAGCGCATGTCCACCGGGCCGGCGGCGGCGTTCGGCCTCCCGCGCCCGGCGATCCGGGAGGGCGAGCGGGCCAGCCTGTGCCTGTGGGACCTGGCGGCGAACTGGCTCGTCCAGCCGCCCTATGCGTCGCGCTCGGCGAACTGCGCGTTCGCCGGGCAGACGCTGCGGGCTCGCTGCCACCTCACCATCGCGGCCGGCGCCGTCGCCCACCGCTTGATCGAGGCGGTCGCCGCCTGATGCCCGCCTTCCTCGTCCTGGAAGACGGCGCGGTCTTCCGCGGCCGCCCCTACGCCGGGCACGGCATCGCGGTCGGGGAGCTCGTCTTCACGACGTCGATGACCGGCTATCAGGAGGTCGTCACCGATCCCAGCTTCGCCGGGCAGCTCGTCACGTTCACCCAGCCGATGATCGGCAACTACGGCGTCGAGCCCGACGCCTCGGAGTCGGCCGCGCCGCACGCCCGGGCCGTGATCGTCCGCGAGGGCCGAAACGCGGCCCCCGGCGGCCGCACCGGCTTCGCCGACTGGCTCTCGGAGCACGGCGTCGTGGGCCTCCAGGGCATCGACACCCGCGCGATCACGCGCCGGCTGCGCGACGGCGGCGCCGTCCGGGCAGCGGTCTCGACCGGCACGGCGACCGTCGACGAGGTGCTGGCGGCAGTGCGGGCCGCGCCGCAGATGGCCGGCCAGGCTCTGGCCGCGGACGTGTCACGGCCCGCGCCGGAGACGTTCCCGGCCGCGGGCCGCGAGCGGGCGCACGTGGTGCTGCTCGATTACGGCGTCAAGGGCTCGATCGTCCGCCTCCTCTGCGAGGCCGGCGCGCGGGTGACCGCGATGCCGTGGGATGCCTCCGCCGCCGACGTCCTCGCCGCGCGGCCCGACGGCATCCTGCTCGCGAACGGCCCCGGCGACCCGGCCGCGCTCCCGGCCTGCGTCGCGGAGGTGCGGGCCATGCTCGAGGCCCGTCCCGTCTTCGGCATCTGCCTCGGCCACCAGCTCCTGGGCCGCGCGCTGGGGCTCGAGACCTACAAGCTCCGCTTCGGCCACCGCGGCGCCAACCACCCGGTGCTCGAGCTCGACACCGGCCGGGTGCTGGTGACGGCCCAGAACCACGGGTTCGCCGTGCGCGGTCCCGAGACCGGGCGCGAGTTCGAGACGGACTACGGCCCGGCTCTCGTGACGCACACCTCGCTCTACGACGCCACCATCGAGGGGCTCGCCCTGCGCGACCGCGACGTCTCCTCGCTCCAGTTCCACCCGGAGGCCAGCCCGGGGCCGCATGACGCCCGTGCCGCGCTGGCCGGGTTCGTCGACCGGATCGCCTCCGCGGATCGGGCCGCCGTTGCCTAGGCGGCGCGACATCCACTCGGTGGCGGTGATCGGCTCGGGCCCGATCGTGATCGGGCAGGCGTGCGAGTTCGACTACTCGGGCAGCCAGGCGCTCCGCGTCCTGCGTTCCGAGGGGATCCGCACGGTGCTCGTGAACTCGAACCCCGCCACCATCATGACCGACAGCGGCTGGGCGGACCGCACGTATCTCGAGCCGCTGGACGTGGCCGGGGCGGAGTCCGTGTTGCGCCGCGAGCGGCCCGACGCGCTCCTGCCGACGCTGGGCGGCCAGACGGCGCTCAACCTCGCCTCGCAGCTCCACGAGCAGGGCGTCCTCGCCGAGCTCGGGATCGAGCTGATCGGCGCCTCCCACGACGCGATCCGGCGCGCGGAGGACCGCGAGCTCTTCGCCGCCACCATGGCGTCCGTCGGCCTGCGCGTGCCGACGAGCGTGATCGCGACCTCGGTGCAGGAGGCCCGGGCGGCGCTCGCGACCGGGGCGCTGCACCTGCCCGTCGTCGTGCGGCCGGCCTTCACCCTCGGCGGCCACGGGGGCGGCTTCGCGGCCACCCCCGAGCAGTTCGAGCACGCGATCGAGCGCGGCCTGCGCGAGAGCCCGATCTCGCAGATCCTGCTCGAGGAGTCCGTCAAGGGCTGGGGCGAGTTCGAGCTCGAGGTGATCCGCGACCGGATCGACAACGTGGTCGTCGTCTGCTCGATCGAGAACGTCGACCCGATGGGCGTCCACACCGGCGACTCCGCCACCGTCGCGCCGGCCCAGACCCTGACCGACCGCGAGTACCAGACGCTCCGCGACGCCTCCGCGGCCGTGATCCGGGCGGTCGGCGTCGAGACCGGCGGCTCGAACGTCCAGTTCGCTCTGAACCGCGGCACCGGCGAGGTTGTCGTCATCGAGATGAACCCGCGCGTCTCGCGCAGCTCCGCGCTCGCATCCAAGGCCACCGGCTACCCGATCGCCAAGGTCGCGACGCGGCTGGCCCTCGGCTACACGCTCGACGAGATCCCGAACGACATCACCAAGACGACGCCCGCCGCGTTCGAGCCGACCCTCGACTACGTGGTGGTGAAGCTGCCCCGGTTCGCGTTCGAGAAGTTCCCCGGCGCCGACACCGGCCTCACGACCCAGATGAAGTCGGTGGGCGAGGTGATGGGCATCGGGCGGACGTTCGCCGAGGCGTGGGGGAAGGCCATGCGCTCGCGCGAGCTCGACGGGGAGCCGCGCACGACCGGCTCCGTCGCCGAGGCCGAGTGGGACCGCTTCGACGCGATCCAGGGTCGCCTCACCGCCGGCGAGGACCCGGGCGCGCTCGCCGCCGAGTCGGGCGTCCACCCCTGGTTCGTGGACGAGTGGGAGCTGATCGCGCACTCGGAGCGGATGCTGCGCCGAACCGCGGTCGAGAGCCTGGTCGAGACCGACTGGCGGCGGCTGAAGGCGCTCGGCATGGCCGACGCGCGCATCGCCGCGCTGGCGGGCTCCGACGAGGCCACCGTGCGCCGCCTGCGCTGGGAGGCCGGCGTGCGGCCGGTCTTCAAGGCGGTCGACTCGTGCGCCGCCGAGGTCGAGGCCCAGGCGCCGTACTTCTACTCGGCCTACGAGCTCGAGGACGAGCTGCCGGCGACGGAACGCCCGGCGGTCATCATCCTGGGCGCCGGGCCCAACCGGATCGGACAGGGGATCGAGTTCGACTACTGCTGCGTGCAGGCCGTGCGCACGTTCCGGTCGCTGGGCTACGACGCGGTCATGGTGAACTGCAACCCGGAGACCGTGTCGACCGACGCCGAGACGTCCGACCGGCTGTACTTCGAGCCGCTGACCGTGGAGGACGTGCTCGAGGTGGTCGACCGCGAGCACCCCGTGGGCGTGGTGGTGATGTTCGGCGGGCAGACGCCGCTTCGGCTGGCGCGCCGGCTCGAGGAGGCGGGCGTCCCGATCCTGGGAACGCCGTTCGCCGCCATCGACGTGGCCGAGGACCGCGACCGGTTCGGCACGATCCTGCGCGAGCTGGGCCTGCGCGCGCCGGAGTGGGGGACGGCGGCGAACGCCGGCGAGGCGGCCGAGATCGCCGGCCGGATCGGCTACCCGGTGCTGGTGCGGCCGAGCTATGTGCTCGGCGGCCGGGAGATGCGGATCTGCTACGACGAGGCGTCGCTTCGATCCCGCCCGGTGCAGCCGGGCTCGCTGGTCGACCGCTTCGTCGAGGATGCGATCGAGGTGGACGTCGACGCGATCTGCGACGGCGCCCAGACGGTCGTCGGGGCCGTCATGCAGCACGTCGAGGAGGCCGGCGTCCATTCCGGGGACTCGACCTGCGTCATCCCGACGATGTCCCTGGGTGAGCGGGTCGAGGCCGAGATCTGCCGCCAGACGGCGGCGATCGCGGAGGCGCTCGGGGTGCGCGGGCTCATCAACGTCCAGTTCGCCGTGCGCGGCGACGAGATCTACGTGCTCGAGGCCAACCCGCGCGCGTCGCGCACCGTGCCGTTCGTCTCCAAGGCGACCGGCCGCGACCTGGTCGACGGCGCCTGCCGGGCGGCCCTCGGGCTGCCGGTCGACCTGCCGGAGCCGGCGACGGGCCACGTCTCGGTCAAGGCGGCGGTGCTCCCGTTCCAGCGCTTCGCCGGCGCCGACCCGACCCTCGGCCCGGAGATGCGCTCGACCGGAGAGGTGATGGGCATCGGCCCCGACCTGCCGACGGCCTTCGCCAAGGCCGAGCGGGCGGCGGGGCGGCCGCTCCCGGCGGAGGGCACCGTCTTCCTCTCGGTCTGCGACCGCGACAAGCCGGCGGTGCCGATGCTGGCCGCGCTGCTCCAGTCGCTCGGGTTCGAGCTCGTGGCGACGGCGGGCACCGCCCGGGCGATCTCGCGGGTCGGCATCCCGGTCTCGACCGTCCACAAGGTGACCGAGGGCTCGCCGAATGTCGTCGACCTGATCCGGGCCTCGGGCGTGCAGCTCGTGATCAACACGCCCGCCGGCCGCGGCGCGCGCACGGACGGGTACGAGATCCGGGCGGCGGCGATCGCCCACGGGATCCCGTGCATCACCACCATCGCCGGCGCGTCGGCGGCTGTCCAGTCGATCGCGCAGGCGCGCGACACCGAGCCGGTCGCGCTCCAGGACCTGCACGGCGTGGAGGCCGTCGCGGATGCTCCCGCAGTCGCGTAGCCTGGCCGTCCGGGCCGTCGAGGCCTGCGGCGCCTACACGCTCCTTCGGCTCCGCCGCGACGGCGCAGACGCCGGCGTGCCCGGGCAGTTCTTCATGCTGCGCGCCGCACCGGCCCCCGCCGACGCGTACCTGTCCCGCCCGATCTCGGCGGCGTGGGCCGACGACGACGAGCTGGCGTTCCTGCTCGACGTCCGCGGCCCGGGGACGCGGGCGCTCACCGCGGGAGGAGCGGTCGAGGTGCTCGGCCCGCTCGGGCACGGCTTCGAGCTCGCTCCCGGCCCGGCGCTCCTGGTCGGCGGGGGGATCGGGGCCGCCATCCTGCCGTGGCTCGTCCGCCTCCTGCCGGAGGCGCGGGTCCTGCTGGGCTTCCGGACGGACGCGCACGCGGTCTGCGCCGCCCTCGTGCACCCCGACGCCACGGTCGTCGTCGAGCCGGAGCTCGTGACCGAGCCGCTGGCCCGGCTCCTGCCCGGTTTCGAGGGGACGGTCTACGCGTGCGGCCCGGACGCGATGCTGGGCGCGGTCGCGGCGCTCGCGGCCGAGCACGGGGTCGCATGCCAGCTCGCGATGGAGGCCGCGATGGCGTGCGGGTTCGGGGCCTGCCACGGGTGCGCGGTCAAGATCGACGGGCGCTGGAAGCGGCTCTGCGTCGAGGGCCCCGTGCTGGAGGCGAGCCGTGCCGTCGCTTGAGACGAGCTTCTGCGGCCTGCGGCTGCCGACCCCCTTCGTGAACGGCTCGGGGACGCTCGACGCGCTGGTCTCCGGGACGCTCGGCGTCTCGGCCTTCGTGACGAAGACGGTGACCCTCAACCCGCGGGAGGGGAACCCGCCGCCCCGGATCGCCGAGACGCCGGCCGGGATGGTGAACTCCATCGGCCTGGCAAACCCCGGGCTCGACCGCTTCCTGGAGGACGACCTGCCCCGGCTCGCGGAGCTGGGCGTGCCGATCGTCGCCAGCGTCGGCGGCTGGTCGCCGGGCGAGTACGCGACCGCGGTGGCCCGGATCGGCGCCCACCCGGCGGTCGTCGCGATCGAGCTCAACGTGTCGTGCCCGAACGTCGAGTCGGGGTGCATCTCGATCGGCACGGACCCGCGCGAGACGCGCGCCCTGGTGGAGCGCTGCCGCCGGGAGACCGACGTCCCCGTCCTCGCAAAGCTGTCGCCGAGCGTGACCGAGATCGAGGCCATCGCCACCGCCGCCGCGGAGGGCGGCGCCGACGGCCTCGTCCTCATCAACACCCTGCGCGGGATCGCCATCGACCGGGCCACGCTGCGACCGCTTCTGGGCGGAGGCGGAGGCGGGCTGTCCGGCCCGGCGGTGAAGCCCGTCGCGCTGCACGCCGTCTTCCACGCATACGCCGCCACCGGGCTTCCGATCGTCGGGATGGGCGGGGTGGCGGGGGGTTCAGATGCCAGTGAATTCCTGGCCGCGGGAGCGACGCTCGTCGGGATCGGCACGGCCCTCTTCCGCGATCCGGCTGTCGTCGCGCGGGCCGCGCTCGAGCTGGCCGAGGAGCTCGAGCGGCGGGGAGCGAGCGGGCCGGAGGACCTCGTGGCGGCGGCCCACCCACCCACCTCAACCTCAAGTCGAGCTTGAGTGTCGGACGGCCGAATTCCGCCTATTCAGGCCATTCTTTTCCGGTTGCAGACACCCTGGCCGTGGGTATAATCGCCCCCGACGATGACGCCGACCACCCTGTCCCACACCCCATCCCGATCGCTCGATCAGCGGATGGACGCGCTCAATCGGGCGAACCAGATCAGGGTCAGGCGGGCACAGCTGAAGCGGGATCTGAAGGCCGGGCGGGTGCGCATCCACGACGTCATCGCGGAGCCGCCCGAAGAGGTCTTGACGGCGAAGGTGTACGACGTCCTGATGGCGGTGCCAAGGCTGGGCCGGGTCAAGTCGACCCGCCTCCTGACCCAGTGCCGCATCAGCCAGTCGAAGACCGTCGGCGGGCTCTCCGATCGTCAGCGCGGCGAGCTGCTCGAGCTGTTCCGGTCCTGACGTCCAGGCGGAGGCGCCGGCCGTGAAGGGCCGGCTCGTCGTCGTGTCCGGTCCCAGCGGTGTGGGGAAGGGGACCGTGATCGCCGAGGCGCTCCGGCGCGCGCCGGACCTCGAGCTCGCGACCTCCGCGACGACCCGCCCACGCCGCCAGGAGGAGGTCGACGGCCGCGAGTACCACTTCCTCTCGGGGCCCGAGTTCGAGCGCCGCGTCGAGGAGGGCGCGTTCCTCGAGCATGTAAGCTACGCGGGCAATCGCTACGGCACGCTTCGCAGCGAGGTCGAGCGGCGACTCCGAGCCGGCCGGGACGTGGTGCTCGAGATCGAGGTGGTCGGAGCGCGCGCGATCAAGCGGCAGATGCCGGAGGCGGTGCTGGTGTTCATCGCCCCGCCGGAGGTCGCCGACCTGGAGGCGCGCCTGCGGGGGCGCGGCACCGACACGGAGAAGGAGATCGAGAGCCGGCTGGAGATCGCCCGCCGGGAGATGGAGGCCCAGGCCGAGTTCGACCACGTGATCGTGAACGACACCGCCGAGCGCGCGGCCGCCGAGCTGGCGGCCCTCGTGGGCCCGGCGAACGAAGACGAGGAGCACAGATGATCTACCCGAAGATCGACGACCTGTTGGCGAAGGTCGACAGCAAGTACGCGCTGGTGATCGCCGCGGCCCGGCGCACCCGCCAGATCAACGACTACCACGGACAGCTCGGCGAGGGCAGCTTCGAGAGCTTCGCGCCGCCGCTCGTCGAGTCGCGGTCGAAGAACTTCCTGACGATGGCGCTCGAGGAGATCGCAGCCGGGCAGCTCAAGGTGACGCCGGCGTCCAAGGCGGCGCTCAAGAAGTAGCCGAGGGCGGCCGCGTGCGCGGGGCCCGGGTCGACGACGTCCGCGACTTCCGCGCACGGACCGAGCGGCTGCTCCTGGCCGACGAGCTGCGCCACTCGGTCCCGCTGGGGGTGCTCGGCACCATCGAGGACGACCCGGGCCGGTACCGCGAGCGCCACCTGTGGATCGCGGAGGATTCCGGCGCCGCCGCGGCGTGTGCGCTCATGACACCGCCGTTCCGGCTGCTGGTGGCGGGCGCCGCCGACGGCTTCGACTCCCTGGTCGCCGCGATCCGGGCGGACGGTCTCGACGTCCCGGGAGTAACCGGCTTCGTCCCCGAGGTCGAGGAGTTCGCCGCGTGCTGGTCGGCGGCAACCGGCGACTCGACCCACACCAGGATGCTGATGCGGATGTACTCTGCCGACGCCGTAACCCCGGTGGACGTCGCGGCCGGGGCGATGCGCGCCGCCCGAGACGACGACCGGCCCTTGTTGCGGGAGTGGGCCCGGGCATTCGCGGCTGAGACGGGGGTACCGGAGGGGCCCGAGGAGCTCGCGACCTCGATCGACGCGCGGCTCGGAGCCGACCCCGGGCTCGTCCTCTGGGAGGTCGAAGGCGTTCCGGTCACGCTGGCCGGCGCGAGCGTGTCCTCGCCCGGCATCGCCCGGGTCGGTCCCGTCTACACACCGCCCGAGCACCGCCGCCGCGGCTACGCCACGTCGCTCGTGGCCGCCTGGACGTCCGAGCTCCTGTGCCGCAGCATGCGCCGGTGCGCGCTCTTCACCGACCTCGCCAACCCGACCTCGAACTCGATCTACCAGGCGGTCGGCTACCGCCCATACGCCGATGCCGCCGTGATCGACTTCGTGTAGCGGGGCGGCACCCCCGGGCTCCTGCGGGCTCGTGGGGGATCGTGGCGGGCCTTCGAGGCCGCCCGCCCGCGGTGGGTGAGCGGCGGAGCCGGGCGTTGCACAGCTGCGTTGGAACTGTCACGGATCAGTGTCAGCTCGAGCACGACAGCGAGCCAGACTGAAACAGAGGGACCAGGTCCGGTTGTTTCACCCCGGACCACCACTGTTGCAGCTGTGGCGCCGGCGCGCCTGCTGCAGATGTTGGGGTCAGACCCCTGGGGGCCGACCGGCGTTGGAACTGTCACGGATCAGTGTCGGCTCGATCACGACAGCGAGCAAGGCTGAAACAGAGGGACCAGGTCCGGTTGTTTCACCCCGGGCCGCGGCCGGGCCACGGAACGACGGGGTCAGACCCCAATGTTGCAGCGGCTGCGCCGCGCAACGGCGGGGGCACTCGTTGAGTAAGCGGCCGTTCCCTGCCACACTACGTTCATGATCTTGGTGGGGGTGTGCGGCGGCATCGCGGCGTACAAGACCTGCGAGCTCGTCCGGCTGCTGGTCAAGGACGGCCACGACGTTCAGGTCGTTCAGACCCCCGACTCGCGCAGGTTCGTCGGGCCGACGACGTTCGCCGCGCTCTCCCGGCGCCCGGTCCTGACGGACGGTGGCGACGAGGTCTTCCCCCACCTGGACGCCTCCAAGGTGGCCGATCTCCTGTGCATCGCGCCGCTCTCGGCGAGCACCATGGCGCGGATCGCGCATGGCGAGGCACCGAACGTGCTCACCGCGACGGCGCTCGCGTTCACGCGCCCGGTGGTCGCCGCCCCCGCGATGAACCCGCGCATGTGGGAGGCCGACGCCACCCGGGCGAACGTCGAGCTGCTCGAGGCCCGGGGTGTGGAGCTCGTCGGGCCGGGGACGGGCGAGACCGCCGAGGGCGAGCTCGGCGTGGGCCGAATGGCCGAGCCCGACGAGATCGCCGCGGCCGTCGCCGCCCGGCTCGCCGCCGGCGCCTCGATGGCCGGCCTGCGTGTCCTCGTCACCGCCGGCGGCACGCGCGAGCCGCTGGATGCCGTCCGCTACGTCGGGAACCGCTCGTCCGGACGGATGGGCGCGGCGGTCGCCGACGAGGCGGCCCGGCGAGGGGCGGACGTCACGCTCGTTCTCGCGGCCGCGACCGCCCGCCCGACCGCGCCGATGCGGGTCGTGCACGTCGAGAGTGCCGCGGAGCTCGAACGGGCCACGCTCGCAGCGGCAGCCGGGGCAGACGTCATCGTGATGGCGGCGGCCGTCTCGGACTACCGGCCGGCCGACGCCGCCTCGGGCAAGCGCACCAAGTCCGGTGACGTGTGGCACGTCTCCCTCGAGCCGACCCCCGATATCCTCGCGGGGCTGGGGGCGGCGCGCAGGCCCGGGCAGGTCCTGATCGGGTTTGCGGCCGAGCACGGCGAGGGCGGCGCCGGCCGCGCCCGGCAGAAGCTCGAGCGCAAGGGCGCAGACATGATCGTGATGAACGACATCAGCCGCCGGGATATCGGGTTCGACTCGGACCACAAC
>JAICSU010000120.1 GCA_025936735.1 Amnibacterium sp.
CATCTCCCGATGGACGGCCGCGACGTCGCCGGCGACGAACCGCACGTCGGCCCCGGGGATCCGCGGCAGCTCCCGGTGCGTGAACACCCAGGTCGGCCGGTCGCCGTACCACTCGTGCCACAGCTGCGGCCGCTCGAGCACCGGCTCGTGGCCCAGCACCCACTCGTAGGTGGTGGCGCCCATCGCGACCGCCCCGACGTCCGCGAGGAAGCCGTCGAAGACGCCCTCCTGGCCCTCCTCGGGCAGTGAGAGCAGCCAGTCGAGCGACCCCGCGGCATCCGCGAGGTAGCCGTCGAGGCTCATGGCGGTGAAGTACCGGGTGAGGGTCACGCCGCCGATCGTGCCGCGGAGGTCCGACGCCGCACCAGGCGGACCAGCACTGCGCCGAGCACGAGCAGGTCGAGCACGACCACGGCCGTGGCGACCGCTGCGACCACGGCGACGGACACGCCGGTCGCCTGCGCCGTGAACGAGACGACCGCGGTGGCGTCGACATAGCTCGTCGATCGCCCGAGCGGTTCGCTGGCCGGGATCCTCGATCCGAACCCCTGAACGGTCTGGAAGACCAGATCGCCGACCACGGTGAGCGCCAGCAGGTCGCTCAGCAGCACCTCGACCACCGCCACCCGGCGTCGCCTGGCGAGCAGCAGGAGCGAACCCCACGCGAGCAGCTGCGTGCCGAGCACCCCGGCGAGGTTGACCACCGCGTTCCGGGCCGGATCCAGCGCAGCGGAGTCGTAGAGGTTGCAGCCGACGCACTGCTGCCGCGGCGTGTCGAGCACCAGCACGAACCGCGCCGAGGGGTCCCCGGCCAGCCAGGCGGCGACGGTGTGGGCGCACTCGTGCCAGACGATCATCACGGCCGCGAGCAGCGGCAGCGCGAGCACCGCGACGGCGACCAGACCGGCGCGGCGGACTCCCCGGGAGACAGCGATGTCGCGAGGGTAGAACCCGCCGCCTCCGCACGGGGTGCAGGACCAGGCGCGATGTGCAGGACCGGATCTGCGGCTCCGTCCTGCAGATCGCACGACGTCCTGCAATCCCCCGCGGTCCTCAGGCCGTGCGGTCGCGGATCCTCTCGAGCAGCAGGTTCGCGAGCAGGCCCGTCCAGCCGGTCTGGTGGCTCGCGCCGAGCCCCGCGCCGTCGTCGCCGTTGAAGTACTCGTAGAAGAGGAGCGCGTCCCGCCAGGCCGGATCGGTGGTGAAGCGCGGGTTCCCGCCCCACACCGCGCGCCGGCCGTCCCCGTCCGGCAGGTACAGGTTGACGAGCCGGTCGGACAGGTCGGCGGCGAGGTCGGTGAAGGTCGCGCTCCGCCCGGAGCCCTCCGGGTACTCGCAGAGCACGGTGCGCCCGGCCGCCTCCCCGTACCGGCGCAGCGCCTGCTGCAGCAGGTAGTTGACGGGGAGCCAGACCGGCCCCCGCCAGTTCGAGTTGCCGCCGAACAGGTCCGTCGTCGACTCGGCGGGCTCGTAGTCGACCTGGGTCTCGTCCTCCACCCCGGCGTGCAGCACGAAGGGATGGTCGCGGTACACCGCGGAGACGGCGCGGACCCCGTGCGGCGACAGCATCTCGCCCTCGGCCCCGACGACCCGCATGATGCGGCGCAGCCGCTCCCGGTCGACGAGGGCGAGCAGGCCCCGCCCCTCCCCCCGCTCCACGAGGTCCACGTCGGCCCCCTCGGCGGCGGCGCCGTGGTCCTCGAGGAAGCGTTCGACGTGCGCCTTCAGCCGCGGCAGGCGGTCGAGCAGCTCGCGCCGCACGGTGACCGCGGCGAACACCGGCACGAGCCCGCTCATCGAGCGCACCGCGATCGGCCAGCCCGTGCCGTCCGGCCGGGTGAGCCGGTCGTAGAAGAAGCCGTCCTCGTCGTGCCAGAGGCCGCTGGTCTCGGTCGCGCGGGCGATGAGCGCGAACAGATCGAAGAACATCAGCGCCATGTCCTCGAGCGCCGGATCCGTCTCCGCGAGGACGAGCGCGATCTCGAACATGCTCACGCAGTTCAGGGCCATCCAGCCGGTCGCGTCCGCCTGCTCCAGCACCACCCCCTCGGGCAGCGCAGCGCCGCGGTCGAAGGGGCCGATGTTGTCCATGCCGAGGAAACCGCCGCTGAACGTGCCGTTGCCGTCGGGGTCGTTCCGGGCGACCCACCAGGTCGAGTTGACGATGAGCCGCTCGAACACCTGGCGGAGCCAGGCGAGGTCGGTGCCGCCGTCGCGCCGGAACACGTGGAGCGCGGCCCAGGCGTGCACGGGCGGGTTGACCGAGCCGAAGTCCCACTCATAGGCGGGGACCTGCCCGGTCGGATGCATCCAGCCGGCGCCGATCACCATCGCGAGCTGCTGCTTCGCGAACGCGGGGTCGACGTGGGCGAGCGTGACGCAGTGGAACGCCAGGTCCCAGGCCGCGAACCAGGGGTACTCCCAGGGGTCGGGCATCGACACGACCGCCTCCGCGTCGAGGTTCTGCCACTGGTGGTTCCGGCCGTGCCACCGCTCGGGCGGCGGCGCGGGCTGGTTCGGGTCACCGGTGAGCCAGGTGCGGACGCGGTAGGCGTAGTACTGCTTGCTCCACAGCATCCCCGCCATCGCGGAGCGGACGATGTGGGCCTCGTCGGGGGTCGCGCCGGCCGTCAGCTCCCCGTAGAAGGAGTGCGCCTCGGCCGCACGCGCCGTCATGGTCCGCTCCCAGCCGGCGGCGAGGTCGCCGGCCGCGTCCGGCGACAGCCGCAGCCGGACCTCGCGGCTCGCGCCCGCCGGGATGTCGAGCACGTGGTGCAGCGCCGCCTTCGTGCCGGTGCGCGCCGGGTTCACCGTGGCGGCACCGTCGACGACGTGGTCGTTGATGCCGTCCTTGGGATGCGCGGGGCCGGGCCGCCCCCAGAGTCGCTCGGTGTTGGTCGCGTTGTCGCAGAAGAGCGCCGCAGGTGAGCCGTCGCTCGCGAGCACCATCGTGCCCAGCTCCTCGTGCCGGGCCACGAGCGCCCCGGTCGGCGAGGCGCTGAGCGAGGGCACGGGGACGCCGAGGCGCCAGCTCCACGTGTCGCGGAACCACAGCGTCGGCAGCAGGTGGAGCGTCGCCTCCTCCGGCCCGCGGTTCGTCACCGTGATGCGGATGCAGACGTCGTCCGGCGACGCCTTCGCGTAGTCGACGACGACGTCGAAGTAGCGGTCCTCGTCGAAGACGCCGGTGTCGAGCAGCTCGTACTCCGGGTCGTGCCGGTCGCGGCGCGCGTTCTCCTCGACCAGGTCGGCGTACGGGTAGGCGCGCTGCGGGTACGCGTACCGCCAGCGCATCCACGAGTGGGTCGGAGTGGAGTCGAGGTACCACCAGTACTCCTTGACGTCCTCCCCGTGGTTGCCCTGCGGGCCGGTGAGGCCGAACGCGCGCTCCTTGAGGATCGGATCCGCGCCGTTCCAGAACGCGAGCGCGAAGCAGAGCCGCTGCGCCTCGTCGCAGAGGCCCGCGAGGCCGTCCTCGTTCCAGCGGTACGCCCGGGAGCGGGCGTGGTCGTGCGGGAAGAAGGACCACGCGTCGCCGTCGGCGCTGTAGTCCTCGCGCACGGTGCCCCACGCCCGCTCGCTGAGGTAGGGCCCCCAGCGGCGCCAGGCGTCGGCGTTCACGCCCTGCAACCGCTCGCGCTCCGGATCGTCGCCCATCGGCCCTCCTCTGCTCATGCCGATCCTGCCCGACGCGGCGGAGGGATGCGGGCCGCCCCGGCGCCCCGCCGATGCCGCCGTCAGGGCCGGTCGAGCGCGGAGATGCGGGCGCCGTAGAAGTCGCGGACCGCCTGGTTGCGCTCCACGGACCGTGCGGCCGCGTAGGCGGCGCGCGCCTCCTCGGTCCGGTGCATCCGCCGCAGGAGGTCGGCCCGCGCGGCCGCGACCTGCCGCGCCGCCGCGGGAGCCCGCTGCTGGAGCGCGTCGAGCGCGGCGAGCGATGCGCCGGCCTCGCCGGGCAGGAAGCTGCGGGCCACGAGGCGGGCGACCTCGGCCGCGGGCGACGGCCACCGCTCGACGAGCCGGTCGTAGAGCCGGCAGACGGCGGCCCAGTCCGTCGCGGCGAAGGTGGGCGCGGCGGAGTGGAGACCGGAGATGCCCGCTTCGAGCGCGAAGCGGCCGCCACCGGCGAGCGCCGCCGTCGCGAGCTCGAGGCCCTCCTCCACCATCGCCGGATCCCAGAGGGCACGGTCGGCGACCTCGAGCGAGGCGATGGATCCGTCCGGGCGCACCCGGCCGGGGGCGCGGGCCTCCGTGAGCAGCAGCAGCGCGAGGAGACCGGCCACCTCGAGGTCGGCCGGCGCGATCCGGCGCAGCGCCCGCGCGAGCTCGAGCGCCGTGCGCGTGACGTCGGCCGAGCGGAGGTCGGTGCCCTCGGACGCGGTGTGACCGACCGTGTAGAGCAGGTGGACGATGGTCAGCACGTCCGGCAGCCGCGCGGCGAGCTCCGGTCCGGCCGGCACGGTGAACCGCACGTGCTGCTCGGTGATGCGCCGCTTCGCGCGGGTGAGGCGGGCGCTCATCGCCGGATGGGTGACGAGCAGCACGGCGGCGATCTCCGCGGTCGGCACGCCGCACACGAAGCGCAGCGCGAGGGCGAGCCGGGCGTCCGGCTCGAGGGCGGGCGTGCAGACCGCGAACAGCAGGGCGAGGCGGTCGTCGCCCGCGGCGTCCCGCGCCGGAGGCGCGTCGGCGACGAGCAGCGGCAGCCGCTCCGCGAGCCGGGCCTCGCGACGCACGGCGTCGATCGCGATCCGCTTCGCGACGGTCGTGAGCCACGCGGCGGGGTTGATGAGGATCTCGCGGTCGCGCGCGGCGGCGGCGCGGGCGAACGCCTCCTGCACGGCGTCCTCGGCGAGGGCGAGATCCCCCGTGATCCGCGCGACGACGGCGACGAGCCGCGGCCACTCCCGACGGAAGACGTCATCCAGGGCGGGAGCGGCCACGGGCTCAGGGTAGGACCGCTGCCGTCACATGGCGCCGGTGTCCATCACCGGCCACAGCTCGAGGGTGCCGCCGCTCGGGCAGAGCGCGGCGAGCTCGCGGGCCTGCGCGGCGTCGCGCACACCGAGCTTGTAGTAGCCCGTCACGACCTCCTTCGTGTCGGCGAACGGGCCGTCGGTGAAGACGGGCGAGCCGCCGTCGCGGGCGGGCGTGATCCGCACCGCGGTCGCAGGCGGCTGCAGCGCGTCGCCGCCGAGGATCGACGCCCCCGCCTGCTGCACCGCCTCCGCGAACGCCCGGTGCGCCCGCGTCGCCGCGCCCCACTGCTCCTCCGTCACCGTGCTCGGGTCCCACGGCTCCTCGACGATCAGAACGATGTACTCCTCGGCCATTGCTCTTCCTTCCGGCCTCGCCGCGGCCCGGGTGGCCGCGTCTGACCTACGACGAACGGGATGCGCCCGTTTCGACACGTTCCCCGGATCCGTCCTCCCCTTCGGGCTCGCGCCCGTCCGCCGAGCGGAGCAGGATGCGGGCATGACCGCGGTCGACATCGGGGAGTACCTCGCCGGGCTGCCGGAACCGGCTCGCGCGACGCTCGAGGAGGTGCGGCGGCGCATCCGGGAGCTCGTGCCGTCGGCGACGGAGGGGATCTCCTACGGGGTGCCCGCGTTCCTCGTCGACGGTCAGCCGATCGCGGGTCTCGCGGCGTTCCGGCGCCACCTCAGCTACCTGCCGCACAGCGGGCACGTGCTCGAGTCGCTGGGCCCGCTGGTCGACGGCTATCCGCGGACGCCCGGCTCGCTGCACTTCCGCTTCGACGAGCCGCTGCCGGTCGACCTGCTGCGCGCGCTGCTCGCGGCGAAGGCGGAGGAGATGGGGCTGCCGCCGGAGGCGGTGCGCGCCTAACCGGCGGCGACGGAGCAGGTCCTCTCGCTCGCCGTCTGCCCCTTCAGGCCGCTGAGGGCCGACGCCGACGCGGTGGACGACGGGCTCGGCGTCGTCCTGCTCGGGGAGGCGGTGGCGCGCTTCTTCGCGATCACGGCGCTGGTGCCGAGGTTCTTGCTCGTCAGCGGGATCGCCTCCCCCGACTTCACGCGCGTGATCAGGGCGGTGGCGAGCGCCGCGTCCGGCACGACCTTGTCCGGGTTCTCGGGGTCCGCGACGGTCGGGTACTGGACGAACGCGATCTTCGACAGCGAGATCTGCTTGAGCGCCAGCATCATCGTGACCATCGTGTCGGGGTCGGCGAGGGACTTCGAGAGGACGACGTTGCGGGCGGCGGCGGAGGCGAGGGCGTACAGCCGGGCCGGATCGGTGAGCGTGCTGCCTGCGGTCATCTTGCGGAGCAGCGACGACATGTAGGACTGCTGCGAGGCGATGCGGCCGAGGTCGCTGCCGTCGCCGACGCCGTGGCGGTCGCGGAGGTACGCGAGGGCGGTGCGGCCCGTGATCGTGGAGACGCCGGCGGGGAGCCGGAGGCCGGAGTCGGGGTCGTCGATCGCCTTCGTGGCGCAGACCTGCACGCCCCCGACCGCGTCGGCCATCGCGACCGTGCCCTCGAAGCTGAACAGCGCGGCGTACGGGATCGCGAGGCCGGTCTGCTGCTCCACGGTCGCCACGACGCAGCCGAGGCCGCCCCGCGCGATCGCCGTGTTCAGCGGCTCGGCGTACACGGCCGCGTACACCTGCTGCGTCGTCGGGTCCGTGCACTGCGGCTGGTCGATCACGAGGTCGCGTGGCAGGCTGACGACGGTGGCGCTGGAGTGGTCCTCGTTCACGTGCACGAGGATGTTCACGTCGTTCAGGGTGGCGTCCCGGCTCGCGCCGAACCCGCTCTGGCCGCTCGCGTTGTCCTCGCCCACGAGGAGCACCGTGAACGCGCCCGAGAAGGCGCGGATCGAGGGGGCGGCGGCCGTGGATCCGTTCCCGATGTCGACCGCGTGATCCGTCAGCTCGGACGCGAGGCGCCAGGCCGTGATGGAGGCGAGGGACACGCCGGCGACGGCGCAGACGACCACGACCACGAGCGCGCCGCGCAGCAGCCGCAGCCACCGCGGACGCTCGCGACGCGCGCCGTGGCGGACGACCGCCTCGCTCCGGCCCACGCTCGCCCCTCCCGCCGCGGGCGGGCGCCCGCGGTCCCGCGGCCGGGCCCGGCCGCAGGAGCAGGGTGGGACGCGTCGATGTGCACGCTGCTGGCGACGCCTATGAACGCCCGATGAGCCGCGCGGGAAGGCGCGAGACGTTCAGCCGGGGAGCAGGTCGGGCTACTGCGCGGTGATCAGGCCGGCGAGCAGCAGCCCGGCGACGAGGACGGCGACCAGGACCCGGTAGGCGATGAACACGGAGATCGGGTGCTTCGCGACGATGCGGAGGAGCCAGGCGATGGACGCGTAGGCGACGACGAAGCTGATCACGGTGGCGATCGCCGTCGGACCCCAGCCGACGGTCGAGGAGATGTCCTTCGCGGACGTCGCGGCCTCGAATCCGCCCGCCGCGATCAGCGCGGGGATGGCGAGGAAGAAGGAGAAGCGGGTGGCGGCGACCCGGTTCAGGCCCCGGAAGAGGCCGGCGCTGATCGTGGCACCGGAGCGGGAGACGCCCGGCACGAGGGCGATGCACTGCACGAGGCCGATGACGAGGGCGTCGGTGAGCGTCATCTGCTCCTCCGTGCGCCTCTTGCGGCCCACCCGCTCGGCGACGAACATCACGACGCTCCACAGCACGAGGGCCACGACGACGACCCAGAGGCTCCGCAGGGCGCCCGTGATGAGGTGCCGGGCGAGCAGCCCGATGATGCCGATCGGGATCGTGCCGAGGATCACGTACCAGGCGAGCCGGTAGTCCGGCTCGGAGCGCAGATCCTTGTTCGCGAGCCCGCGGATCCACGCGGCGATGAGCCGGACGATGTCGCGCCAGAAGTAGACGATGACGGCGATGATCGCCCCGACCTGGATGATCGCGGTGAACGCGGTCACGCCCGGGTCGTCGACCTTGAGGCCGAGCAGCTTCTCGACGATCGTCAGGTGGCCCGTGCTCGAGACGGGAAGGAACTCGGTGAGCCCCTCGACCACGCCGAGCAGCACTGCCGGAAGAAGGCCCACTGGGTCTCGCCCTCTCGGTGAGGCGGCGCTCAGCGCCGCGCGACGACGGCCGGCGGAAGGCAGCGGCCGTCGACCGCCCCGCGCGGGGCGGCAGACACCACCTTCGGGCATGGAGGCGGATCGCGCCCGATGCCCACGCCGGGTGGCCGCCACGCCGATCAGGCGCCCGCCATGCGGAGTCGGCGCCGAGCCGGCGCCGGCCGGAGGCCGCCGTCAGTGCCGGAGCAGGTGCGCCGCCTCGCGCACGGCGTAGCCGACGATCACCAGGGCGGCGAGCGGATCGGCCCACCACCAGCCGAGGACCGCGTCGAGGACGAGTCCGACCAGCACGGCGAGCGCCAGGAGGCCGTCTACGACCGTCACGCGCCCCTCCGTCACGAGGACCGGGTTGCCGAGCTGACGGCCGGTCGACGCCTTCCCGGCCGCCAGCAGGAACATCGCGACGGCGGTGACCCCGGTCCAGACGACCC
The DNA here is from genome assembly GCA_025936735.1 of Amnibacterium sp. Lineage (GTDB taxonomy): Bacteria > Actinomycetota > Actinomycetes > Actinomycetales > Microbacteriaceae > Amnibacterium. The sequence continues at coordinate 8,516 of JAICSU010000120.1, forward strand.
CGGTCGCGCTGCTCGCAGGGTGCTGCTGGGCGACGAGCGCGACAGCGGCCTGGGCGATCAGGTAGACGGC
>JAICSU010000318.1 GCA_025936735.1 Amnibacterium sp.
CGACGAGCTTGGCGTACTTCGCCAGGGCGCCGGTCTCGTAGCGGGGCGGTGGGAGCTTCCAGCCGGCGCGGCGCCGCTCCAGCTCCGCCGCGTCGACCAACAGGTCGAGCGTCCGTGCGGTCATGTCGAGCCGGATCCGATCCCCGTCCTGGACCAGCGCGATCGGCCCGCCGTGGGTCGCTTCCGGCGCCACGTGCCCGATGCACGGCCCATGGGTCGCGCCGGAGAACCGCCCGTCGGTGATGAGCAGCACGTCGTTGCCGAGGCCGGCGCCCTTGATCGCCCCCGTGACGGCGAGCATCTCGCGCATCCCGGGCCCGCCCGCCGGCCCCTCGTACCGGATGACGACCGCGTCGCCGGGCGAGATCCGGCCCGCGGTGACGGCAGCCATCGCATCCTTCTCGTCGTCGAAGACGCACGCGACGCCATCCAGCACAGTGGACTCGAACGACGCGCTCTTCACCACCGCGCCCTCCGGCGCCAGCGACCCGCGCAGGATCGTCAGCCCGCCGGTGCGGTGGATCGGCTCGGACAGCCCGTGGATGATCTTCCCGTCGGGGTCCGGCGGGGCGATCGAGGACAGCTCCTCGCCGAGTGTGCGGCCGGTCACCGTGAGCGCGTCCCCGTCCAGCACGCCGGCATCGAGCAGCGCCTTCATCACGACCGGCACCCCGCCGATCCGGTCGACGTCACTCATCACGTACCGGCCGAACGGGCGCACGTCGGCCAGGTGCGGGGTCCGGTCACCGATCCGATTGAAGTCGTCGAGGGTGAGGTCGACCCGCGCCTCGTGCGCGATCGCGAGCAGGTGCAGCACCGCGTTCGTCGACCCGCCGAGCGCCATGACGACGGCGATCGCGTTCTCGAACGCCGTCTTCGTGAGGATCCGGCGGGCGGTGATGCCGGCGTCGAGCTGGGCGAGCACGACCTCGCCGGACCGCACCGCCAGCCCCTCGCGCCGGCGGTCGACCGCCGGCGGTGACGCCGAACCGACCAGCGCCATCCCGAGCGCCTCGGCGGCGGCGGCCATCGTGTTCGCCGTGTACATGCCGGCGCACGAGCCCTCGGTGGGGCACGCGTGGCGCTCGATCTCGTCGAGCTCCTGCTGGCTGATCCGGCCGAGCGCGCACGCGCCGACGCCCTCGAACGCGTCCTGGATCGTGAGGTCGCGGTCACCCACCCGGCCGGGCAGGATCGTCCCGCCGTAGAGGAACGCGGCCGCCAGGTCCATCCGGGCGGCGGCCATGAGCATGCCGGGCAGTGACTTGTCGCAGCCGGCCAGCAGCACCATCCCGTCCAGCCGTTCCGCGTGCACCACCAGCTCGACCGAGTCGGCGATCACCTCCCGGGACACCAGGGACGCGCGCATCCCCTCGTGCCCCATCGAGATGCCGTCGGAGACGGCGATGGTGGTGAACTCCATCGGGTAACCGCCGGCCGCCCGCACGCCCTCCTTGGCCCGCTTCGCCAGCCGGTCGAGCGGCAGGTTGCACGGGGTCACCTCGTTCCAGGACGAGGCGACCGCGATCTGCGGGAGATCCCAGTCGGCGTCGGTCATCCCGACGGCCCGGAGCATCGCCCGCGCGGGCGCCCGCTCC
>JAICSU010000014.1 GCA_025936735.1 Amnibacterium sp.
CCGACGGGTGGGTCGTGGACAGCTCGATCCGGGTGCGGGCCGAGTCGTCGAAGTGGAGCAGCGGCGTGGGGCCCCCCCGGGCGCCGAGCTCCTCCCGCCACCGCTCCCACGACGGGGCGGCGATGTTCACGGGCACGAAGTGGTGGTCACCCACCGTCACGGCCTGCGGGCCGGTGTGCGCAGGGGTCGACGAGGTGGACGACGGGATCCGCAGCACTTCCGTGTCCGCGGTCTCCTCCTCGGTCTCCCCGTTCTCGGCACGCCACACGCTGCCACTGTAGGCAGGCCTCGACCCTCGTTCGGGTGACGCGCCGGGGACCGCGCGCCGTGGCGAAGAATCCGCGGCGTGGCGGGGGCGCGCCGACGGCGCGGGCCGGGAGACTATGCCGCTTCCCGGCCCGCGCCGTCCGTGCGCCTCGGGGTCAGCCGAACCGGACGATGGTGCCCGGCCCGCTGGCGCCCGTCACCGCCGGCGCGGTCGAGGCGTAGAGGTGACCGTTCGCCCATTCGACGGCGGCCACGCCCGGCAGGCTCGCGACGGTCACGCCGTGGCCGTTGCGCACCTCCGCGATGGTGCCCGCCCCGAGCTGCGCCACGAAGATGTTGCCGCAGCTGTCGATCGCCAGGTTGGTGGCCGCCACGAACCCCGTCGCGATGCGGTGGGTCCAGCCCCAGCCCACCTGGTACACGCTGCCGCGAGCGCCGAGGGCGGGTGATTCGGGGCCGCCCGGCAGCGTCGTCACGTACAGCCTGTCGTGCGGGCCGACCTCGACGTCCGTCGGGACGGGCTCGAAGCGATAGGTGACGCCGCCGCAGTGCGGGGCGCCGAGCGCCGTCGCCATCGCGGTGGTGATGTGCAGCGGCTGCGGCGGCAGCACGGCGATCAGCGACACGTGGCCCCAGCGGTCCACCTTCAGGATGTCGTTCGCTCCCGCGTCGGCGACCGCCCAGGAGCCGCCACCGAGCGAGGCCACGGCGTAGGGGTGGGAGTCGTAGGCGCCGCGGTAGGACAGCGGCACGTGGCCCGCGGTGAGCTCGGCCTTGCAGGCGCTGCTCACATCGTCCGCGTCGACGAGGCCGTAGGAGTTGCGCTTGTCGGGGTTGTTGCGCTTCTCGAACCCGGAGATGCTCACGACCTTCGTGTGCCCGTGGCTCAGGATCGTGAGACGCGTGTCCTTGTGATCGCCGGTCGACGTCGTGTACGCGATCGCGTCGCGGGTGGCTGCGACGCCGGCGAGATCACCGCTGGTCTCGGGATTCGCGCTCGGCGCAGGCCCATGGGCGATCGGCGCCGACCGGCCCACCTTGAACAGCGCCGAGGCGGCGCTGTCGGCGACATAGATCGAACCACCCTGCACCGCGAACTGCAGCGGGGCGATGTAGGCACTCGAGATCGTGTGGACGGGACCGAGGGAAGCGGTGGCCGCGGAAGCGGGCACGGCGCCCAGCCCCGTGATCGTCGCGATCCCGACGCCCGCCGCTGCTGCGGCGGCCACGGTTCGCCTGGACAGAAATGACATGTGCTTCCTTGCGTGGTGAGACGGCGCACCCGGGTGGCACGCCCTTCCGCCCACACTCGCGCCCGCGACGCGCGCGGGACATACCGGAAAACACGCACATTCCCCGGAAAGCAGGGGATCCGTAGGCACCCCGCGCGAGTACATTCCGGAGACGGCGGCCGCAACGGGGCGGACGCCGGAGGGCGCGACATGCGGACCACGATCGAACGGCAGACACCGCACCTCGACCCCGAGCGCCTGGATCCGCTCGGCCTTCGATCGGTGCTCTCGGCGGTGCTGGCCCTGCACGGCCTGGAGGATCCGAGACGGTTCCCTGAGGCGCTGCTCGGCGAGCTGGAGCGCCTCCTGCCGGCCGATCACGTCGACGACGGAGAGCTCCGCGCGGCGTGGGCCGACCGGTCGGCGAAGGAGCACGACTCGGCGGGGAACCTGCGGCCCCGCGCGCCCTCGAGGCCCCGCACGCCCCGCCTCTCGGCCGGCGGCCACCGGCTCGAGCTGCTCGCGGACGGCCGGCGGGCGTTCTCCGTCGTCCTCGAGCGCTATGCGGAACCGTTCGGGCCGGTCGCGGTCGCGGTCGCGGACGCCTTGCAGCCGCACATCGGGCCGGCGTTCGACCACGCTCGGCTGCGGACCACCGAGTGGGAGGTGGCGGAGGCGATCCGAGCCCTCACCCTGCGCGAGCAGCAGGTGCTCGCCCTGGTCGCCGACGGACACACCAACCGGGACATCGGGCTCGCGCTTTTCATCGAGCCCCGCACGGTCGAGAAGCACGTCGAGCACATCCGGACGAAGCTCGGTGCCCGCAGCCGCGCCGATGCCGCCGCGAAATGGGCGCGCGGAATGGCGCTGCAGTTCGGCTGAGCCGGGTCAGGCGGGCGTGCCCTGGTGGAACCGCAGGCGCCAGCCGTCCGCGCCGCGGATCCAGAGCGAGGCGCGATTCGCCGCGAGCACATCCTCGTCGTACCGCACGCGACTCACGTAGGTCACGAGCGCGACCCCGGGCGCGGGCTCGGCGACGGTGAAGGCGGGCAGGGGCAGCTCCGCCTCGAACGCCGAGACGGGGAGAGCCAGGGTCGCGTCGAGGTCGTAGACCCGGCCGGAGCGCCCGAACTCGCGGAAGTCGGGATGCAGCACCCGCCGCATCCAGGCCGCGTCGTACCGCGTCTCGGGCCGCCACAGCGACTCCTCGAGATCCTGCAGCTCGCGCTGCTCCGCGGCATCCACCCTCCGTGCTCCTTCCCCCGCCCGCCCTACACTGTCCCAGTCCACGTGCCACGCCTCTGTAGCTCAATGGAAGAGCAGTTCCGTCCTAAGGAAACGGTTGGGGGTTCGAGTCCCTCCAGGGGCACAAGGGTCCGGACCGTCCGCAGGATGGCCCGGACCCTTGTGCATCTGGAGGATCGAGAAGCCGCTCGGGGGCGGGCCCCGACGCCCGCCGGGGTCCCGCGGCGCCGCGCAGCGGCGTCGTGGGGCGCGCGTTGGGATCGAGTCCCTCCTGTGCATCTCACCTGCGGCCTCAGAGCCCTCCGTGACTTCATTTTGACCTCACTCGCGGCACGTCTCGCTTCATCGAGGGCTGCCGAGACCGCGTCCAGGTCGTCATCGAAGGGGTCCGCGTAGGTGTCGAGCGTCATTGCCGCGGAGGCGCGGCCGAGCATCCGCTGGACTGCCCTCACGTTGGCGCCGGCCGAGATCCCGAGGCTCGCGGCGGTGGGCCGAAGGTCATGGATGGTGAGTTCCGTCGGGAAGGTCTCATCCTGCGCGGCGGCGCGTTTGCGGGCACCGGTGAACCAGCCGTCCTTGATGGTGGCCCTCTCGCCCCTTTGCTCTGCTCTCCCCTTTACGAATCTCCGCATTCACCTCCCGTCGAAATCCGGCTGCTGCCGTTCGTAGTGATGATGGAGCGATCGCCGAGATCGGCTCCCCGAAGGAGGACGTCATGACCGAGTACCTGATCGCGTTCCAGCAGGAGTGGGTGCCCGACTACAGCGAGGACGAGTTCCGGGAGATCGGTGGTGCGGTCCGCGAGCTGCGGAAGGAGATGCGCGCGGCCGGGGTGCTGATCTACACGGGCGGTCTCGACGATGAGGCCCCGGTCTTCAGCGTCGATGCGGGAACCGGGACGCCGCTGTTCACGGATGGGCCGTACATGGAGTCGAAGGAGCACCTGGGAGGGATCGCCATCGTCGAGGTCCCGGATGAAGACGCCGCTCGGCACTGGGCGGGCCGCATCGCCACGGCGTGCCGGTGGCCGCAGGAGGTGCATCGCTTCCGCTTCCCCGGGCCCGGCGGTCCGACCCAGGCCTGACCCTTCCAACTGCCCGTCACGGAGGTCGAACCGTTTCCGCCGATGCTCGCGAGGTCGCCCGCGCTCTCACCCGAGCCCAGCACGAGGAGTGGGCTCGGGTGATCGGCGCGCTGATGCGGCGCTTCGGCGATCTCGACATCGCCGAAGAGGCCGCGGCCGATGCATTCGCGACTGCGGTGGAGCGCTGGCGTAGGGAAGGGGTGCCGCCGAATCCGGGCGGGTGGCTGACCACCACCGCGACACGCAAGGCACTCGACCGGCTTCGTCGGGCTCGCACCCAGGAGGAGAAGTACCGGCTCGTGCACCAGGCGCTGAACGACGACGAGGACGTCGGCGGGGTTCCGGACGAGCGGCTGCGTCTCCTGCTCATCTGCTGCCACCCGTCCCTACCGCTTGAGGGCCGCGTGGCGCTCACGCTCCGGATGGTGGGCGGGCCGACCGTTCCCGAGATCGCACGAGCCTTCCTCGTGCAGGAATCGACGATCGGGCAGCGGATCAGTCGCGCAAAGGCGAAGGTTCGGTCCGCCGCGCTGCCGTTCGCCGCGCCACCCGAGGAGGAGTTGCCGAACCGGATCGGCGCTGTGCTCGCCGTGCTGTATCTGGTTTTCAACGAGGGGTACCCCTCGACCGGCGAGCACGCCCACGCGGTCCGGCACGACCTCGTCCTCGAAGCGATCCGCTTGACGCGCATGGTCCGCAGCCTGCTGCCGCGCGACGGCGAGGTCGCCGGGCTGCTGGCGCTGATGCTCTTCGCCGAGGCGCGGCACGCCACCCGGATCGCACCGGACGGCGCGCTCCTCACCCTCGATCAGCAGGATCGGCACGCCTGGGACCACGCCATGATCCGGGAGGGCCTCCACCTCCTTCGCGACGCTGATCGTGACGAGCCGGCCCAGGGGCGGTACCGGATCCTCGCCGCGATAAGCGCGACCCACTGCTCCGCCGCCACCGCGGGCGACACGGGCTGGGCCCGCATCGTCGCGCTCTACGACCTCCTCGCACGGATCGATCCATCGCCCATCGTCCGCCTGAACCGGGCCGTGGCGATCGCCGAGGTCCACGGACCCGCTGTCGCGCTCCCGCTCGTCGACGACCTCCACGACGTCCTCGCCCGATACCAGCCGTACTTCGCCGTGCGCGCCGACCTGCTGCGTCGACTCGACCGTCGGGATGAAGCCGCGACCGCCTATGAGACCGCGATCGCCCTCTCCGGCAACACCGCCGAGCGCGCCCTGCTCACCCGGCGGCTCGAGGCCGCACGAGGTCGGAGCGACTCGCGTGACCGCCCCGCGAGTGGCGCCCCGTAGTCCGCACCGCCCGCGACCTTCTCATCCTCGTCGTCTCGCGACAGCCTGCTCGAAAGGAGCCCTCCCATGAAGTTCCTGCTCACCTCGGCTGGCGTGAGGAACGCCAGCATCCGAGATGCCCTGGTCGACCTCCTCGACAAGCCGATCGAGCAATCCACCGCCCTGTGCATCGCCACTGCGATGTACGGGCATCCCCAGGTCGGCCCTGAGCGGGCATGGCGGTTCACCAGCGGCCGCTCCGCGGAGCCCATGGTCGAGCTGGGGTGGCGATCCGTCGGGCAGCTGGAGCTCACCGCCCTGCCGAGCCTGCCGGCGGAGCAGTGGATCCCCTGGATCCACGACGCCGACGTCCTGCTCTTCAGCGGGGGCGACGTGCTCTACCTCGCGCACTGGATCCGGCAGTCCGGCCTCGACGAGCTGCTGTCGTCGCTCGAGCAGACGGTCTGGTTGGGCATGAGTGCCGGAAGCATGGTCGTGACGCCGAGCGTCGGCGACGACTTCATCCAATGGCGCCGCGGCGAGGTCGAGGATCGCGCGCTCGGCCTCGTCGACTTCGCCATCTGCCCGCACCTCGCCGGCGCCGACACACCCGGCAACACGTTGCAGGAAGCCGCCGAATGGGCCCAGACGATGCCGTGCCCGACCTACGCGATCGACGACCAGACCGCGATCCGCGTCGTCGGCGAGCAGGTCGAAGTGGTCTCGGAAGGGCACTGGGAGCACTTCCCCGATCGGGCCGCCGCCGCGGCCCTCCTGAAGCAGCTTTCGAAAGGACAGCAGCAGTGACCTCTGTGCGCAAGGCGAGCCCCAGGTTCGTCGACGTCCCTGGCGGAGCACTCGCCGTCGACCAGCGGCCCGGGGTGGAGCCGGCGATCGTGCTGCTCCACTCCGGCATCAGCGATCGTCGGGGATTCGCAGAAATGATCGATCGCCTCGAGACCGAGAAGAGCGTGGTGGCGTACGACCGGCGCGGCCACGGTGACTCGACCGCCTCCGGCGACGCCGCGCACGTCGACGACCTCCTCGCCGTGCTCGACGGGCTGCACGTCGAGCAGGCCTGGCTCGTCGGCAGCTCCGCAGGCGGCCAGGTGGCCCTCGAAGCGGCAGTGCTGCACCCGGAGCGGGTCGCGGGCCTGATCCTGCTCGCCCCCGTCATCAGCGGCGCCCCCGAAGCGAACGATGACCGATCCGTCGCACACCTCGAGCGCCTCCTGGAACAGGCCGGCGACGACGTCGAGGCGCGGGTCCGCGTGGAGACCTGGCTGTGGCTCGACGGCCCGCGCGGCCCCGAAGGCCGCGTGGCCGGCCCGGCCCGCGCACTCCTGGCCGCGATGGACCGCACCACGATCGCCCAGGGCCGTTCCGAGCACGACGGCACCAGCATCGCCGACCTCTGGGACGAGCTGCCCAAACTCGCTCACCCGATCGTCTTCGTCGCCGGCGGCCTCGACCTGAACTCCATCGTCGAGCAGACCGCGGCCGCCGCTGCGCGCACACCACACGCCCGGCACGTCGTACTGCCGGACCGCGCGCATCTGCCCTACCTCGAAGATGCCGAGGAGAGCGCTCGCATCATTCAAGACCAGGTCGAAGCGAGTTGAAGACCTCGAGGGGAGGGCTCTTGGGCCGCGTGAGCATCCCTTCGCTCTCCCACAAGAGCCCCTCAGCGGTAGTGGTATCTGGCGGTCGACGCGCCTCCGCCCCCCGCGACGGCTCAGCGGGAGTCCCAGTGGAACCAGCGGATGCCGACGAAGCCGAAGATCACGCCGTACGCGACGGATGCGATGAGCCCGGAGGTGGCGTCGGTCGACCACGGCGCCCCGAGGGCGACCGCGTAGAGGCTCACGAGGGCGCCGACTGGAGTCCAGCCCGCGAAGACCTTGAACCCTTCGCCGAGAGCGCCGGTCGATCCGAGGATCCCCGAGAGGATGAAGAGGATGTAGAGCACGCGCCCGACGGCGCTGATCGCGGTCGATGAGTGCAGCAGCCCGACGATCGCCTGGCCGATGGACAGGAAGACGATCGCACCGAGCAACGAGACCACGAGCATCCCGAGGTACTCGTACCACGCGAAGGCCACGTGATGCAGGACGCTGCCGATGACCAGCACGATGACCGACATGACGAGAGCCGAGACGACCTGCACGGCGATGCGGCTGGCCATGATCGCCCAGGTCGGGGTCGGGGTGACGCGGAGACGCTGGAAGACGCGGTTGTCGCGGTCCTTCGCGATGGTGAGCGAGTAGCCGAGCATTCCGGCCGATATGAGGCCATAGGTGATCGCGAGGCCGATGAGCACGCCGGGGTCGCCGAGCTTCTGGCGCCCAGGGAGGCCGGTCACGAACACGAAGATGAGCGGGACCAGCATGTTCAGGAGCACACCCTGGCGGCTGCGCATCAGCGTGGTGAAGTCGGCGCGCAGCAGCGAGCGCAGCGTCAGGCCGAGCGTCGGGCCGGGGTGCACGGTTCCTTCACTCACGGATGTCGCTCCCGGTCAGTCCGATGAAGACGTCCTCGAGCGTCGGCTCGCCGTGCGCGTACTTGAGGACCCTCGGGTCGTCTCGGTAGCGGGCGACGATCTCGGCGGGCGCGCCGATCACGAGGAGGATGCCGTGATCGATGATCGCGATCCGGTCGCAGACGGCTTGCGCCTCCTCCATGGAGTGCGTGGTGAGCAGGATGCTGCCGCCGTCGCCGCGCAGGCCCTCGAGCCGTCTCCAGAGCTGGCGACGGGACTGAGGATCGAGGCCGGCGGTCGGCTCGTCGAGGAGCAGCAGGAGCGGCCGGTGGACCACGGCCACGAAGAGCGAGAACCGCTGCTGCTGGCCGCCGGAGAGCCGCTTGAACGGCTTGGCCCGCTCCTCAGCGAGGCCGACCTCGCTGAGGCGTGCGTCGATCTCGTCCCGGGTGAGCCGCAGGCCGTAGAGGCCGGCGTAGAGCCGGGCGAGCTGCTCGATCGTGAGCTCGTCCTGGAAGCTCGTCGCTTGGAGCTGGACGCCGAGCTTGGACTTCACGGCGAGCGGTGCGTTCCGCGCGTCGTCTCCGTCGATGACCACCGTTCCGGCTGCCGGCCTCTGCAGCCCCTCGATGACGCTCAGGGTCGAGGTCTTGCCCGCTCCGTTCGGGCCGAGCAGGCCGAAGATCTCCTCGCGCTCGATCGAGAAGCCCAAGCCGTCGACGGCGGTGCGACGTCCGTAGCGGACCGTCAACCCCTCCACCTCGAGGATCGGGGTCTCGGGACCCACGCGGTCAGCCACGCCCTGAGCGTAGGACCCCGTCCGAGGTCCGACAGGCAGGAGAGGACGCGACGACGGCCATTCCCGGAGGCCCCGCTAGCCTTCGGGGAAGTCAGCGACGCTGGAGGACACCATGGATGAGACCCCGATCTCCTATCTCGCGCTGACGAACGGCACACCCGTCGTCAGCAGCAGCGGCGCCGAGTTCGGCACGGTCGAGCACGTGCTCCAGGACGATGCGCTCGACTTCTTCGACGGCCTCGTCGTGCGGACGCACGAGGGCCGCCGCTTCGTCGACGCCGACCAGGTGCGGACCATCACGCCTTCCCGCGTCCACACCTCGGTCGAGGACGATCGGGTCGCGCAGCTGCCCCAGCCCGACGGGAACGCGGTGCTCGAAGCGGACCCGGACGAGTACGACGGGAACGGGCTGAGCGCCTGGTTCGGCCGCATGTTCATGCGCGAGCACTGGATGCGGGACCGCGGGCAGTAGCCGACGACCTCACTCGATCGCGAGAGCGGCGACCGGGGCGACCCGTGCCGCTCGCGCGGCCGGCGCGAGGGACGCCACGAGGGTGAGCACGACCGCTCCGAGGACGATCGCGCCCACGATCGGCCAGGGCAGGGCGGGGGCGACGAGCCCCTTCTGCATGCTGCCGAGCAGCGACTGGGCGCCCGCCCAGCCGTAGACGACGCCGAGGACGAGGCCGAGGAGCGTCGCGGTCACCACGAGCTGGGCCCCCTCGACGACGACCATCGCGCGCATCGCCCGGCGACCGAAGCCGAGTGCCCGCAGCAGTCCCAGCTCCCGGGTCCGCTGCAGGACGCTGAGGGACAGGGTGCTGACGAGCCCCACCGCCGCGACGACCGCGCTGAGCGCGGTGAGCAGCGAGAAGACGGTCGTGATCCCGTTGAGGAGGACGTCGAGGCCGGATCCGCCGGGCAGCAGGTGGTGCAGCGCGGCCCCGAACGACGTGATGGCGACCGCGAAGGTCGTGATCAGGGTCACCCCGATCACGAGGCCGACGGTCGCGCGCGTGCTGCGGACCGGGTAGCGGAGAGCGTTGGCCGCGGCGATCCGCGCGGAGGGCGTCCTGCCTGCGAGCCGGCCGACGAGCGCGAGCGCAGGCGGGAGCACCCGGTGCGCAGCGAGCACGATGCCGGTGAACGAGACGACGCCGCCGAGGAAGGCGACGATCACGCCCGCGGGCGTGAGGAAGCCGATCAGGATCCCGAGGACGAGCAGCAGCGTCCCGCCGACGACCGCGACGGTGGCGAGCACCGTGCGGAGTCGGCCGCCGGCCTCGTCGTCGGTCGGCTCGCCGACGTCGTGGACGGCTTGGACGGGGCGCACCGTGAGGACGCGGCGCGAACCCGCCCAGGCCGCCGCCCATCCGGCGAGCGGCACAGCGACGACCGGCAGCAGCACGGTCGGATCGGTGAAGGAGTATCCGGATTCGGGCAGGGTCCCCGTCCCGACGGCGATGCGGTAGCCGACGATGGCGAGCGCGCTGCCTCCCACGAGGCCGAGCAGGGCGCCGAGAGCGCCGATGCCGAGCTGCTCCCGGGCGATCGCGGCCCGCTCCGCGCGGGCGGTGCCACCGAGCAGCCGGCGCAGCGCGATCATCCGGGTGCGGCCGGCGACGACCGTGGCGACGGTGTTCGTCGTGACGATCGCGCCGCAGTAGACCGAGAGTCCGACGAACACGAACGCGAGCACCTGCAGCATCGCCGCCGCGGCGCCGCCGTTGCCGGTCTCCTGCCTCGTGACGGCACCGAGCACGCCGGCGAGCTGCAGCAGGGCGACGCCGAATCCGGTCGACAGCGCCGCCACGAGCAGGCCGGCGCCCCTCCCCCGGCCGGTCATCGGGCGTCCTCGAGGGACAGCATGAACGTGGCGATCTCGGCCGGGTCGGAGCGCCCGTACTCGGCGGCGACTCGGCCGTCGGCGAGGAGCACGATCCGGTCGGCGAAGCTCGCGGCGACGGGATCGTGGGTGACCATGACGATCGCCTGCCCGTAGCGGCGAGCCGCGTCGGCGAGCAGGCCGAGCACGTCGCGTCCCGTCCGGGAGTCGAGGTTGCCGGTCGGCTCGTCGGCGACGACGACGCGCGGCCGCCCGGCGAGAGCGCGGGCGATGGCCACCCGCTGCTGCTGACCGCCGGAGAGGGCGCCCGGGCGGTGCCGCAGGCGGTCCGCGAGCCCGAGGTCCGCGAGCAGCCGGTCGATGAACGCCCTCTGCTCGGCGTCCGGCTTCACCCCGCGCAGCTCGAACGGCAGCAGCACGTTCCCGATCACGTCGAGCGTCGGCACCAGGTTGAACGCCTGGAAGACGAAGCCGATGCGGTCCCGCCGCAGCTCGGTCAGTGCGGCGTCGCCGAGACCGGTGATGTCCCGGCCGTCGAGGAGGATCCTGCCGGACGTCGGGACGTCGAGGCCGGCGATCAGATGCATGAGCGTCGACTTGCCGGAGCCGGAGGGCCCCATCACGGCGACGAACTCGCCGGTGTGCAGCTCGAAGGCGACGTCGTGGAGGGCGACCACGGCGGTGTCGCCCGCGCCGTAGCGCTTGCCGACGCCGGTGGCGCTGAGAACGGGGGTGCTGTCCATGGCCTCGACGCTACGAAGGGGCGCGCCTGCCCGGATCCGGCGAGGAGACGAACAACCCTCCTCCGGAAGGAGGAGATCAGGCGAGGCCGTGCTCGTACGCGAAGACGACGAGCTGCACGCGGTCACGCAGCCCCAGCTTCGCGAGCACGTTGCTCACGTGGGTCTTCACCGTCGTCTCCGACACGAACTCGGTGCGCGCGATCTCCGAGTTCGAGAGGCCCTTCGCGGCGAGCGCGAACACCTGCCGCTCCCGCTCCGTCAGCCGGCCGAACGCGGGAGGCGGCGCGGGCTCGTCGGCGACCTGGTCGAACTGCTGGAGCAGGGCCCGGGTCGCCGAGGCGGCGATGACGGCGGTGCCCGCGTGCACGGTGCGCACGGCGGCGATGAGGAACTCGGGGTCCGCGTCCTTCAGCACGAAGCCGCTGGCCCCGGCGCGGATCGCGGCCGCGACGTCCGCATCGAGGTCGAACGTGGTGAGGACGATCACCCGCGGGCCGCGCTCCCCCCGCAGCCGGGCGTCCTCGAGGATCCGGCGCGTGGCGCCGACGCCGTCGAGCACGGGCATCCGCACGTCCATCAGCACGACGTCAGGGCGGAGCCGCGCCGCCGCCTCCGCGGCCGCGGCGCCGTCGCCGGACTCCCCGACGACCTCGAAGCCCGGCTCGGACGCGAGGATCATCGCGACGCCCCGCCGGAACATCGCCTGGTCGTCGACCAGCAGCACCCGGATGGTCACGCGGCGCCGCCCCGCCGCCCCGCCGGCGCCTCCGTCGTGGCGGCGAGAGGGAACCATCCCGTGACGCACCAGCGGTCCCGGTCGCCGCCGGCGTGCAGGTGCCCGCCGACGAGGACGGCACGCTCCTGCATCCCGGTCACCCCGTTGCCCGGCCGTCCGTGCACCGTGCCGGCCCGGAACGGGTTCTCGACCCGCACCTCGAGGCCGCCGGGCGCCCACGCCACCCGCACGTCCGCCCTGCCGCCGCCGTGCCGCAGCGCGTTCGTCAGCGACTCCTGCACGACCCGGAAGACGGCGATCTGCACGGGGACCGGCATCGGTCGCGGCTCCCCCTCATCGGTGCGCCTGACCTCCAGCCCGGATGCACGGAATCCGTCGAGCAGCCCGTCCAGGTCGTCCATGCCGGGCTGCGGGGCTCGCTGGGCCTCGGAGCGAAGCTGCTGCAGCAGCACCCGCACGTCGGCAAGCGCAGCCCGGGCCGTCGCGCTGATGGTGGCGAGCGCCTCGTCGACCGCGTCGGGATCGACGTGACGCAGCCGGGCGGCGCCGTCTGACTGGGCGATCACGACGGCGAGGGAGTGGGCGACCACGTCGTGCATGTCGCGGGCGATACGGGTGCGCTCCTGCTCGGCCGCCGCCCGCTGCGAGGCCTCGTCGGCCGCCTGCCGGTTCCGCTGCGAGACCCGCCGGATGCGGGCGAGCTGGCCCGCCGTCCAGGACAGCAGGAGGGAGACGAGGGTGACGCCGCCGACGGTGAGTCCCGACTGCAGGCGGTAGCCGCTGCCGAGGGGGTGGAGCACCAGGCCGACGAAGGCGCCCGCGGTGACCGCGCCGAGGACCGCCGAGCCGAAGGCGGCCCATCGGGTCCGTCGGCCGCCGTACGCGGCGCAGGCGAAGAGCACCGCGAAGATGGCGACGTCGATCGGCAGCGGCCCCTGCAGCACCAGCAGCTGCACCAGGGCACCGGCCCACGCGAGGGCGAGCGCGATCGGCGGCGACCAGCGGCGGAAGACCAGCGCCACGCCGAGCACGAGCCCGGGCGCCAGCGCCCCGCCGCGGACCGCGAACAGCAGCACGAGTCCGATGAACAGCAGCGCGACGGCGGCATCCACCGCACGCCGCCACGGGGCGAGCGGACGGAGCACGGGGTCCACCGTACGAGCCGCCGGGAGCGGCCGGATCCTCCCCGGGACGGAGATCTCCCCGGGGGGAGCGAGCCCCCTCCCGAGGGTTGCCACTATGTGCGGTCTTGGAGGCGCGAAACCCGCAAGAAGTGGCAACGGTCGGTCGCGAAGGTCGGGCCGTTCATCGGGTCGTCACAGGAATCGCATCGCGCGGATGTAGGGGCGGCAGGGACACTGCTCGACGTGAACGACCCCGTCCGTCGCACCGTGCATGCCGAGCCCGTGATGGGCACGGTCGTCTCGCTCGACCTCCGCGGCCCCGGCGACCACGCCGCCGCCATCGCCGACGCCGTCGCCTGGTTCCACGAGGTGGACCGCCGGTTCAGCCCGTTCCGGCCCGACAGCGAGACCTCCCGGCACGGCCGCGGGGAGCTCGCCGACGCCGACCGCTCCCCCGAGCTCGTCGAGGTCCTGACGGCCTGCGAGGCGGTCACGCTCGCCTCCGGAGGCGCGTTCGACGCCTGGCGCGGCGGCCGATTCGACCCCTCCGCCTACGTCAAGGGCTGGTCGGCGGGGCGAGCGGCGCGGCTCCTCCGCGCCCGGGGCTGCGCGGACTGGTCCATCACCGCCGGCGGGGATGTGCTCCTGTCCGGCCACCCGGAACCCGGGCAGCCCTGGCGGGTCGGCGTCCAGCACCCGTTCGACAGGACGGCGCTCGCGACGACCGTCCAGGGCACGGATCTCGCGGTCGCCACCTCGGGGACGTACGAGCGGGGGCGACACATCGTCGATCCGCTCACCGGCGCCGGCGCGCACGAGGCGGTCTCGGTGACGGTGATCGGGCCCGACCTCGGCCTCGCCGACGCCTACTCGACCGCGGCGTTCGTGCTCGGCGCGGAGGGTCCCGGCTGGCTGGCCGGCATCGCCGGCTACGAGTCCTACACGGTCTGGGCCGACGGGCGGGTCACGGCGACGGCGGGGTTCCCCACGAGGGTCCACGGCGTGCCGGTCACGGTGGTGCCGCACGCGGCCGGTCTCGCGGGAGCGGCATGACGACGACGGGAGCCGCGCCCGGCTCCCTTGCCGTCGTCGCTCCGCCCCCTCGGCACCGCCCGAGGCGGATGCCGGCCCGCGGCCGGCCGATCGTCGTCGACCTGCTCGCGGGGCTGGCCGGGCTGGGGCTCGGCATCACGATCGGGCTCGGTATCTCCGCGCAGTCCGGGACGAGCATGGGCTCCGTGCCGGGCCTCATCACGGCCGTCGGCCGGATGACCGGGCTGCTCGCCGGGTACGCGATGCTCGTCACCGCCGCGCTCTCGGCGCGCATCGGCCCGCTCGAGCGCGCGATCGGCCAGGACCGGCTCATCCGCTGGCACCGCCGGCTCGGCCCCTGGGGCCTCTACCTGCTGCTGGCCCACGTCGTGCTGATCGTCGTCGGCTACGCCGGGCTCGCGGAGACAGGGATCCTGGCGCAGCTCTGGGAGCTTCTGCTCACCTATCAGGGGATGCTGGGCGCCGCCGTGGCGACCGTCCTCCTGTTCCTCGCCGGCGTCACCTCCTACAGGCGCGCACGCCGCCGCTTCCGGTACGAGACGTGGTGGAGCATCCACCTCTACACGTACCTCGCGCTGCTCTTCGCGTTCGCCCACCAGGTCGACGACGGCGCCTCGTTCGCCGGGCATCCGCTCGCGACCGTCTGGTGGACCACGATCTGGCTCGGCCTGCTCGCCGCCGTCGTGTACTGGCGCCTCGCGGTCCCGGTCGTCCGCTCGCTGCGGCACCGCATCCGGGTGGCCGGGGTCGTGCGGGAGAACGAGGACGTCGTGTCCGTCGTGCTCGAGGGCCGGCGGCTCGACCGCCTCCCCGTGGCGGGCGGGCAGTTCTTCCAGTGGCGCTTCCTCACCCGGGGAGCCTGGTGGGAGGCCCACCCCTTCTCGCTCTCCCACGTGCCGCACCGAGACCGGATGCGCATCACGGTCAAGGATCTCGGCGACCACAGCGGGGACCTGGCCGCGATGCCGATCGGTACACCGGTCTTCATCGAGGGGCCGTACGGGCGGTTCACCGCGGACGCGGCCGTCGACCGGAAGGTGCTGCTGATCGGAGCCGGCGTCGGCGTGACCCCGCTGCGCAGCATCCTCCAGGACCTCGACGAGCACGCGGACGTCGCGGTGCTGCTGCGGGCCCGCACGCGCGACGAGCTCGTGCTTGCGGACGAGATCGCGGACGAGGTCGAGCGGCGGTCGGGGCGGCTCTGGGAGGCGCTCGGGCCCCGCGCTCAGGTGCGGATCACGGCATCGACCCTGCGGCGTGCCCTGCCCGACGTGCACCGGCGCGACGTCTTCATCTGCGGGCCCGGGTCGTTCACCGAGGCGGTGGCCGCGGAATGCCGCCGCGCGGGGATCCCGGAGTCCCGTATCCACGTCGAGTCGTTCGTCTTCTGAGAGGAACCCATGCGCCGCGCACCGATCGTCCTGACCGCCACCGTCCTCGGCACGGCCGGCGTGCTCCTCTTCAAGCCTCTTCCCGTCTCGAGCCTCACGGGCACGGGTTCCGCGACCGGCGGGAGCACCTCCACCTCCCCGGCCGGTGGCTCGTCGTCCTCGTCCGCGAGCACCTCCACCTCCCCGTCGAGCAGCGCGTCGGCGAGCCCGAGCGGCTCCGCTTCCGGCTCGAGGTCCACCACGGTCACGGGCGCGCTGGAGACCGACCGCTACGGCGACACCCGGGTCGAGGTCACGATCACCGGCGGCCGGATCGCCGACGTCACGGTGCTGGCCTACAACGACGGCGATCCGCGCTCCGCGGAGATCAGTCAGCAGGCCATCCCGATCCTCCGCCAGGAGGTGCTGAGCAAGCAGACCGCCGCCGTCGACGCGGTCAGCGGCGCGACCTACACGAGCAACGCGTACGAGGCGTCGCTGCAGTCGGCGCTGGACAAGGCCGGGTATGCGGCGCCGGACGGCTCGAAGGCGAACACCGACCTGTCGAACGCGGACGCGGACCTCTTCGGGCGCTGACCGGGCCGGACGGTCACGCCGCGAGGTGCTCCGCCGCGAGAGCGCCCCACCCGCGCACCTGCTCCGGGTCGTCCGCGACGACGAGCCGCGCGTTCGGCAGCACGTCCGCGAGGTACTCCGCGGACGCCGTCGGATGGTTCAGGTCCGTCGTCCATGCGAGCACGAGCGTCTCGTGGTGCAGGGTCGCGAGCATCTCGTCGGCCGGCAGGTCGCTCGCCGCGGCCCCACGGAGCACCGCGGGCAGCACCTCGAGCTCGACGGGGATCCGCCGGGCGCGGGACCAGCCGCCGCGGTCGAGCAGCGGCACGGGCGGGAAGGCGTCCACGAGGCGGCTCCACGCCTCCGCGCCGCGCAGCTCGATGAGCGATGCGGCCGCCCGGTAGATCTCCCCCTGGCCGGTCCGCTCGGCCCGCACCGTCGGGGGGATCGCGAGCACGAGCCGGCGGAACCGGTCGGGTTCCCGCGCGACGGCCCAGAGCACCGTGCCGCAGCCGGTCGACTCGGCGATCGCGTCGACGGGATCGGCCGGGGGAACGACCGTGTCCGCGACGGCCAGCAGGTCGCCGGCGAGCGCCGGCCAGCGGTAGTCCTCGGCGTCGGTGCCGCCGGTCGACTCACCGTGACCGCGGGCGTCGAAGCGGATGAGCCGCTTGCCCAGCCCGGTCACCGGCGACCAGTCGAAGATCCCGACCTCGTCCTCCAGCTGCCGGCTGGCGAGGAACGAATGGGTGACGAGCACCGGCGGGAGGCCGGAGGCGGCGCCGGTCACGGCGTAGGCGATCCGGGCGCCGGGCCGGTCGACGAAGGCAGGCACGGGAACGGATCTTAGGGGTACCTGTGTGTGAGATTCCGAGAGGCTGCGTGTGCGGCGTTCCGCTGCCGTTCCGGCTGTGGCACGATGCGTTCGACCGGCGAGGACGCACCACCTCGACCAGTCGCCCGTCGTCGACAGCGGGCGCCCTGTGATCCGCGGAGGGACGCGATGCTCGACACGCCGGGGAGCCCGCCCCGGGTCCTCTCCGGCCGGTACCGGCTGGGCCCCGTGCTCGGACGCGGCGGGGCATCGACCGTGTACCGCGCGCGCGACACCCTGCTCGGCCGTGACGTGGCCATCAAGCTGTTCGCGGCGACGGCCGTCCGGCCCGAGGACCTGCAGGCGCAGCAGGGCGAGGCCCGCCTGCTCGGGTCGCTGAACCATCCCGGGCTCGTCATGCTGCTCGACGCGGGAGTGGACTTCGACCCCAGCGGCGAGCCGCAGGTCTACCTCGTGATGGAGCTGGTCGAGGGCGCCGACCTGCGGCAGCGGCTGGCGCACGGCGCGCTCGACGCCGAGGAGCTGGCCTACCTGGCGTGGGACGCCCTGACTGCGCTCGACCACGTGCACCAGGCGGGCATCGTGCACCGCGACATCAAGCCGGCGAACGTGCTGCTCGTCGAGACGCGACACCGGCCGCCGCGCGCCAAGCTGGCCGACTTCGGCATCGCGTTGCTGCGCGCGGACCAGACGGAGCCCGGCGAGTTCACCACCGGAACGGCGGCGTACCTCAGCCCCGAGCAGGTGGAGGGCCGGCTGCTCGGCCCCGAGAGCGACGTCTACTCGTTCGGGCTCGTGCTCATCGAGGCCTTCACCGGGCGGCCCTGCTTCCCCGGGGGCGTGCACGAGAGCGCGCTCGCCCGGCTCGACCGCGACCCGTCGATCCCCGCCGACCTCCCGGGTGATCTCGCCCGGGTCATCCGCCGGATGACGGCCCGCGATCCGAGGGACCGGCCGACCGCCGACGAGGCGATGGAGCCGTTCCGTGCCCACGTCGCCCAGCTCCTCGGCGGGGCGGAGCCGGAGCGCGATCCGGAGTCGGAGCGGCTCGACGCGGTGCGGCGCTACAACCTGCTCGACACGCCCCCCGACGGCGCGTTCGACCGCATCACCGCGCTCGCCGCGCGGCTGTTCTCGGTGCCGATGGCGATCGTGACGATCGTCGACGAGGACCGGATCTGGCTGAAGTCCCATCACGGGATCGACGTCGAGGAGGTGCAGCGGCAGCGCGGATTCGCGATGAGCGGGGGCCTCCACGACGAGACGCTCGTCATCGAGGACACGGCCACCGACCCACGCGTCGCGGGGAGCGGTGCCGGCCGGGACGGCATCCGCTTCTTCGCCGGCGTGCCGCTGATCACCCCCGACGGCCAGAACATCGGCTCCTTCGCGGTCCTCGATCGCGAGCCGCACTCCTTCCCGCCGGAATCGGTGGCGACGCTCGAGGATCTCGCGGCGATGGTGCTGCACGAGATGGAGCTGCGGCTCGCGACCCGCCGCATCGTGATGGGCCGGGAGCCCGGGTCGCAGGACCGCAGGGAGGCGCGGTGACCGAGCCGGTCGAGGTCACCGCGCTCGCGATCAACGTGACGATCCCCGAGGAGCTGCGCTGGACGGACGTCCGGCGCGGGCAGGAGTTCGTGCTGCAGACGCTGAACGTGCGTCTGCTGCCCGACGGGCGCCTCGGGGTGAAGGCGTACGGGCGACCGAGCAGCGGCGGACGGGCCGGATACGTGCCCTTCCCCGTGCCTGACGACCCCCGGTTCACCGCGCTCGTGGAGGCGGCCGCGTCACGCGCCGGCGCGCTCTGGGCGGGCCATCGCGGCGTCGCCGGCTGACGCGTGCCCCGGAAACCGGGGGCTTGCAGTCCGCGCCCGACGGATCCATGATTCCGCCGTGGTCGCATTCGGCATCGAGGCCTCGATGGCTTCCGCATCGCCCTGCCCGCACTGCGGCGGTGACTTCCGGGTCGCCAGGGCGGAGAGCACGCGATATCTGCTCTGCGCCGACTGCGGCCTGGTGCGCATGCTGCCGTTCGCCGCGTTGAACCCCGGCAGCGCCCTCCTCGATCCGGTCCCCCGCTCGACCGCGGTCTGATCGGCCGAACGCGGCCGGTATCCAGGCGTCAGAGGCCGAGCAGCGCTTCGGCGAGGGTGTCCCCGAAGCCGGCGGGCACGTCGAGCACGACCCGGTGGCGGGTGCCGGGCAGCGGCGGGTAGCCGATGTACCGGCTGCGCAGGTCGACGATCGTCTGGCCGCGTCCCGGTCCGTCCGTCGTGTCCACCTCGATGGGAACCACGGGGGCGAGCGTCGGCGTCAGCGCCCCGAGCGCCACCGCCGCGGCGAGCGGGTCGTGCAGCGCGCAGGCCGGGCGACCGAGCACCGGCGAGTAGAACCGGAAGTAGGTGCGCAGCATCGCGCCGAGCGCCCGCGCGACGGGAGGCCCGGCGAGCAGGGCTTCGAGGTGGCGCTCCTCGAACCGCGCCTCCATCGTGACGTCGAGGCCGACCACCGTGACCGGCCACGGGGCGTCGAGCACCCGTGCGGCGGCGACGACGTCGTTGAAGATGTTGGCCTCGGCCACCGCGGTCACGTTGCCGGGCACCAGCGCCGCGCCGCCCATGATCGTCACGCCGCCGACGAGGGAGGCGAGGTCCGGATCGGCGTCGAGCGCGAGCGCGAGGTTGGTGAGCGGGCCGACCGCGAGCACGTGCAGGCGCCCGGCGTGCTCCCGCGCGAGGCGCGACAGCATCGCCGCGGCGGACTCCGCCGTCGGGTCGGCGGGGCTTCGCGGCAGCACGACGTCGCCGATGCCGTTGGTGCCGTGCACGCCGAGAGCCCCGCCGTGGAAGCGTCCGAGGAGCGGATCATGGGCGCCGACGGCGACGGGGAGGTCGTCCCGCCCCGCGAGCGCGAGCACGTCGAGGGTGTTGCGGGCGCCGAGCTCGGCGGAGACGTTGCCGCTGACCGAGCCCACCCCGACGACGTCGGCACCCACCGCGACCAGGTAGGCCAGGGTGAGCGCGTCGTCGATCCCGGTGTCGCAGTCGAGGTAGACGGGCGCGCGATCACGCAGCCCGGGCAAGGTACTCCCGCCAATCCGGCTGCGGACGTTCGACGCCGCGGACCAGCCACGTCGTGCCATGGGGCACCCGCGGGGTCACCCGCATCGTCCAGCCCATCTCCGCGGGCGTGCGGTCCCCCTTCGTGTTGTTGCAGGCGAGGCAGCAGGCGACGAGGTTGTCCCAGGAGTCCGCGCCCCCGCGCGAGCGAGGCAGCACGTGGTCGATGGTCGTCGCGCCCTTGCCGCAGTAGCAGCAGCGGAACTCGTCACGGCGGAGCACCCCGCGACGGGTGACCGGCACGCGCCGCGCCCCGGGCATCCGCACGTAGCGGGTCAGCAGGATCACGCTCGGCCGGTCCCAGGATCCCGACGACCCGAAGACCGGATGCGCCTCATCCGCGGCGACGACGGTCGCCTTGCCGTTCAGCACGAGCACGAGGGCCCGTTTGAAGGACACCACCGCGAGCGGCTCGTATCCGGCGTTCAGGACCAGGGTTCGCATCGGCGTTCCTCTCGAAGCGGCCTGCACGGCTTGCAGGGGTTCGACTCGAATCGATCCGGCCGAGGGCGCGATGCGCAGCGCTCCTGGGCCCGACGGGCCCCGGAAACGAAGAAGGGCGCCGTCCGACGGACGACACCCTTGCACTGCTGCGCGACGGCGCTATGGACGGCGCCCCGGAACAGGCGCTCCGCAGGCCGGTGAGCGTGGACCGCTCCCACCTGCGTTCACTCATCCCGATGCCCTTCCGCCGGATCGGGATCAGGCTAACCGGTCGGAGGGGCCGCGTGGCACGCTCGGCCCCGGGACGGAATGCGACCGTGACCCGGTGGCGCCCTACGGCGACAGCGGGGCGTCGCCGCGGCGCCTACTTGACGGCGAACCGGATGAAGTGCACGTCCGAGGACCAGAGCGGCTGCTCGCGCACGTTCGCCCCGGCGTAGGGGGCGTGC
The DNA here is from genome assembly GCA_025936735.1 of Amnibacterium sp. Classification (GTDB taxonomy): domain Bacteria; phylum Actinomycetota; class Actinomycetes; order Actinomycetales; family Microbacteriaceae; genus Amnibacterium. The sequence continues at coordinate 20,691 of JAICSU010000014.1, forward strand.
AGGATCATGCCGTTGCCGGCGTAGAAGCCGTCGTGCGAGTCGTCGTTGAAGACGACCACGTCGCCGGGCTTGGCCTGCGCCTCGGTGATCCGGGTGCCGAGGGCGTCCTGCTGGTGGACCGAGTGCGGCAGCGAGACGCCGTACTTCGCGTAGACGTACATGATGAAGCCGGAGCAGTCGAAGCCGCTCGGGTCCGCTCCGCCGAACACGTACGGCACGCCCTGGTAGGTGAGCGCGGTGGCGAAGACCCCCGACAGGCCGGCGCCGGAGGGCACGGCGCGGGCGACGAGCTGCGCGGCGGTCGGGCCGGTGTAGGCCGAGTAGGCCTTGGCGAGAGCGGCCCGCTTCAGCTCGGCGGCCGTCGTGGCGGTGACCGCGTCGCGCGTGACCGTGACGCTCTTCACGTCCGCGGCGACCTGCGGCAGCTGCTGGTCTCCGGCGGTCGTCGTGTCGATCCCCGTCCCGCGCTGCGCGCTCGCGGCGCCGTGGCTCGGGTCGAAGGCGTAGGAGGGGAGGGCGAGCGTCGCGACGAGGCCGGCCGCGAGCGTCATGACGACGGCCGAGAACACGATCCTCGACCGGGTGCGCCGCGGCGGGGCGGCGGGCACGGACGCCGTCGGCGGGGTGGGGCGGGCCGGAGCGGCGACGCGCCGGGCGGCGTGCTCCGGGCGGCGGACCGAACGGGGGTCGATCCCGTCGGTGCGCGAGTCACGCAGGAGCCGTCGGGACGGCAGAGGGGTGACGGTGGGCGTCGGGGACGCACCGTTCGGCATTCCCCATCCGTGGGACTCGGCCATGGCGATCCTCCCGGTCCCGCGGCCGATCGGGCCGTCCTGTTCGGTGCTGCTCGCGCGGTTCCGGCGTTCACGAACAGGCGGGGGGACACCGTGATCGCCGTGCCCGACGTCCTGGCTGGCCGTCGAGCAGGGCCCAACGTAACGAAATGCCAACGGATCGCCCGGCGACACGCTGAACCTTCGAGCAGGCGTCGAAGGTGAGCGCGTCAGGCCGCGACGAAGACGTGCGCGGCGAGTTCGGTGGGCAGCACGAGGGCGTCCTCGAAGCCGTCCACCTCGAGCCGCACCCCGCCCGGCACGGCGGTCGCCGTGGCCCTTGCGCCCGGCAGGACGCCCGTCGCCTTGAGCTGCCCCAGCTGCTCCGGGTCGAACTGCGCGGGCTCCGCCAGCCGGCGGATGACGACCTCCGTGGGGCCGTCCTGAGCACGGACGTGCGGCACGAGCGACACGACCCCCTCCAGGAAGCGGGCGGAGGGAGGGGCGCCGAGGTCGTCGAGGCTGGGGATCGGGGTCCCGTACGGCGACTCCGTGGGGTGCCCGAGCAGCTCCACGAGCCGGCGCTCGACCTGCTCGCTCATGACGTGCTCCCACCGGCACGCCTCGTCGTGCACGTACTCCCAGTCGAGACCGATCACGTCGCTGAGCAGCCGCTCGGCGAGCCGGTGCTTGCGGAGCACGTGGACCGCCTTCACCCGGCCCTCGTCGGTGAGCTGCAGGTGGCGGTCGCCCGTGAGCACCACGAGGCCGTCGCGCTCCATCCGGGCCACCGTCTGCGAGACCGTCGGGCCGGAGTGGCCGAGGCGCTCCGAGATGCGGGCGCGGAGGGGGACGATGTCCTCCTCCTCGAGATCGAGGATGGTGCGCAGGTACATCTCGGTGGTGTCGACGAGGTCCGTCACGGCGCGCTCCTTCCGTGGGGCCCCAACAGGCCGTGGACGATCCTACGTCGAGGTGCCCGCGCCTCACGGCACGCAGGAACCCCCTGTTCATCGCGCCGTTCCGGAGTTCTCGAGCGACACGCCGCCGTCTGTCGCCGATCCCCGGCGTGTCCTCGCGTTTCTCCGGAACGGCGCGAGGAGGGCCGTCGCCGGTAGGCTCCGGTGCTCGTGGCGAGCCTCACGATCCCGGCCGACCTCCTGCCCGCCGACGGCCGCTTCGGGTGCGGTCCCTCCCGGGTGCGGACCGAGCAGGTCGACGCGCTCGTCGACGCGGCCCGCAGCCTGCTCGGCACGTCCCACCGGCAGCGGCCGGTCAAGTCCCTCGTCGGATCCGTCCGCCGCCGGCTCGCCGCGGTGCTCGGCGCCCCGGAGGGCTACGAGGTGGTGCTCGGCAACGGCGGCTCGACCGCGTTCTGGGACGCCGCCGCGTTCGGGCTCATCGAGCGGCGCAGCCAGCACCTCGCCTTCGGCGAGTTCGGCGCGAAGTTCGCCACCGCGGCGAAGGCGCCGTGGCTCGAGCCGCCGAGCGTGCGCTCGGCGGAGGCGGGCACGCGGCCCGCTCCCTCGGTCGAGGACGGCGTCGACGTGTACGCGTGGCCGCACAACGAGACCTCCACCGGGGTCACCGCCCCGGTCCGTCGCGTCCCGGCGCCGGGCGCCCTCACGGTGATCGACGCCACGAGCGCGGCCGGCGGCATCGCGTTCGATGCGGCCGAGGCCGACGTCTACTACTTCGCCCCCCAGAAGAACCTCGGCTCGGACGGGGGACTCTGGCTGGCGCTGTGCTCGCCGGCCGCCGTCGAGCGGATCGAGCGGATCGCCGCGTCCGGCCGGTACATCCCCGAGTTCCTGAGCCTCCAGGCCGCGCTCACGAACTCGCGACTCGACCAGACGCTGAACACCCCGGCGATCAGCACGCTCGTGCTGCTCGACGAGCAGCTCGGCTGGATCGACGAGCGGGGCGGGCTCGACTGGGCCGCCCACCGCACCGCCGAGTCGTCGACGCTCCTCTACGACTGGGCCGAGCGCGTGCCGTACGCGCGACCGTTCGTCGCCCGGCCGGAGGACCGCTCGCCCGTCGTGGTGACGATCGACTTCGACGGCGTCGACGCGGCCGCGGTCGCCTCGACCCTGCGCGCGAACGGTGTCGTCGACACCGAGCCGTACCGGAAGCTCGGGCGCAACCAGCTCCGGATCGGCACGTTCGTGTCGGTGGACCCCGCGGACGTCGCGGCCCTCATCGGCTGCATCGAGTACGTCGTGGAGCGGCTGCCGCGTACGGACTGAACGTCAGTCCCCGGCGCGCTCGTCGGTCCTGCGCGCCTCGTCCTCGGACTGCTCGTCCTCGGGCTGCTCGTCCTCGGGCCGCTCGTCCTCGGGCTGCTCGTCCGCCTCGCCGGACCCGTCCTCGTCGTCCGCCGCGTCCTCGAACTCGACGCCGTCGAGCTCGAGGGCGTCGGCGTCGACCTCGTCGAGGTCCTCGTCGTCGTCCTCGTCCTCGTCCTCGAGGTCGTCGGCGCCGTCCTCGGCCTCGTCGGGAAGCGTGCGGCGGTACTCCGCGAGCCGCTCGGCCCACGGCACCCACGGGGGCGCCACGAGGGCCCCCTCGCCGGGGAGCAGCTCGACCTCGAGCACGGTGGGTGCGTCATCGCCGACCTGGGCGGTCGACACCGTCCAGCGCCAGGCCACGTAGCCCGGCAGCCGGCAGGCGAAGACGAGGTCACGAACGCCGGGCTCCGGCTCCGCCACCTCGATCAGCTCTCCCACCGAGGCGGGGTCGGTCACCTCGGCGAGCGCCTGCAGCGCGAGCGCCGACCGGTCGTCCTGCAGCACCGTCACGGGGATGCTCAGGCGTCGAAGTCGTCGGCGACGCGACGCAGCACGGCGGCGATGCGCTGCCCGTGGGCGGCGTCGGGGTAGCGCCCGCGACGCAGGTTCGCGCCCTCGCGGTCGAGCACCTTGATCAGGTCCTCGATCCGCGCCGCCATGTCGTCGGCGGACGGTCGCTGCATCCGGTGCAGGCTCGGCGGGTTCTCGAGCACCCGCACGGAGAGCGCCTGGGTCCCTCGCTTGCCGGCGACGACGCCGAACTCGAGCTTCGTCCCCGCCTTCACCGTGGTGCCGGCGGGCAGCGCGGAGGCGTGCAGGAAGACCTCCTGGCCGTCATCGCCGCTGATGAAGCCGAAGCCCTTCTGCTCGTCGTAGAACTTGACCTTGCCGGTGGGCATGCTGACCTCGGGTGGGACGGAGAGGAACGAAAGCGCCGGAATCGGCCGATCCAGTGTACCGGCGCCCGGGTCGGACACGGCGGGTGGCGACGGATAGGCTCCCCCGCATGGCCGCGAGCCCGCACGACGACCCGCCTCCGGCGTCCCGCGCCCAGCGGTCGCTCGCGGTGATGGCCGGCACGGTGATCGGTCTGTGCGTCGTCGACATCGCCGTGCTGCTCATCGCGCGCGGCGCCGGCGTGCCCGACAGCGCGTTCCACAGCGGGCTGCTCTCGGTCGTGCAGGTGCTGCCCCTGCCGGGACTCGTCATCGGCCTGCTGCTGGCCCTGTCGGTGATCGCCGTCGGGGTGGTCGCCCGCACCAGAAGACGCTGACAGCGCGGCCACCGGGCAGCACCAGCGCGCGCCCGACCTGGATCCCCGAACCACACGGTCGCTTGTCAGGAAGCACCCAGGAAGCCCGCAGAGAATCTGCCGCATGGCCGACCAACCACGCGTTCTCATCGTCGACGACGAACCCAACATCCGGGACCTGCTGACCACGAGCCTGCGCTTCGCGGGGTTCGCCGTCCGCGCGGTCAGCAACGGTGCGCAAGCGATCTCAGCGGTGCTCGAGGAGGAGCCCGATCTGATCATCCTCGACGTCATGCTCCCCGACATGAACGGGTTCGGCGTGACCAAGCGCCTCCGCTCGTCCGGGTACACCTCCCCGATCCTGTTCCTCACCGCGAAGGACGACACCGAGGACAAGATCACGGGCCTCACCGTCGGCGGCGACGACTACGTGACGAAGCCGTTCAGCCTCGACGAGATCGTCGCGCGCATCAAGGCGATCCTGCGCCGCACCATGCACGCGGAGGAGGACGCGGTCATCCGCGCCGGCGAGCTCACGATGGATCAGGACACCCACGAGGTCACCGTCGGCAACGAGCCCATCGAGCTCTCCCCCACGGAGTTCAAGCTGCTGCGCTACCTCATGCTCAACCCGAACCGGGTGCTGTCGAAGGCGCAGATCCTCGACCACGTCTGGGAGTACGACTTCAACGGCGACGCCGGCATCGTGGAGTCGTACATCTCCTACCTGCGCCGCAAGCTCGACGCCCACAGCACGGAGCCGATCATCCAGACCAAGCGGGGCTTCGGGTACATGCTGAAGGCGGCGAAGGTCTGAGTCGGCCGCCCGGACGGGCGGGCTCGGACCCGCTCGTTCAGGCCGGCTTCGTACACTGACCGCCATCATGCACGCGTCGCTGGCCGAGTGGTGGAACGCCATCTCGCTGCGCACGAAGATCACCGCCGTCACGGTCCTCGTGATGACCGTGGGCCTCGTGCTCAGCGGGTTCGGCACCATGACCGTGCTCCGCAACTACCTCATCCGGGACGCGGACACGCAGATCAGCCAGACGCTGAAGAACCTGAGCGCCGGCACGGCGGCGGCGGACGAGACCGCCGTGGCGACGCAGTACGTCTACGCCCACGTCGACGCGTCCGGGAACCTGATCCGCGAGAACGAGGAGTGGCAGCGCAACGAGCCGGTGCTGCCCCGGGTCGACGCGGCGTTCCTGCAGAAGCAGGGCACGTCCGCGTTCACGGTGAAGAACGACGCGGGGGCGGCGGCGTTCCGGATGGAGGTCCGGCGCCTCAGCGACGGCAGCGCCGTCGTGCTCGGCCTGCCGCTCGCGAGCGTGAACCGGTTGATCGCGCAGCTGTTCACCCTGTTCTTCGTGTTCGGCATCGTCGTCGTGCTGCTCGGGGCGGTGATCACCCGCCTGCTGGTCGGGTCCGCGTTCGCCCCCTTGCGGAAGGTCGAACGCACCGCGGCCGCCATCGCCGACGGCGACTTCGGGCAGCGGCTCGGCAACACCACTCCCAACACGGAGGTCGGCCGGCTGAACCGCTCCCTGAACCGGATGCTGAACCGGATCGACGGCGCTCTCGCCGACCGGGCGCGCACCATCGAGCAGATGCGGCGCTTCGTCGGCGATGCGAGCCACGAGCTGCGCACCCCGCTCGTGTCGGTGCGGGGCTACGCCGAGCTGTACCGGATGGGCGCGCTGCAGACCCGGGAGGACATCGCGCAGGCGATGGACCGCATCGAGCGGGAGGCGGTCCGCCTCGGGGCCCTGGTCACCGACCTGCTCGCCCTCGCCCGGCTCGACGAATCACGGGAGCTCAAGCGCACCCCCGTGGAGCTGCTGCCGCTCGCGCACGACGCGGCGCTCGACGCCCGAGCGCTCGCCCCCAAGCGCACGATCCGCGTCATCGCCCACGACCCGGAGATGCCGACGGGGGCGATCGAGATCCTGCGGCCCGTCATCACCCACGAGGAGCCCGAGGCGGCGCTCACGACCGCAGCCCGGCTCTTCCGGCGCAACGGCGCCCCCTCCGACTCGAGCATCACCGGCTCCCTCCGGCTCGCGAGCGCCCGGCTGCTGCGGGCGCGGCGCCGGGCGGACGAGCAGGCGGACGAGGACGCCCGCGCCACCTCGTCGGTGCCGGGCTCGGTGCGGCCCGTCGTCCTCGCCGAGGAGGACAAGCTCCGCCAGGTGCTCACGAACCTCATCGGGAACGCCATCCGGTTCACCCCGGACGACTCCCCCATCGAGATCGCCACCTACGTCGACCGGATCCGCTCCCGCGCGGTGCTCGAGATCATCGACCACGGCGAGGGCATCCCTCCGCAGATCCGCGACAAGATCTTCCAGCGCTTCTGGCGGGCGGACTCCTCGCGCACCCGCGACACCGGCGGCAGCGGGCTCGGGCTGGCGATCGTGGCCGCGATCGTCGCCGCGCACGGCGGCGACATCGGGATCTCGGAGACGCCGGGCGGCGGCGCCACGTTCCGAGTCACGCTTCCGCTCCTCCCCACCGAGGACGAGGAGCCCGAGGCCGAGGTCGACGAGGACGCCGACCAGGACGCCGCGATCGCCTGACTACCGTCCCTCCGGTCGCGCCGCACGGGCGCGCAGGCAACGGAGGAGGACCCGGATGACCCGCTACACGGTGGACAGCGACGAGGTGGCGAGCGCCGCAGCGGCGATCGGAGCGACCGCCGGCCGGCTGCAGGGCGAGGCGAACGCGCTGCACGGCCAGCTGGGCGCGCTGCAGGGCACGTGGACCGGCCAGGCCGCGGTCGCGTTCCAGGGAGTCGTGCAGCAGTGGCGCACGACCCAGACGAACCTGGAGCAGGTGCTCACGAGCATCGATCGCGCGCTGCGCACGGCGGCGCAGCAGTACGCCGACATCGAGCTCGCGAACGCACGCCTCTTCGGCTGACGCCCGCGCCGCGCCCCGGTCCCTTTCGTCCCGTTCGCGCCCCCGCCCGGTCCCTTTCGGCCCAGCCGGGCGGGCGCGCGCGCCCGCATGGGCCGAAACCGCCCGCGAGCACGCCACAACGGGAACGGGCCGGGCACCCCGAAGGATGCCCGGCCCGTTCGCCGTGTGTGCTGGGACCTAGAAGTCCATCCCGCCGCCGGCCTCGGCGCCGGCACCGACCGGCTGCTTCTCCGGCTTGTCGGCGACGACGGCCTCGGTCGTGAGGAACAGGCCGGCGATCGACGCGGCGTTGAGCAGCGCCGACCGGGTGACCTTCACCGGGTCGTTGATGCCCGCGGCGAGCATGTCGACGTACTCACCGGTCGCTGCGTTCAGGCCGTGACCGACGGGCAGGGTGCGCACCTTCTCGGCGACCACGCCGGGCTCGAGACCCGCGTTCAGCGCGATCTGCTTGAGCGGGGCGTCGATGGCGACCTTGACGATGTTCGCGCCGGTCGCCTCGTCACCGGTGAGCTCGAGCGACGCGAACGCCGTCTTGCCCGCCTGGATGAGGGCGACGCCACCACCGGCGACGATGCCCTCCTCGACGGCCGCCTTCGCGTTGCGAACGGCGTCCTCGATGCGGTGCTTGCGCTCCTTCAGCTCGACCTCGGTGGCCGCGCCCGCCTTGATGACGGCGACGCCGCCGGCGAGCTTCGCGAGCCGCTCCTGGAGCTTCTCGCGGTCGTAGTCGCTGTCGGTGTTCTCGATCTCGTTGCGGATCTGCTGCACGCGACCGGCGATGAGGTCGGCGTCACCGGCGCCGTCCACGATCGTGGTCTCGTCCTTCGTGATGACGACCTTGCGGGCCTGGCCGAGCAGGTCGAGCGTGACGTTCTCGAGCTTGAGGCCGACCTCCTCGGAGATCACCTGGCCGCCCGTGAGCGTCGCGATGTCCTGCAGCTGCGCCTTGCGGCGGTCACCGAAGCCCGGCGCCTTGACGGCCGCCGACTTGAAGATGCCGCGGATCTTGTTCACGATCAGGGTCGCGAGCGCCTCGCCCTCGACGTCCTCCGCGATGATCAGCAGCTGCTTGCCGGTCTGGATGACCTTGTCGACGATCGGCAGCAGGTCCTTGATGTTCGAGATCTTGCTGTTGACGATCAGGATGTACGGGTCCTCGAAGACCGCCTCCTGGCGCTCCGGGTCCGTGACGAAGTACTGCGACAGGAAGCCCTTGTCGAAGCGCATGCCCTCGGTGAGCTCGAGCTCGGTGCCGAAGGTGTTGGACTCCTCGACGGTGACCACGCCCTCCTTGCCGACCTTGTCGATCGCCTCGGCGATGATCGCGCCGATCTGCGGGTCGCCGGCGGAGATGGACGCGGTCGCCGCGATCTCCTCCTTGGTCTCGACCTCCTTGGCGGAGGCGAGCAGCTCGCGGGAGACCGCCTCGACGGCCTTGTCGATGCCGCGCTTGAGGCTGATCGGGTCGGCGCCCGCGGCGACGTTGCGGAGGCCCTCGCGGACCAGCGCCTGGGCGAGCACGACCGAGGTCGTCGTGCCGTCACCGGCGACGTCGTCGGTCTTCTTCGCGACCTCCTTGACGAGCTCCGCACCGATCTTCTCGTACGGGTCGTCGAGCTCGATCTCCTTGGCGATGGAGACGCCGTCGTTCGTGATCGTCGGGGCGCCCCACTTCTTCTCGAGCACCACGTTGCGGCCGCGTGGGCCGAGGGTGACGCGCACGGCGTCCGCGAGCTGGTTCAGCCCGCGCTCGAGACCGCGACGGGCCTCCTCCTCGAAGGCAATGATCTTCGCCATAAGTGTTTGTCGTCCCTCCTGGACGTGACGGATGGGAGGCGGACGGGGCCGCAGAGCCTCGCCCGCTTTGGCACTCGACAGATCGGAGTGCTAATCCATCTTGGCAGTCCACCCGGTCGAGTGCAAGCCGGGAGGGGCCCCCGCAGCCTTCGCCCTGAGGGAACACGGGCGCGAGGCCCGAGGGCGGACGGGAACCGCGCGGCGGCCCCGCGGGCCGCGCCCGGGTCAGGCGGGACGGACCGCCTCGGCCTGCGGCCCCTTGGAGCCCGTGCCGACCTCGAACTCCACCCGCTGCCCCTCCGCGAGGGTGCGGTAGCCGCTCATGTCGATGGCGGAGTAGTGGACGAAGACGTCCTGGCCCTCCCCGTCCACGGTGATGAAGCCGTAGCCCTTCTCGGAGTTGAACCATTTGACGATGCCGGTGGCCATGACGCCGCTCCTACCGAGTTCCCCGGATTTCCTGCACGTCCGGGATCGCGACGAATCTAGTGAGCGCGGGCCCTCAGGAGGGAGCGGGAACGGCAACCGTGCCCGGATCTCTACCTCAGGTGGGCGGAGCCGATCGAGCGCGATCAGTGCTTCGCGGCGTAGTCCTCGCCGAGCACGACGGTGAGCCGCGACTGCCCGGCGACGGCGAACTGCTTCGAGAGCACCGTCCGCGTGATGCCGAGGGACTTCGCGAGACCGGCCGCCGCACCGGCCTGCGACGCGGTCGTGTAGTACACCGTCGTCGCCTTCACGTCGGTGGAGCTCGCGTTCGCGGTCGACCCGACCTTCCAGCCGTCCTTGACGAGCATGCTCTCCGCCCCGGCGGCCAGGCCGTTGGTGGTCGTGGCGTTCAGCAGCACGACGTCGATGTTCGGGTCGATGGTGGGCGCGGCGACGGCCGAGGCGGTGGACCCGGTGGGCACCGACCCGACGTTCGTGATCCGGCCCTCGATCGCGCCGAGGCCGAGCACGCCGGCGCCGACGAGCACGCCCGTGGCGAGCGCGGCCCACGCGAAGACGACGAAGCCCCGGGTGGCGGGGCGTGGTGCGCGATGGGCTCCGACGCGAGCGAGATCGGCGGGGACGTCGTCGAAGCGGTCGCGGGGTGCGGTGGCCATCGCCTTTCGGGGGTGGTCGGTGAACGCCGTGCCGAGAATCGGCACGGCTCCCGTCGCGCTCAGCTCGAGTGCCGGCGCAGCAGATCGGCGCGCCGTACCGTTCGGGCATCGCGGAGGCGCTGGAGGCGCTTCACGAGCATCGGGTCCTCCTGCAGCGCGGCCGGCGAGTCGATCAGGGCCCCGAGCAGCTGGTAGTAGCGGGCGGCGGAGATGCCGAACTCCTCACGGATGGCCTCCTCCTTCTGGCCGCCGTGCTTCCACGAGGAGCGCTCGAACGCGAGCATCGCGAGGTCGCGGGCGCCGAGCGCGCTGCCGCGGCCGGCGCCGGTCGCCGTCTCGTCGTCGGTCACGTCACATGTCCTTCCGCGACCGTGCGGCCGCACTCGGGAGAGGAATAC
>JAICSU010000064.1 GCA_025936735.1 Amnibacterium sp.
GTGCCGGATGGTGCCGAACTCGCCGTTCACGCGGCCGACGGTGAGCTCGATCTCGTCGCGGAGCGCCTTGTACGACTCGACCCGCTCCCGGCTCGGGCTGGCGACCTGCACGAGGACGGTGTCGTTCACGTCGAGCTTGCCCTCGGCGAGCAGCTCCGCGTAGGCGCCGAAGCGGTGACCGATGCCCTTCGTGTAGTCGAGCCGGTCGACGCCGAGCATGATCGTGCCCGGGTCGCCGAGGTCGTGCCGGATCTGCACGGCGCGCTCGCGGACGTCCGGCCGCCCGGCGAGGTCCACGTAGGCCCGCGCGTCGATCGAGATCGGGAAGTGGCGCGCGACCACGGACCGCGGCTCGTCGGATCCGGAGTTCGGCCAGCGCCCCTCGCCCGCGGGCGGCAGCTCGACCCGGTTGTGCAGGGTGTGGAGGTGGAAGAGGCGGCGGACGGCCCGGAGGAAGTTGCCGGCGTCCGCGCGCCGCTGGAAGCCGATCAGGTCCGCCCCCAGCAGCCCCTCGAGGATCTGCGAGCGCCACGGCAGCTGCGAGTAGAGGCCGTACGCGGGGAACGGGATGTGGTTGAAGAAGCCGATCGTGAGGTCGGGGCGGCGCTCCCGCAGCATCCGCGGCACGAGCTGCAGCTGGTAGTCCTGCACCCACACCGTCGCCCCGTCCGCCGCGGTCTCGGCGGCCCGGTCGGCGAAGCGGCGGTTCACGCGCAGGTATGCGTCCCACCAGTCGCGCTGGTACTTCGGCGGCGCGATCACGTCGTGGTAGAGCGGCCAGATCGTGTCGTTGGAGAAGCCCTCGTAGTACTCCCGCACGTCGGCCTCGGACAGCATCACGGGCACGAGGCGCAGGCCGTCCGTCTCGAAGGGCTGGACGTCGTCGTCCGCCGTGCCCGTCCAGCCGATCCAGGCCCCGTCGTTGCCGCGCATGACGGGCTCGAGCGCGGTCACGAGGCCGCCGGGCGACGGCTTCCAGGTGGCCGTGCCGTCCTGCGCGATCTCGCGGTCCACCGGCAGCCGGTTCGACACGACGACGAAGTCGAAGCGTTCCTCTCCGCCGTCCACGACTGCTACCGCGCCCCTTCCGTCCCCCGTCAGGCTATCGGCCGCACCTCAGGAGCCGTCGAGCACCGAGTGCGCGGCCGCGACGAGCGACGCCGCGTAGCTCGGGCCGTGGCTCGCCGCGTGCACGGCGAGCGGATGCAGCTGGTGCAGCGGGATGCGCTCCTCCCAGCCGGGCCGCAGCGGATGCGCCTCGTCGTACGCCTCGTAGACCGCGGAGAGGAAGGGGCAGCCGAAGAGGGCCAGCATGGCGAGGTCGGTCTCGCGGTGACCGCCCGACGCGGCGGGATCGATCAGCACCCCGCCCCGCGGGGTCCACTGCACGTTGCCGTTCCAGAGGTCGCCGTGGAGGCGCGCGGGCGGATCGTCGTCGTCGAGGTCGCCGCCCGCGATGAGGTCGCAGGCCTGCTCGACGAGCCGGAGCTCGGCTCCGCCGAGGTGGCCGCGGTCCGCGGCGCGTCGCGCGTACGGCAGCACGCGCGCCTCCGCGTAGAAGGCGCCCCACTCGCTCCAGCCCTCCGGGCGGGTCGGCAGCTCCTGGTTGCCGAGGAACGTCGGGCCGCGGTACCCGTCGGGCGGCACCCCGAAGGCCGCCGCGCCCGCGTCGTGCGTGACGGCGAGCGCGGCGCCGAACGCGCGGGCGTGCGCCTCCGTCGGGCGGACGAGCTCGAGCGCCTCGAGGTCGATGCGCCCCGGCTCCACCGCGATCACCGCCACGACGGCCGCCCCTCGGGCCTCGGCCAGCCAGGCCAGGCCGGCGGCCTCCGCCTCGAAGAACCCCTCGGGGGCGTCGGGACGACGCTTCGTGTGGACCCGGCCGCTCATCCTCGTCACGGTAGGTCGGCCGGCTGATCCCGTCATCCGAGCGCGGGCACCGCCGCGAACAGCGCCACCGACGAGCGCCGGCGCGCGACCACGGCGACCGTGAGCGCGAACGCGACGAGCGCGTACACCGCGAGGGTCGCGATGCCGCCGCCGACCGCGGCGCCGCCGGCGCCGGTGATCACCGCCTGCATCGCCCCGACCGCCGCCGTCAGCGGGAGGAAGGGGCTGACCACCTGGAACGGCGCCGAGACGAGCTGGATCGGATACAGGCCCCCGACCGCGACGAGCTGCGCGCCGAGCAGCACGATGGAGATCACGGTCCCGGCACGGCCGACGAGCGCGGTGAGCAGCTGGTGCACGGCGAAGAACGCGACACCGGTCACCACGGCGACGAGCAGCGCGAGGGCCGCTCGGTCCCAGGGCAGCGTGAGGGTCGCCTGCAGCAGAGCGACCAGCAGCACGGCCTGGCCCACGGCGAGCACCCCGCCGCGGGCGAGCGCCGAGCCGACCAGCCGGCCCGAGCCGATGCCGGTGGCGAGCAGCCGACGGCGGATGGCCCCGAACAGCAGAACGGCGGCGGAGGCGCCGATCCAGAGGGACACCGGCAGGATGAGCGCCGCGACCATCTGACCGATGCTCGTCGTCTCGTGCTGCCGCACGGACGTCGCCTCGACGGGGTTCGCGACGACGTCCGCGATCGTGGCGGCCTGGGCGGCCGTGGTGTGGGGCAGCCCGTCGACCGCCTTCTGCAGCCCTGCGCCGAGCGACGCGGCCCCGCTGCCCAGCTTCGACGCCCCCGTCCCGCTCGATCGGATGCCGGAGGCGATCGTGGCGGCGCCGCTGCCCAGCCGGTCGGCGCCCGACGCGACGCCGCGCACCCCGGTCGCGAGCGAGGCGGCGCCCGACGCGCTCGTGTCGAGGCCGTCGGCGAGGGTGCCGACACCGCTCGCGGCCGATCCGACCCCGGCGACGAGCTTCGCTCCCCCGGTCGCGTAGGGGCTCGTGCTGCGGCCGAGGGCGGCGATGGCGGACTGGAACGACGCGGCCCCGGAGATGCCCGCGGCCAGCTGCTGCTCGCCGCTGCCGGTGGCGGCGGTCGACAACCCGGAGCGGATCTGCAGGAGCGCCGCCTTGGTCCGCGGGTCGAGCGTCGGATCGCCGTCGATCACCTGCTGCAGGGAGTCGCCGGCCGAGCCGACACCCGCGGCGTAGGACCGGAAGCCGGCCGGCAGCTGCTGCAGGCCCTTCGCCTTCGCCGCCGCCGTGGTGAGGCCGCCGGTCACTCCGCCGACGTACCGGCGCACGCCGCTTTGCAGCGTGGTGAGGCCGGACGCCGCACCGTGCGCGCCCGCCGCCGCCTGCCGGAGACCGGCGGCGAGCGAGTCGGTGCCGGAGGCGAGCCGCGTCGCGCCGCTGCCGAGGCCGGTCGCGCCGGAGGCGATCCCGTCCTGGCCGCTCGCCAGGCCGCCGAGTCCCGTCGCGAGCCGGTCGGCGCCGGTGCCGAGCGTGCCGGCGCCGCTCGCGGCGGTGCCGAGCCGGTCGTGCAGCGTGCCGAGGCCGCCGTAGAGGCCTTTGATCACGCCCTCCGCGATGGTGCTGCCGAGGGTCGCGGTGAGGGAGGTGCCGAGCGAGGACGCCAGCTGGCTGACGATGTAGCCGTGCGCGTCGTCCGTCCGGATGGTGATGCGAGCGCGGTCCGGGTGCGTGGTCGAGACGGTCGAGATCGACTTCGAGAAGTCCTCCGGGATGGTCACGATCGCGTAGACGGCGCCCGAGTCCAGCAGCTCCTTCGCCTGGGCGGCGTTCGAGAGCCGCCAGTCGATGGCGGCCCCGGCGCTGCCGGAGGCGGGCTTCGTGAGGTTCGTGACGACGAGGCGGCCGGCGGCGATCGTGGTGGGCGCGCCGTCCGCGCCCGTCGTCTTCACGAAGCGGTCCTGGTTCACGACGGCGGCGGGCACGGTCGCACGGCCCTTGTCGGCGGCGGCGAGCGCGCCGACGAAGACGCCGAGCACGAGGGCGGGCACCACGGCGGCGACGACGAGCAGCGCGATGCTGCGGAACGAGCGGTTCATCGGGATGCGGGGACCTTCCTCGCGGAGTCGGGGAGACCGAGGGGTACCCCGGGGGACGTGGTGACCAGCACGACGGCGGCGCCGCCGTCGGTGAGCTGCGGCAGGGCGGCGGCGAGCCGGCGCTCGGCCTCGCGGCCGATGTCGCCGACGTCGAGCACCACCACCTCGGCGCCGCCCGCGAGGGCGGCCGCGGCGAGCACGACGAGGCGCTCCTCGGCGACGAGGGCGCCGAGCCGGGTGCGGGCGTCGAGGCGCCCGTGCCCGGCGGCGAGGGCGGTCTCCGCGGCGCGGATGCGCTCGAGCCAGAGAGCGACGGATCCGCTCCGCGCCCGCCGCGGGGCCGCCCGGAGCCGCTCGGTGATGAGCTCGCCGACGGAGGCGACCGCGGCGGACCCGTCGTCGAGCACCGGCGCCGCGAGGCGGCGCACGTCGGCCGCCTCCGACGGGGCCGGGTGGCCGTCGACCTGCAGCGCTCCACCCTCGGGCGCGAGGTGGCCGGTGAGAGTGCCGACCACCCCCCGGCGCACGGCTGCGGGCACGGCGAGCGTCGCCATGCCTCCGCGGCCCACGCGCAGGTCGATCGGGACGGTGCGGAACGGCGCGGCGGCGACGAGCCGCTCCGCCGAGAGCACCCAGCCCTCCTGGCCGGCGGCCCAGGCGAGCTGCTCCCGGCGGGCGCCCAGCCCCTCGCCCTCGATGTCGACCGACGGCAGGACCGCGTCGAGCCAGCGCGGCAGGTACCAGCCGGCACGGCCGACGAGCAGCATCACGGCCGGCACGAGAGTCATCCGCACGAGGAACGCGTCGAAGACGATGCCCGCGGCGAGCGCCAGGGCGATCGGCTTGATCGTGCCCCCGCCCTCGGGGATGAACGAGGCGAAGACGAAGAGCATGATCAGCGCCGCCGCGGTGACGACCCGCGAGCCGTGCGTGAAGCCCCGGCGCACCGCGAAGCCCGGATCCTTCGTGTGCACCCACGACTCCCGCATGCCGGAGACGAGGAACACCTCGTAGTCCATCGAGAGCCCGACCAGGATCGCGATCACGAGGATCGGCAGGAACGACAGCAGGGGGCCCGGCTCCGTGCCGAGCGCCCCGAACCAGCCCCACTGGAACACGGCGACGGTCACGCCGACGCTCGCGGCGAGCGACAGCAGGAACCCGACCGCGGCCTTCAGCGGCACGATCAGGGACCGGAAGACGGCGAGCAGCAGCAGCACGGAGAGGCCGACGACGACGAGCACGAACGGCAGCAGCGCGTCGCCCAGCCGGGTCGAGATGTCGATCTGCACCGCGGTCGTGCCGGTCACGGAGATGGGGATGTCGTAGTCGTGCCGGAACGCCGGTTCGAGGGCGCGGATCCGCTGCACGAGGGCGATCGTCTTCGGCGAGTCGGGGGCGGAGGCCGGGATGACCTGCACGATCGCGGAGTCGAGGGTCTGGTTGGGCGTCGGGGTGCCCACCGCGGCCACGTCGGGCAGTGCCTCGATGCGGCTCCTGATCCCGTCGAGCGCGTGGATGAAGTCGTCGTTCTGCGTCACGTCGGCGAGGATCACCAGGGGTCCGTTCCGGCCCGGCCCGAACCGCTGCGCGGTGAGGTCGTAGGCGGTCCGCGAGTCGGTGCCGACCGGCTGGCTGCCGTTGTTGGGCAGGCTCAGCTCCAGGCTCGCGGCCGGGATCGCGAGCACCCCGAGCACGGCGACGACGAGCACGACCGCGACGACGGGAGCCCTGCCGACGAGGGCGACCCAGCGCGCCCCCATGGTGTGCACCTCGCCGGCTGCGGCCGCCTCCGCGCGGCGGGCGGCGCGGCTGCCGGGCTTCGGCACGAAACGGCGGCCGCCGAGGGCGAGCAGCGCGGGCAGCAGCGTGACGGACGACGACACGGCGACGAGCACCGCGAAGGCCGCCCCGACGCCCATGATCGAGAGGAACGGGATGCCGACGATGAGCAGCCCGAGCAGGGCGATGATGACCGTGACGCCCGCGAACGTGACCGCGGTGCCCGCGGTGGCGACGGCCGCCGCGACCGACTCGGCGATCGGCATCCCGCCGGCCAGCTGCTCCCGGTGGCGGGAGATGATGAAGAGGCCGTAGTCGATGCCGACGGCGAGGCCGAGCATGAGCGCGAGCGTGGGCGCGGACGTCGAGACGTCGGTGAACAGCGCGATGATGCGGATCGCGGCGTAGGAGAGGCCCACACCGATCACCGCCGACACGAGCGGCAGTCCCGCGGCGAGCAGGGACCCGAAGGTCACGACGAGCACGACGCCGGCGAAGAGCAGGCCCAGCCCCTCGGTGATGCTGACGCCGACGGACGACTGCTGGAAGGCCTGCCCGCTGAAGGCGACCTGCATCCCGGCGGCCCGGCCGATCGCGCCGGTGTCCTTGAGCCGCTGCTTCGTCGTCGCGGTCACGCCGGAGTCGGCCGCGCCGAACTGCACGGCGATGATCGCCGCGCGGTGGTCGGCCGAGATCGCCTTCGTGGAGTACGTGCTGAACGGGCTCGACGCGCTCTCGACGCCGGGGATGGCCGTGATCGCCGTGACCATCCGCCCGATGGCGGCCTTCTCCGCCGGGTCGTCGATCCGCTGACCGGCGGGCGCGACGAGCACCGCCTGCGCACTGCCGCCCGCGGCCTGCGGGAACACCGCATCCAGGCGGTCGAGGGCAGCCTGCGACTCGGTGCGCGGGATCGTGAAGCTGTCGGCGAGCCTGCCGCCGAAGCCGAACCCGGTGACGCAGATCACGAGCAGCAGCAGCACCCAGGCGGCGACGACGCGCCACGGGTGCCGGTGGGAGGTGCGGCCCAGGCGGTACAGGAACGCGGTCATGAGCTGCGGAGCCGTCCTCGAGGGGTGGGGTCGGATGCGACGGCGGAGTCGCGACGGGAAGCGGTCAGGCGACGGGCTGGGGGCGGCCAGGGAGCACCAGGTCGGCGAGCACCGAGGTGAGCATCGGCCGGAGGGTCTCGTCCGGCAGGCGCTCGGTCCCCCACCGGTCCGCGGCGACGAGCACGAAGGCGGTGCCGGCGAGCGCGACACCGAACCTCACCGTGTCGCGCTCGGAGCGCTCGTCGGGGCGGAGCAGCTGCTCGACCCGGCGGACGAGCAGGTCGGCCTCGTCGATCACGGGGATGCCGCGGAGGGCGCTGCCGTGGTTCACGATCACGGTGACGGCGAGGCGGTGGTCGAAGAGGAAGTCGACGAAGCGGGCGAGGAAGTCCTGCGTCCCCCGCTCGTCCCCGAGGTCGACCGTGGTGAGCAGCGTGCCGAGCGCCTCGACGGCCGGCCGCAGCGCGGCGTCGAAGAGGGCCTCCTTGCTGGAGAAGTGGTAGAGCACGCTCGACTTGGACAGGCCGGCGTCGTCCGCGATCCGCTGCAGCGAGGCGCCCTCGAAGCCGACCGCCGCGAACTGCCGCAGGGCCGCGGCGACGAGGGGCGCGGCTCCGGAGGGCATGCGGGAAGGGTACTGCACGATCGGTCAGTCGGCGCGGCCCCCAGCACCTCAGCAGGACGGATCCGCTTCGGCAGGACGAGAGGGGTGTTCTTGTCCTGCCGGAGCGAGGATGTCCTGCCCAGGTGCTCTTTGTAGTGGGCGAGGAGGGCCCGAGACGCACAGCGGACGATCAGGCGGCGGTCGGCGGACCACCAGTAGCCTGATCCGACCATGGGCACCCTGCGGAAGTACCTCTTCAACGGCGTCATCGTCTCGTCGCTGATCTCCGGCATCGGCGCGCTGCGGCAGCAGCGGAAGGCGCCGGCGGACTGGCGCACGGTCCTCACCTGGGCGTCCTGGATCCTCAGCTTCATGGTCGCCGTCGGCACGGTGCGCATCGAGTCGCAGAAGGCCGACGAGCCGAAGCCGAAGACCAAGGAGGAGAAGGAGCGCCGGGCCCGCGAGGAGCCGGCGACCGGCCCGAAGCCGATCAAGCGCGCCCGCAAGGCGTAGCCGCCGCCGTCACCCCTCCGTCGTCGCCACCGGCCCCGTGAAGTTGCGGCCGCGGCGGTCCGCCTCCGCCGAGCCGCTGAACAGCTCGCGGTCCCTCCGCTCCCCCGACGTGACCGGGTCCTCCGCCACCCTGCCCTGATCGCGGGTCAGCAGCAGCCGCGTGCGCGGCAGCGAGTCGGGCTCGGTCCGCTGCAGCCAGCGGATCATCTCCTCGCGCACGAAGCAGCGCAGGTCGAAGAGGGTCGGCGCGTCGACGGCGGTGAGCAGGATCCGCACGTGCACGACGCCGTTGACCGCGTCGGTCACCTGCAGCACCGCCGTGCGTCCGTCCCAGAGGTTCGTCCTGGCGAGGATCTCGTGCAGCTCCTCCCGCATCCCCTGCGGGTCGAGCCGCCAGTCGAGGTCGAACTCCACGGCCTGCATGAGCTGCGACGACGTGCGCGTCCAGTTCTCGAACGGCGTCGTCGTGAAGTAGGTCGAGGGCAGCACGAGGCGGCGGTCGTCCCAGACGTGCACGACGACGTAGGTGAGCGTGATCTCCTCGATCCGCCCCCACTGGCCGTCGGCGACGACCACGTCGTCGACGCGGATGGCGCCCGAGAACGCGAGCTGGATGCCCGCGATCACGTTGCCCAGCGTCGACTGCGCCGCGACGCCCGCGATGATCGACACGACCCCGGCGGAGGCGAGCAGGCTGGCGCCCGCCGCCCGGGCGGACGGGAACGTGAGCAGGATCCACGCGAGCGCCACGACCACGATGACGGCGACCGCGACGCGGCGGATGAGCAGGATCTGCGTGCGCACCCGCCGCGCGGACCGGTTGTCGGCGACGTCCACCCGGTAGCGGGTGAGGCCGATGTCGACGAGGAACCACACGACGGTCGCCGCGAACCACGCGCCCACGACGATCGAGGCGACCGCGAAGACCTCGTCCCATCCGCCTCGCTGCGGCTTCAGCAGCGACGCGTCGAACCCCGCCCACGCCGCGAGGACCACGAGCAGCACCCGGAAGGGCCGCCGCAGCCGCTGCACGCTGCGCACCGGCCAGCCGCGCCGCCGCCCGACGGCCCGGACGATGAATCCGACGCCCAGCGAGACGACGAGTGCGGCGACGACGCCCACGCCGACGTCGAAGGCGATGCGGCTCCAGGTGGTCGCGATGATGTCGATCCACAGGTTGTACAGGTCCACGCCGTCTCCCTCGCTCCGGTCTGCTGCTGACGGCCCCCTCGCCTCGCGGGAACCCAGTATCGTCAGCCGGCGCCGCCCGTCCCCCGGCGCGCGGACCGACCTGCGGATGCCCCGGGAGCACTCAGGAACCAGCCTCCGGCACGGGGAGCCGGGCCAGTATGTGGCCATGCCCCTCCCCATCGAGGACTACGCGATCATCAGCGACTGCCAGTCCGCCGCCCTCGTGGGGCGGGATGGCAGCATCGACTGGCTCTGCTTCCCCCGCTACGACTCCCCCAGCATGTTCGGGGCCCTGCTCGGCGACGAGAGCCACGGACGCTGGCTGCTCGCGCCGTCCGAGCCGGCGGCGATCGCGCGACGCTCCTACACGGACCGGACCGTGATCCTCGTCACCCGCTGGATCACGAGCACGGGCGAGGTCGAAGTCACCGACTTCATGCCGCACGGCAACCGGCGCGCTGACATCGTGCGCCGGGTGCGGGGCCTGAAGGGCACGGTGACGATGCGGCAGGACCTGCGGATCCGCTTCGCCTACGCGACCGCGATCCCTTGGGTGCGGCAGGTGCAGCGGAACGGCGGCTCCCGCGCCCTCGTGGCGACGGCCGGGCCCGACGCCGTCGTGGTGCGCGGCCCGCGGCTGAAGGCGCACGGCTCGTCGCACCAGGGCGAGTTCGAGGTCGCGGAGGGCGAGACGGTCGACGTGGTGCTCACCTGGTTCCCGTCCTACCGGGACGCGCCGGACCCCATCGACGTCGACGAGGCGATCCGCGTCAGCAGCGAGTGGTGGCGGGAGTGGACCCGCGGCATCGAGCACGACGGCCCCTACTACGACCACGTGGTGCGGTCGCTGATCGTGCTCCGCGCCCTGACCCACGAGGACACCGGCGGGATCGCCGCGGCGGCGACCACCAGCCTGCCCGAGCAGTTCGGGGGCGAGCGGAACTGGGACTACCGCTACGTGTGGCTGCGGGACGCGTCGCTCACGCTGTCCGTCCTGCTGAACCACGGCTACCAGGACGAGGCCGACCACTGGCGCGCGTGGCTGCTCCGGGCGATCGCCGGCGATCCGGCCGACGTGCAGATCATGTACGGGCTCGCCGGGGAGCGGGACCTGCCGGAGCGGATCCTGCCGAGCCTGCCCGGCTACCGCGGCAGCGCGCCCGTGCGGATCGGCAACGGGGCCGTCGACCAGTACCAGGCCGACGTGATCGGCGAGGTGATGGTGGCGCTGCACGAGGCGCGCGAGAAGGGTCTCGAGGAGGCGCGCCACTCGTGGCCGGTGCAGCGGGCGCTGATGGCCTTCATGGAGAAGCACTGGAAACGGACGGACAGCGGCATCTGGGAGATGCGCGGCCGCGAGCGGCACTTCACGCACTCCCGGGTGATGGTGTGGGCGGCGTTCGACCGCGCGGTGAAGGCGGTCGAGGACTTCGGCCTCGAGGGCCCGGTCGACGTGTGGCGCCGCCTCCGCGACGCGATCCGCGCGGAGATCGAGGAGCACGGCTTCAGCGCGCGGCGCAACAGCTACGTGCAGTACTACGGCAGCGGCGACGTGGACGCGTCCCTGCTGATCCTCCCGCAGGTCGGCTACCTGCAGCCCGACGATCCGCGGATGCTCGGCACGGTGGCCGCGATCGAGCGCGACCTGATCGTGGACGGGCTCGTGCTCCGCTACCGCAGCGAGACGACGCCGGACGGCCTGCCGCCCGGCGAGTACCCGTTCCTCGCCTGCTCGTTCTGGCTGGTCGAGCAGTACGCGGCCAGCGGCAGGACCGACGCGGCCGTGGCCCTCATGGAGCGGCTCCTCGGCCTCGCCAACGACGTCGGGCTGCTGTCCGAGGAGTACGACGTGGAGGGCAAGCGGCAGGCCGGGAACACCCCCCAGGCGCTCTCGCACCTCGCGCTCGTGCGCGCGGCCGACGCGATCGGCCAGGGCCGCGCCATGCCGACCCGCTGAGCCCCCGCCTCCTGGAAGCGCCTTCAGCGGATGTCCCGGATCCGTCCAGCCCGCGTGCATACCGTCGCTCCACCGACCGACGACCGAAAGGAACCCTCATGGCTCAGGTCATCGAGACCATCGACGTGGACGTGCCCGTCGACAAGGCATACAACCAGTGGACCCAGTTCGAGTCCTTCCCCCACTTCCTCAGCTTCGTGGAGTCCATCCAGCAGCAGGACGCAACCCACAACCACTGGCGGGTGAAGATCGGCGGGGTCGAGCGGGAGTTCGACGCCGTCGTCACCGAGCAGCACCCGGATGAGCGCGTGGCGTGGAAGAGCGTCGACGGCACCGAGCACGCCGGCGTCGTCACGTTCCACAAGCTGTCCGACACCTCGTCGCGCGTCGCGGTCCAGATCGACTGGAACCCGAAGGGCCTGATCGAGAAGGCGGGCGACCTGCTCGGCTTCGACGAGCGCAGCGTGAAGAAGGACCTCCAGCAGTTCAAGGAGTTCATCGAGAGCCGGCCCGTGGAGACCGGCGCGTGGCGCGAGGACGTCCCGCGCTCGTGACGGGCGCCATCCGCGCGACGGCCCGGCTGCATCCGCGGCCGGGCCGTCCGCTCATCCGGGTCCGATGAGCGCCTTCGAGGGGCTCACCACCGAACCGGACGGCCCGGGCCGCTGGGCCGTGCTGGAGACGGGCCGCCCGGCCTCGGAGGCGCGCCTCGCGACCGTGACCGGGGACGAGCGGAGCGGCTTCGTGCTCGAGGCGAGCGGCGGGTCCGGCCCACCGTCCGGCACCTACGGCTCGCTCGACGACGCGGTGGCCGCGCTCGCGATGTGGCGGCTCGCCCGGTTCGAGGGGCGACGCCCGAACGACGGCGATCCGACCGGATGACGGCCCGGCCAGGCCCGGGTCGCCGTCGTTCTGCACGATCGCCGTCGGTTGGGGCCGCCGCTTCAGCCTCCAGCACCTCGACCGCGCGGCTCACGCCTCGACGGCGTACCGCAGCTCGGCGAAGACCCCGGCGACGCGTGCTGCCGTGAGGCGCAGCCGGCCCTCGAGCCGGCGCGGCAGCAGGGGCGCGCCCCCGGCGAGCAGCACGGGCGCCACGGACAGCACGAGCTCGTCGAGAAGGCCCGCGTCCGCGAAGGCGCCGGCCAGCTCGCCTCCGCCCACGAGCCAGACGTCCCGCTCCCCCGCGGCGGCGGCCATCTCCCGATGGACGGCCGCGACGTCGCCGGCGACGAACCGCACGTCGGCCCCGGGGATCCGCGGCAGCTCCCGGTGCGTGAACACCCAGGTCGGCCGGTCGCCGTACCACTCGTGCCACAGCTGCGGCCGCTCGAGCAC
>JAICSU010000241.1 GCA_025936735.1 Amnibacterium sp.
ACGGTCGGGGGTACGACGTCCCAGCCGAGCGCCTCGGAGACGACGTACGCCGCCACCTCCCGCCGCGCCAGCGTCCCGTCCGGGAAGTCCCACAGCGGCCGCTCACCGGCGACCGGCTTGTAGACGCACTCGATGCTCTCGCCGTCCAGGGTCGCCGTCCCGAAGAACGTCGCGTTCGACGCGGGCATGATCCGGCCGGTGATCTCGATCTCGCCGCGGTTCAGCAGCTCGTGCTCGTCCATGGGTGCGAGCGACCGGCGCTGCTCAGGCCTCGGGCTCGGCGGTCGTCCGGCGGAAGCCGTTGGCCCGCGGGCACAGGTGGCCGGACGGGTCGAGCGGGGCGCCGCAGAACGGGCACGGCTCGCGTCCGGCCGACACCACCGCCTGGGCCCGCTTGCAGAACGCCCGGGCCGCCCCGGGAGGCAGGCGTACGACGAACATCTCCTCCGGCTCCGCCTCCTCGATCTCCTCCTCGGGGGCGCCCGGCTCGATCACGGTCTGCTCGGTGAACGGGAACACCTCGACGACCACCCGCTGGTCCTCGGCGTCCCAGGACAGCGTCATCGTGCCGGCGCGGAACTCCTCGACGATCGGCTGCTCGAGGGGGTCGTTGTCCTCCAGGGACACCGGCGAGACGGCCGGGATCGTCGAGCTGCCGTCGGCACCGGAGGCGCGCAGCAGCTCGTCGAGGAGCTCGTCGATCCGCTCCGCGAGCACCGAGACCTGCTGCTTCTCGAGGGCGACGCTCGTGACGCGGGGACCGGTTCGGGCCTGCAGGAAGAACGTGCGCTGTCCGGGCGGTCCGACCGTCCCGGCGACGAACCGCTCGGGCGGGTCGAAGCTGTGGATCACCGAGGGCATGCCGACGAGCCTAGGGGGTGGTCCCAGCGCCCGCGCCGGACCCCGCGCCGCCGCCGACGGCCGCGTCGCTGCTGGCCCGGCGCCGGCCGCCGCGCCCGCGCCGCTTCGGCGGTGGCTTCAGGTGGGAGAGGTCGCCGGCGGAGGTGTTCATGTTCACCACGAAGGGTCGCAGCGGGGTGTACCGCACGACCGACAGGGACGCCGGGTCGACCATGATCCGCTGGAACGCGTCGAGGTGGATGCCGAGCGCGTCGGCGAGGATCGCCTTGATCACGTCGCCGTGGCTGACCGCCAGCCACACAGCGTCCGGCCCGTGCTCGGCCTCGACGCGCGCGTCCCACCGTCGCACGGCGCCGATCGCGCGCGCGGACATCTGGGTCATCGCCTCGCCGTCGGGGAACTGCGCGGCCGAGGGGTGCGCCTGCACGGTCTTCCACAGCGGCTCCTTGGCGAGCGTCTTGAGCTCGTGCCCGGTCCACGAGCCGTAGTCGCACTCGAGGAGCCCGCGCTCGCTGCTCATGGGCGGCGGCTCGTCCTGGACGCGCAGCATCTCCCGGGTCGTCTCGCGGCAGCGCTCCAGCGGGCTGGTCACCGCCGCCGCGAGCCGTACTCCCTTGAGCCGCTCCCCCGCCGCACGCGCCTGCTCGACCCCGCGCTCGTCGAGGTGGACGCCCTTGCTGCGCCCGGCCAGCACTCCGCTGGCGTTCGCGGTCGTTCGGCCGTGCCGTGCCAGGACGAGAGTCGCCATGCCCAGAACCTTAGAGGCCGGCCCGAACCCTAGGCTGTGGCCCATGATCGTCGACAGCGCGCTGTACCGCGACGGGGTCAGGGTCAAGGTGGACTGCCACAAGGACGACCTGACCGCCGTACGCGACGAGGCGACCGGTGACGGCGACTTCGTGTGGGTCGGTCTGCACGAGCCGACGCAGGAGGAGCTGGACCGCGTCGCGGAGGTGTTCTCCCTGCACCCGCTGGCCGTCGAGGACGCCGTGAAGGCCCACCAGCGGCCGAAGCTCGAGCGCTACGACGGCGCGCTCTTCCTGGTCCTCAAGACGCTGTGGTACGTCGACGAGAACGACGCCGTGGAGACCGGCGAGATCAACCTGTTCGTCGGCCGCGGCTACGTCGTGAGTGTCCGGCACGGCAAGGGCACCGAGCTGCACTCGGCCCGCGAGGACCTCGAGGAGCACGCCGCGGTGCTCGGGCACGGGCCTTCGGCGGTGATCTACGCGATCTCCGACCGGGTCGTCGACGAGTACGAAGCCGTCGTGGCGTCGCTGATGGAGGACGTCGACGAGGTGGAGGAGTCGGTGTTCTCGCCCGACCGCACCCAGGACTCCCAGCGCATCTACGTGCTGAAGCGGGAGCTGGCCGAGGTGCGGCGAGCCGTCTCGCCGCTGGGCGAGCCGATGCAGCGGTTCGCCACCGGAACGGTTCCGCTGGTCAGCCAGGAGGCCGCGCCGTTCTTCCGCGACGTCGCCGACCACGTCGCCCGGATCCGAGACAACGTCGAGTCCCTCGACGGCCTGCTCTCCACGGCGTTCGACGCGCACCTGGCCCGGGTCGGCGTCCAGCAGAACGAGGACATGCGGAAGATCTCCGCGTGGGCAGCGATCGCGGCCACCGGAACCGTGGTGGCGGGCATCTACGGGATGAACTTCAAGTGGATCCCGGAGCTGCACTGGCACTTCGGCTACTTCTACGCCCTGGGTCTGATGGTCGGGATCTCGCTGTTCCTCTACCGGCGGTTCAAGAAGTCCGGCTGGCTATGAGCGCTCACGTCGCCGACATCACGTTCGTGGCGAGTACGACGAGCAGCACCACGCCGAGCACGACCCGGTAGGGCACGAACCGGCCGATGGAGTGGCCGGCGACGAACCGCAGGAACCACGCCACCGCCGCGTAGGCAACCACGAAGCTGACCAGCGTGCCGACCAGGGTGGGCCCGCCGCCGATGTCGCCGCCGAGCGCGTCCTTGAGCTCGAAGAGTCCCGCCGCGAGCAGCGCCGGGATCGAGAGGAAGAACGACAGCCGGGTCGCGGCGACCCGGTCGAGACCGAGCAGCAGCCCGGCGGAGATCGTCGCTCCGGAGCGGGAGACACCGGGCACCAGGGCGATGCACTGCACCACCCCGACGACGATCGAGTCGCGCAGGGACAGGTCCTTCTCATCGCGCGTCTGACGCCCGCGCCGCTCGGCGTAGACCATCACCGCGCTCCAGGCGATCAGCGCCACCGCGACCACCCACAGGGACCGCAGGTCGTTCTTGATGACGTTCTTGAGCGCGAAGCCGACGATCCCGATCGGGATGGTGCCGACGATGACGTACCAGCCCATCCGGTGCTCGATCGTCCCGCGCAGCTCGGGCTTGACCAGCCCGGTGAGCCAGGCCACCACGATGCGCCAGATGTCGCGGGCGAAGTAGACGATCACGGCGAGGATCGCGCCCATCTGGATCACCGCGGTGAACCCGGTGACCGCCGGGTCTGTCGTGGAGAGCCCGAGCAGCTTCTCCGCGATGGTGAGGTGACCGGTGCTCGACACCGGGAGGAACTCGGTCAGTCCCTCGACGATGCCGAGGACGACTGCCTGCAAGTAGTCCATCTGCTCTTCCTGCTGGTCGGTGCGGG
>JAICSU010000153.1 GCA_025936735.1 Amnibacterium sp.
GCAGCGGCAGGTGCGACCGGGCGGCGACGGCGGTGATCTCGGCCGCGAGCGGCTCGGCCTCGAGACGCGCGGCGATCGCCGCCGCTCGGCGCAGCGCGGCCGTCGCTCCGCCCCGGTCGCCTTCCTCGGCCAGCCGTTCCGCGGCGCGGAGCAGCGCCCACGCGTGCGGATACGGCCAGGCGCAGCGCTCCCACAGCGCCACGGCGGCGAGCCAGCCGGCGCCCGTGGCTGCGTCGGCGGCACGCGCCAGCTCGGCCGCGGCGAGGGCGCCGTAGGCGCGTTGCGGCGTCGTCCCCTCGCCGATCGCCGCGACCAGCGGCCCGAGCCGGGGGTCGGGGGGTGCCCCCTCGAGGAGCACCAGGTCCGCCTGCAGGCGAGCGGCGAGCCAGAGCACCGGCCACGCGTAGGGCGATGTCCACGGCTCGGGCGTGACCGTGCGGAGGAGCCGGTCGAGCGCGCCCGCCCGGTCGCCCTCGTGCTCGAGCAGGAGCGCGGCGGTGAAGGCGAGGGGCTGCGCGAACTGCGGATCGTCCTCGTCGCCGACCATCGCGGTGGCCTCGGCGAGGGAGCGTGCGGCGTCCGCGTACCGACCGGTCAGCACGGCGATCTGCCCCGCGACGTCGAGGAGGGTCGCCCCGTACACGCCTTCCGGGCGGGTGCGGAGCGCCCGTTCGATGACCTGCTGGGCGCGCACCCACTCGCCGAGGTGGAGCAGCGACTCCGCGAGGTTCCCGGCGAGGTAGGCGCCGAGCATGCGGACCATGCCGCTGCGCTCGGCGACGGCCATGCCCTCCTCGGCCACCGCCGCCGCCTCGTCGGAGTGGGCGCGCATCTCGAGGATGTGGGACAGGTTGATGCTGCCGCGCAGGGTGATCACGACCGCTCCGGCCTCCTGCGCGAGCTGCGTGGCGGCGCGGAGCTCGTCCAGCGCCACGTCGTACTCGCCCAGCCACGTGTGGGCGACGCCGGCGGTCAGGCGGGCATCCGCCTCCAACGCGGCGGACGGGATGCGGCGAGCGGCGAGCACCGCCTCCGCCCCCACCTCGCGGGCGCGTTCCGGGTCGCCGGCGCGCATGTGCGCGTTCGCGAGCGTCCCGAGGAGCGTGGCGCGGAGCTCGGGGAAGCCGCCGTGCGGCAGGAGCTGCAGGGCGGTCTCCGCTGCCCGGACGGCCTCGGACAGCCTGCCGAGGTCACGCAGGACGCGGGCCTGCGACTCGAGCGCGACGGCACGGCGTTCGCCCTCCTCCTCGGGCAGGTCGTCCAGCGCGAGCGCGAGCAGGGCGAGCGCGCGGTCCACCGCGCCGCTCAGGTGGGCGGCGTCGGCGGCTTCGAGCAGCACCGCGACCCGGTCCGCCCCGGTCCGCTCCTCGGCGTCGGGCACGCGCGGCCACAGCTGCAGCGCCCGCTCGAAGTGGGTGAGCCCTTCGGTCGGTGCGAGGCCGGCGACCGACAGCCGGGCCGCGACGACGGACGCGGTGAGGGCGCGGGGGAGGTCGAGCGCGGCGAACCAGTGGTACGCGGCAGCGGCTGCGCGCCCCGTGGGGTCGGGCAGCAGGTCGGGCGCGGCGTCGATCGCGGCTCCGTACGCCGCGTGGATGCGGCTGCGCTCGCCCGGCAGCATGTCGTCGTACACCGCGTCCCGCGCGAGGGCGTGGCGGAAGCGGTAGCCGGCGCCCGCCACGAGCAGCAGGTGGGCGTCCACCGCCTCGCGGAGGGCGGCGAGCGCGACGTCCGGCGGCGCGGCAGCGGCGGCGAGCAGCAGCTGCTCGTCCACCTCGGCGCCCGCCACCGCCGCGTAGCGCACGAGGCGCTGCGCCGCCTCGCCGAGGGCGTCCACGCGCGCGAGCAGCACGTCCCGCAGCGAGGGCGGCAGCCCGGCCGGGTCGCCGCCGTCGCGCACGAGCCCGACCAGCTCCTCCACGAGGAAGGCGTTGCCCTCGGACCTGGCGAACACCGTCTCCACCGTCTGCTCGGAGGGCGGGGCGCCGAGGATCGCCGCGGCGACCGCGCGGACCTCGCCGAGGTCGAAGCGGTGCAGCTCGAGGTGCCGCACGGCGCGCATCCGCTCCCAGGCGAGCACGAGCGGGCGCAGCGGATGGCGGCGATGCAGCTCGTCGGAGCGGTAGGTGAAGAGGAGTGCCACCGGCACCCCGCGCAGGGCCTGCACGAGATAGGCGGCCAGGTCGAGCGTGGAGCGGTCGGCCCAGTGCAGGTCCTCGATCACGACGAGCAGCGGCTGGTCGCGGGCGAGGCGCTCGAGCAGGCCGAGCACCGACTCCAGCAGCTGCGAACCCTGCTCGGTCGGGGCGGTGACGGGCTCCTCGAGGTTCGGCAGGAGGCGGGGCATGAGCCGCCTGGCCGGGCCGAGCACGGCCGCCAGCTGCTCCGGCGTCGTGGAGCGCGCGAGGTCGCGCAGGGCCTCGACCAGGGGTGCGAAGGGCAGCCCCTCCGAGCCGAGCTGCACGCAGTGCCCTGACAGCACCCGCATCCCGCGGCGTGACGCCTGCCGGCCGGTCTCCTCGACGAGCCGGGTCTTGCCGACCCCGGCCTCGCCGGACAGGAGCACGAGCCCGCTCTCGCCGGCCGTGGCCGCGTCGAGCAGCGATCCGAGCACCGCGAGCTCCCGCTCACGGCCGACGAGGACCGGTGAGACCGGTGCGCCCGCTGCGTCCACGTGCGGAAGCCGCCTTCCCTCGGATCGATCGCCATCCTGCCATCGCCGACGGCGGGCCCGTCGCCCGCGACCCGGGACGCCTGCTCGGAGGCTTCGGCGGCGCCGGCGTCGAGCCGGTTCGAGCCCCTCGGACGGCACGTCCTAGGGTCGGAGCATGACCGGATCCGGCGCCTCCGACGACACCCTCGACGAGCTCGCCTCCCTGCGCGCGAGCATCGACAACATCGACGCGGCCCTCGTGCACCTGCTCGCCGAGCGGTTCAAGTGCACGCAGCAGGTCGGGCACCTGAAGGCGGCAGCGGGGCTGCCGGCCGCCGATCCGGATCGGGAGCGGCAGCAGATCGCTCGCCTCCGCGCGCTCGCGGAGGAGTCGCACCTCGATCCCGGGTTCGCCGAGTCGTTCCTCGCCTTCATCGTCGCCGAGGTCATCCACCATCACGAGCGCATCGCGGAGGATCGCGCCCGCCCCTGACCGCGCGGTTCTCCTGCCAGTGAGCACTTCAGCAGGACGGATTCAGTCCAGCAGGACGAAAGCGGCGTAATCGTCCTGCCGAAGCGGATCCGTCCTGCTGAGGTGCTCGGGGAGTGCGGGCGGATGATCCGGGTGTACTATTCCCCGCGGAATAATCGAGACGGGGGAGGTGGGGCGTGATGGGCCCCCTCGCCGTCGCCGCGCTCGGCCTGCTGCTCGAGCGCCCGATGCATCCGTACGAGATGGTGCAGCTGCTGCTCGCTCGCTCCGAGGACAGGCTGGTCAAGGTGCGTCCCGGCTCGCTGTACCACGTCGTGGACCGCCTGCACGCCGACGGCCTCGTCCGGCCGGTCGGCACCGAGCGCGCCGGCAACCGGCCCGAGCGCACGACCTACGCCATCACCGGCGAGGGTGTCGACGCGATGCGGGACTGGGTGCGGCTGTCGCTCGCCGTCCCCGTCGCGGAGTACCCGCGCTTCCCACTCGCGCTCGGCGAGGCGCACAACCTGCCCCGCGGCGAGGTCGTCACCCGGCTCCGCCGGCGGCTCGCGGCCCTGCAGGGTCAGGACGCGGAGCTGGCCGCGGGGGAGCGCACCGTCGCCGCCAAGCGGCTCCCCGAGCACTACTGGCTGGACCTCCCGTACACCCGGAGGCTGCTCGCGGCCGAGATCGATCACCTCACCACGCTCGCCGACCGCATCGAGTCGGGCGACCTCCCCTGGCCGGATCCTCCCGCCACCGAACCCCCCGGAGTCCCATGACCCACGATGTGAAGCCCTGGCCGGCCCTCTGGTCGCTCATCATCGGCTTCTTCATGATCCTGATCGACACGACGATCGTGTCGGTCGCCAACCCCGCGATCCTCCGCGGTCTGCACACGGACATCGACTCGGTGATCTGGGTGACGAGCGCCTACCTGCTCGCCTTCGCCGTGCCGCTGCTGATCACCGGCCGCCTCGGGGACCGGTTCGGCCCGAAGAACCTCTACCTCATCGGCCTCGTGATCTTCACGCTGTCGTCCGCCTGGTGCGGCTTCGCCGGGACCATCGGCGTGCTCATCACGGCCCGCGCCGTCCAGGGCGTCGGCGGGGCGCTCATGTCGCCGCAGACGATGGCCGTGATCACGCGGATCTTCCCGCCGGAGCGCCGCGGACAGGCGCTCGGGCTGTGGGGTGCGACGGCCGGCGTGGCGACGCTCGTCGGCCCGATCCTCGGCGGCGTGCTCGTCGACGGTCTCGGCTGGGAGTGGATCTTCTTCGTCAACCTGCCGATCGGCGTCGTCGCCTTCGTGCTCGCCGCGCGCTACGTGCCCGCGCTCCCCACGCATCCGCACCGGTTCGACATCCCGGGGGTGCTGCTCTCCGCGGTGGGCCTGTTCCTGCTGGTCTTCGGCCTCCAGGAGGGCCAGACCTACGACTGGGGCGTGATCACGGGCCCGATCACCGTCTGGGGCCTGATCGTCGCCGGCATCGTGGTGCTCGCGGGCTTCGTCGTGCAGCAGGCGCTGACGAAGCGGGAGCCGCTGGTGCCGCTGCACCTGTTCCGCGACCACAACTTCTCGGTCGCCAACGTGGTGATCACGACCATCGGCTTCACGGTCACCAGCCTGTCGCTGCCGCTCGTCTTCTACTTCCAGGTCGTGCGGGGGATGACCCCGACCCAGTCGGCCCTGATGCTCGCACCGATGGCCGTGCTGAACATCGGCCTCGCGCCGGTCGTCGGAAAGCTCGTCGACCGCGTGCACCCCCGGCTGCTCGCGGTGCCCGGCCTCCTCCTGTTCAGCTCGGCCCTCTTCCTCTACTCGCGGATGCTCAGCCCCGACATCGCCTGGGGCTGGCTGCTGCTGCCCGCGGTCGTGCTCGGCTTCGGGAACGCCCTCACCTGGTCGCCCGTGTCGTCGACGGCGACCCGCGGGCTGGCTGCCCGTGAGGCGGGAGCGGGATCCGGGATCTACAACACCACACGGCAGATCGGCGGCGTGATCGGGAGCGCCTCGATCGCGGTGCTCATCCAGGCCCGGCTCGTCGCCGACCTGCCGCACCGGCCCGGCCAGGCCGCATCGTCGTCCGACTTCACGCTCTCCGGAGCGCTGCCCGCGTTCCTGCACGCCGGGTTCACCTCGGCGATGGCGGAGTCGCTGATCCTCCCTGCCGCCGTCGTGCTCGTCGGCGCCGTGGCCGCAGCCGTCTTCGTGCGGCCGACGATGGCCGCGTGGCAGCGTCCGGGGGCCCAGCCCGCGGGCGCGGCGCCTCGGGACGATGCCGGAGCGGGACAGGTGCCGCAGGCCGAGGACGGCGCGACGCGCACGCCGCGCTGACCCGCCGGCCCCCCTCGCAGCGGTCCCGCTCGGTGCGCATCCGGTGCTTCCGAATTCGGTCACAAGTCGCTTCAGTGACCGGATTCGGGACCACGATTCGGGGCGCTCGGCGCCGGTTGCGCGCAGATGAGCGCAGTCGGGCGAACGGTGACCGAATATGGCGGCAGCCGATGGCTCCGCGGGGCCTACGATCCTGCCATCAGCACCGAATCGGCGGCTCGGCCGGACGGCGCGGCGCTCCCCGACGGCGAGGACGCCGAGCCGGACCTCCGCCTGTCGCCGACGGGGCGCACCGAGGCCTTCAGCGACGGGGTCTTCGCGATCGCGATCACCCTGCTCGTGCTCGAGGTGCACGTGCCGCAGCAGACCGAGATCCCGCACGGGCTGCTCCCCGCGCTGCTCGGGAACTGGCCGTCCTACCTCTCCTACCTGGCCACGTTCCTCACCGTCGGGGTCATCTGGCTGAACCATCACGGCGTCTTCCGCAAGATCCGCCGCATCGATCGCACCCTGCAGTGGTGGAACCTCATCCTGCTGCTGCTCGTGTCGTTCACGCCGTTCCCGAACGCGCTGCTCGCCGAGTTCCTGGCGGGGGAGGGCTTCCTGTCGGCCGACGGCCGCATCGCCGCCGCCGTCTACGCGCTGGTCTTCGCGGCGGCCACGATCCCCTGGGTGGGCATCTGGCACCACCTCGGCGCGCACCCCGAGCTCCTGGAGGCCCCGTTCGACCGGCGCTACGCGAAGCGCGAGCTGAAGCGCAGCCTCATCGGGGTGGCGTTCTACTCGTGCGGGATCGTCGTCGCCGGCTCCGTGCCGCTGCTCGCGGTCGCGCTGTTCCTGCTCGCGGCGGCCTTCTACGCCGCGACCTCCGGAGGGTACCGACGGCCCCGCCGCCGGACGAGGAGCAGTCGGTGACCGTGTGGCTCTGCGCCACGTGCGCGGTGGAGCAGCCGCCGGAGGGGCCGCTACCACCGGTGTGCCCCATCTGCGCCGACGAGCGGCAGTACGTGCCGCCGGGTGGTCAGCGCTGGACCACGCTCGACGAGCTGGCCGCCGACGGCTGCTCCGGCACCGTCGAGGAGCTCGAGCCGGGCGTCCTCACCGTCTCGACCGAACCC
>JAICSU010000187.1 GCA_025936735.1 Amnibacterium sp.
AGCCTGCCTGATGGGTGCGCGCCGCCTCGGCGAGGTCTTCGCGCGCTAC
The DNA here is from genome assembly GCA_025936735.1 of Amnibacterium sp. Taxonomy (GTDB): domain Bacteria; phylum Actinomycetota; class Actinomycetes; order Actinomycetales; family Microbacteriaceae; genus Amnibacterium. The sequence goes on from JAICSU010000187.1 coordinate 50, forward strand.
GGCCGGGCGGCCGTCGAGGAGTGCTTCGACACCATCATCGACCTCACCACCGAGACCTTCCGCCGCGAGGTGCTGGCGAAGATCCCGGACGGCTCCTACACCTGGGAGGACTACGCCGAGCACGACGGCGTCGACGCCCCGAGGCTGCACCGGCAGCGCATCACCGTCACCAAGCTGCCTCAGGACGGCGGCCGGCTGGTCATCGACTTCGACGGCACCGGGCCGCAGGCGAAGGGCCCGATCAACCACTGCGGCGACTACAGCGACGGCGTGTTCCTCAAGAAGTGGCTCGCACCCATCCTGCGCAACCTCGCCGACACCCCGGAGCGGATGGCCGAGCTCGACGTCAACGAGGGCGTCGTGCCGCTGATCGAGATGCGCTTCCCCGAGCCGGGTACCCTCCTCACCCCGGTCTTCCCGGCGCCGACCAACGCCCGCACGTTCGTGATCCTGCGCCTGCTCGGCGTGCTCGCCGGGGTGCTGGCCAAGGCCGCGGGCGGACGGATGCCGGCCGACCAGGAGACGATCCGCTACACCGGCGTGTACGGCGACGACCTCGAGGGCCGCCCGTACCTGATGCGCGAGGTGCTCGGCGGCGGCTCCGGCGGTCGCTACTACGCCGACGGCGAGGACACCATCCACGTCGTGCCCGACTCGCGGAACCTGCCCACGGAGTTCACCGAGGCCCGTTTCCCGTTCCGGGTCGAGGTCCTGTCACTGGCCGTGGACAGCGGGGGAGCCGGGCAGTTCCGCGGCGGGCTGGGCTACGAGAAGCACATCCGGATGCTCAAGGACGCCCACTTCATGTCGATCGCGGATCGCTCGATCCTGGCCTGCTGGGGGGTGAACGGGGGGAAGGCCGGTCGCTCGTTCCAGGTCACGATCGACCCGGGCGGCCCGGGTGAGCGCGAGGTCGACGCGCTCGCCGACGCCGAGCCGGTGCGGGCCGGCGAGGTCATCCGCATCCGCACGACCGGCGGTGGCGGCTGGGGCGACCCGCTCGCCCGCGACCCCGGGCTCGTGGTGCGCGACGTCGTGTGGCGCAAGGTCTCGCCCGAGGCGGCGCTCGCCGACTACGGCGTGGTGCTGACCGGGTCGCTCCGGACCGACGACCTCGGCCACGACGCGGCGGCGACCGCCGCCGAGCGCGAGCGGCGGGGTCGCGACAGCACGGATGGGCCGTTCTTCGACCGCGGCCCGGGCTATGCCCGCCTCGCCGGCGGCGCGACGTACGCCGAGGTCGACCTGCGGCCATGACTCCGGTGTCAAGGGTCCTTCCGCGCGTCCGGTGACCCGAGGGGACCAGAAGTCGAACCGAACGGACCGAACCCGGGCCGTGATCCGCGACGCCCGCCGGTTCTCGCGGCGAATCCGTGGTGCGGGTGCCACGATCCACGGGCCATCCACGCACACTCGGACACACGTGAGGGAGCTCCACGAGCAACGACAGCACGCCGTACGACGGCCGTCCGCTCGACCAGCCGGTCGACCGGCCCGCACCCCCGGCCTGGCCGAGCCAGCCGGGCTGCGCCGGACCTCCGCCGGGCTCGCCCTCGTGCTCGGTCTCCTCGTGACGATCGTGATGGTGTTCCTGACTCCCGGTGAGGCCGGCAAGCTCTACGAGCGCCGCGTACAGCGCGCTCCGGTCAGAGCCCTGACCGGGCCGTGGATCCTGCTGCCGCTGGCCGGCGCGACTGTGTGGTTCGTGAAGACCAACGGCGCGCTCAACGCCTACTGGCGCTCGCTCGGCGCTCGCTGACCCGGGGCCCGCAGGCGAGATGCCGGGACCCCCCGACACCCGGCATCTCGGGCGAGACGACCGGCACTCGTCCGGACGCCCGCGCAGGCAGCGTAGGCGTTGATCCGTCACTTATCGCCCTCGTCGGTTGTGTGATGATCCGATCCGCGTTGTCATGGCTGTGGTCCACCTGCGGTCGAGGGTCGGTCGCTGTTCGGGAGAGGACATCGCGCATGGGGAGCTCCGCGTTCGCCGAGGCGTTCGCCGAGGCGCTGGCCGGACGCGGCGTCAGCCTGTCCTGGCTGCATCGACGCCTGGTCGAGCGCGGGCACCCGGTCAGCCCGGCCGCGCTGAGCTACTGGCGCTCGGGGCGGAGCCAGCCCGAGCGTGGCACGTCGCGGGACGCGCTGGTGGAGATCGAGCGCCTGCTTTGGGTGCCTCCCGGCACGCTCGTCTCCCGGCTCGGCCCCTCCCGGCGTCCCGGCCCGCGGCCCGCGGAGCGGACCCTGCGCGAGATGTTCACCGAGAACCCCGGCATGGAGCAGGCCCTGGCGACCCTCGGGTTCGAGGGGCTGTACGACGAGTTGATCGAGCAGGTGCGGCACATCACCGCCGACGTGGACGCCGAGGGGTGCATCGGGCAGACCCGGCTCCAGACGGTGATGCAGGCCCGCCGCGACGGCGCACGGCGTACGCCGGTGATCATCACGGCCGACGACCGGGGGCAGGTGCCGACGTTCGTGCCGATCGCCGGCTGCTCGATGGGCCGGATGACGGTGGGGCAGGGGGGCGTCCACGCCATCGAGCTGATCCTCGAACGCGCCTTGGCGAAGGGCGAGCTGCATCCCTACGAGCTCCTCGTCGACCTCGCGGCGCCCGACGACGACACCACGCTCGACCACTACGCCGCGCGCAGGCTCTCCGAGCTGATGCTCTGGGTGCGCTTCCACCCCGACCACCTGCCCGCCCACGTGGAGCGCTACGCGATCACCGGTGACCACGAGGAGAGCGAGAAGCTCGAGCTCGGCGACGGCACCAGCGCGATGGTCATGGCGCGTGGGTTCGGGCCGGGGATCCTCGGCATCCGCTGGGGCTGGTGAGCAGGACCTCCCGGCATTTCGACCGCCGGAGCACTACCGTCGCCCTGTGCGAGTGATGCTGGCGCTGGGTGGGAACGCGATGACCAACGCCGACGGCCGGGCGCGGGTCGAGGACCAGATCGCCGCGGCCGAGGTCGCGATGGCCGCGGTGGCCGAGCTCATCGCCCACGACGTCGAGGTCGTGATCACCCACGGCAACGGTCCGCAGGTCGGCAACCTGCTGGTCAAGAACGAGCTGGCCGCCGCGGTCGTACCGCCGGTGCCGCTGGACTGGTGCGGGGCGTCGACCCAGGCGACGCTCGGCTTCGTGCTGATGGACGCGCTCGACGCGGAGCTGGCCCGGCGGGGCGTCGACAAGCGCAGCGCCGCGGTCGTGACCCGCGCGCTGGTCGACCCGAACGACCCCGGCTTCGTGAAGCCGACGAAGCCGATCGGGCGGTTCCTGCCCGCCGACGAGGCGCGCCTGCTCGTCGACCACGGCGAGACCTGGGAGGACCGCGGGGAGAAGGGCTGGCGCCGCGTGGTCGCCTCGCCCGAGCCGCTCGACATCCTCGACGCGGCGGCGGTGCTCGAGCTGATCCGGGCGGGGTTCGTGGTCGTGGCCAACGGCGGCGGTGGGATTCCCGTCGTACGCCGTGAGGACGGGTCGCTGTCCGGCGTGGAGGCAGTGATCGACAAGGACCTGGGCGCCGCTCTGCTCGCGGTGCTGGTCGATGCCGACGTCCTGGTCGTGGCCACCGACGTGCCGCAGGCCGTCCTCCGCTACGGCACGCCGGGGGCCGAGCCGATCGGCCGGGTCACGCTCTCGCAGATGCAGGCGTACGCCGCGGAGGGGCACTTCGCCAGCGGCTCGATGGGGCCGAAGGTCGACGCGGTCTGCCGGTTCGTCCAGGGCACAGACCTCCCCGGCGTGATCACCAGCCTCGACCGGATCGTCGACGCCGTCGTCGACGTGGGGTCGACGGGGACGGCCGTGGTGCCGGACTGAGGCGGATCTGATTGGATCGGTTTCATGCCGTCCGCCATCGAGGTCCGCAAGGTCCCCATCCACTCCGTGTCCGACGCGTCGGAGCTGACCGCGCTCATCGACGAGGGCGTGATCTCGGCCGACCGGGTGATCGCGGTCATCGGGAAGACCGAGGGCAACGGCGGCGTCAACGACTACACCCGGATCCTCGCCGACCGGGCCTTCCGCGAGGCGCTGGTGGACAAGGGGGCGGACCCCGAGGCCGTCAAGGAGATCCCGATCGTGTGGTCGGGCGGCACCGACGGCGTGATCAGCCCCCATGCCACGATCTTCGCCACGGTGCCCGACGAGGACGTCGTACCCTCCGACGAGCCGCGGCTGACCGTCGGCTTCGCGATGAGCGAGCCGCTGCTGCCCGAGGAGATCGGCCGGCGGGGGATGATCTCGAAGGTCGCCGCCGCCGTGAAGGTGGCGATGGAGCGCGCCGGCATCACCGACACCGCGGACGTCCACTACGTGCAGACCAAGACGCCGCTGCTGACGATCGACACCATCCAGGACGCCAAGAGCCGCGGCCACGACGTGTTCACCGAGGACACGCTGACCTCGATGGACGTCTCCAACGGCGGTACGGCGCTGGGCATCGCGGTCGCACTCGGCGAGATCGAGATGCCGGACGACGCGGACGTGCTCCGCGACCGCTCGCTGTACTCCGCGGTCGCCTCGTGCTCCTCGGGCGTCGAGCTCGACCGGGCGCAGGTCGTCGTCGTCGGCAACGCGCGCGGGGTCGGCGGCCGCTACCGGATCGGGCACGGCGTGATGACCGACGCGCTGGACGCCGACGGGATCTGGGACGCGATCCGCTCGGCCGGCCTCGACCTGCCCGAGCGCCCGCGCACCTCCGACCTCGACGGGCGGCTGGTCAACGTCTTCCTCAAGTGCGAGGCCTCTCAGGACGGTCACGTCCGCGGCCGCCGCAACGCGATGCTCGACGACTCCGACGTCCACTGGCACCGCCAGATCAAGGCCGCCGTCGGCGGCGTCACCGCCGCCGTCACCGGTGACCCCGCGGTGTTCGTCTCGGTCTCCGCCGCTCACCAGGGCCCCGACGGCGGCGGCCCCGTCGCCGCCATCGTCGACCTGGGGTAGGGATTGCAGGTTTCCCCGGACGTCCGGGGAAACCTGCACTGTGGAGGCGTTGCAACGCCTCCAAAGTGACGAGATTGCCTCCGTCGCTGTCCGCGTGGGGCCCATGAGGCTGAGCCACGCGTCGCACTTCGGTCGGGTTCGTGCAGCTTGCGCACGCTTGTTTCCACAGGCGCCGCTTCATTGCGA
>JAICSU010000032.1 GCA_025936735.1 Amnibacterium sp.
CGCCTGGCGGGCGGCCCCGGTGCCGCTCAGCTCCCAGATCACGACGACGCTCGCCCCGATCTCGATGAGGCTGTCGAGCCCGAACCCCACCACGGCGACGGATCCGGTCCGTACCGCGACGACGGCCAGCACGACGACACCGACGACGTTCCACGCGAGCGTGCCGGCCTCGAGCGCGTATCCGCGTCGCCGGAGGACGGCCGCCCGAGCGCTGGATGGGGCGGCGCGGTCCCCGGATCCTCTGGAGCCGCGCTTCACACGTCGCCCGATCGGCGCGAGGATCGGAGCATCGACGGCGTGGTCACGCGTCCGGGCTCCTCGGGGGGACGGCCGCGCCGGCGACGGAGGGACGGCGGAACCCGGATGACCGGCAAGGTGGTCGTGAACAGGTGCATGTCGCTCGACGGCTTCATCGCGGGTCCCGGGGACTCGATGGACTGGGGTGGCGGCCGCGCGCTGGCGGACTACGTCGCCGCCGACGATCTCGCGGCCGTGGCCGCCGCGACGGGCGCCATGCTGGTCGGCCGGCGCACCTGGGAGGTCGGCGACCGGATGGAGGCCGAGGACCCGGGCAGCAGGGACTATCCCTTCGCGGGTCCGATGTTCCTGCTCACCCACCGTCCGCTGGACCCGCCAGACCCGGCGGTGACCATCCTCTCCGGCGACATCGAACGGGCCGTGGGTACGGCACTCGACGCCGCCGGTGGCAAGGATCTCGAGATCCTCGGCGCCGACGTCGCGCGCCAGTGCCTCGAGCACCGGCTCGTCGACGAGATCCTCGTGTACGTGCTGCCGCTCCTGCTCGGCGGCGGCACCCGCTTCGCCTCCCCCCGGATCGACCTGGAGCCGCTCAGCAGCGCCCGGTCGGGCGACGCGACGATCCTCCGGTTCCGCGTCCGCTGACCGCGGGCGGGCCGCTTCGGGCACGACGGGCGTCCGACGACGCCCGGAGATGTCCGAAGCGGCCCGTCCCAGCCGCCGCATGCTCACTCGAGGACCGGCGTGACCGTGAGGTCGTCGAGGGTGTGGAGGTGCTCGCGGAGCCGGTCGGCAGCCTCCTCCGCGATGCTCTGCGCGTCGCTCAGTGAACGCTCCCCGACGGCGACGATGACGTCGCCCTGAAGCCGGTGCCCGACCCACCGGAGGCGGAGCGAGCGCACGGTGCGGACCCCGCCCACGTGCGCGATCGCGTGCTCGGCGGCGGCGAGCAGATCCGGCTCGATGCCGTCCATGAGCCGTCGCCCGATGCTGCGGATCGTGCCGATGAGCAGCACGAAGATCGCGATCGCGATGAGGATGCCGATGATGGGGTCGGCGAGGGGGAAGCCGAGCCAGACACCGACCGCGCCGACCACGACGGCGAGCGAGGTGAACCCGTCCGTGCGCGCGTGGACGCCGTCGGCGACCAGAGCGGCGGACCCGATCCGGCGGCCGACGCGGATGCGGTAGATCGCCACCGACTCGTTGCCCAGGAAGCCGATGACTCCGGCGACGGCGAGCCAGCCGAGGTTGTCCGGCGCATGCGGGGCGATGAGCCGGTCGATGGACTGCCACGCCGCGATCACGGCGGAGAGCAGGACGACGACCACGATGAAGAGCCCGGCGAGGTCCTCCGCGCGCCCGTATCCGTAGGTGTAGCGGCGCGACGCCGCCCGGCGGCCGAGGACGAACGCCACCCACAGCGGTACGGCCGTGAGGGCGTCGGAGAAGTTGTGCACGGTGTCGGCGAGCAGCGCCACCGATCCCGTCACGAGCACGAGGACGAACTGCAGCACCGTCGTGCCGAGCAGCACGAACATGCTGATCTTCAGCGCCCGGACGCCCTCCCGGCTCGCCTCCATCGCATCGTCGATCGCGTCGGCCGCGTCGTGCGTGTGCGGCACGAACAGCTCGTGCAGGAATCCGAGCAGCCCGTGATGGTGCTCGTGGCCGTGCTCGTGGCCGTGCTCGTGCTCGTGCTCGTGCTCGTGGCCGTGCTCGTGGCCGCGGCCGTGCTCGTGCTCGTGCTCGTGCTGACGGGATCCGGTCACGGGGCCGCCACCTCCGCCGAGCGAGGCGGATGCGACGGCTGGTGGTGCCGTGGGACTCCCCCGAGGGTGTGCTCGGCCTGGTGGATCGCGTCCACCACGAGCCGCGACGCGTGCTCGTCGGTCAGCTTGTAGAAGACGCGGTTGCCGTGGTGCCGGGTCGTGACCATCCGCGCCATCCGCATCTTCGCGAGATGCTGCGAGACCGTCGTCGGCGGCCTGTCCACGATGTCGGCGAGATGGTTCACCGACAGCTCCTCGATCTCGCGCAGGGCGAGCACGATGCGCACCCGCGTCGCGTCGGCCAGCAGCGAGAAGACCTCGACCGCCAGCTCGACGTACTCGCTGTCCGGGTGCCGTCCGCATTGCTGCGTATCTTCACTCACGCGCAGATACTCCCACGGGCTGCCCCTGCTCACGGTCCGGGAGTGCCGGCGGCTGCGGCGCGAGCCCGCACCGGAGCAGCGTTGAGCGGCACAAGGCGTACTGTAACCGCGTTATCAACTCGCACAGAAAGGAACGTCTTGCCGGTCATCGCGCTCATCGTCCTGCTCTGGCAGCGCCGCCGCGTGCTGTCCCTCTTCCGCCGCGCCCGCTCCACCTGGGCCGGTCGGTCGACCACCCGGGCGACCGAGGACTCGTCCGCCGCCGCCACGATCGGTCGGCTCGGCGCGCGCGCATGGCGAACCTTCGACACCCCGCAGAACGCGGCGCGGGCCGAGCGACTCATCGCGCGCCTCCGCGCGGCCGCCGCTCGCGTCGACGGCGAGCGGGGCCCCGCCACTGTCTGACCAGCTCGGCGGCGCCCGCAGCGGTGGCGACCCCGACGTGCGACCGCTCTACGCCGCCGGGTTCGTCACCGCTTTCGGAGCGCATGCCGTGGCGGCCACACTGGGCGCCGAGAGCGGCGGCCGGTTCTTGCTGCAGCTCGGCCTGCTGGTCGCCGTGTACGACCTCGCCGAGGTCCTGCTCAAGCCCGTCTTCGGGGCCCTCGCGGATCGCGTCGGCCCTCGGCCGGTGATCGCCGCCGGCCTGCTCGGCTTCGGCGTGGTCTCCCTCGCCGGCGCGATCTGGCCCACTCCCGCCATGCTGCTGGGCGTCCGGTTCGGCCAGGGGGCGGCGGCCTCGGCGTTCTCCCCCTCCGCATCGGCGGCCGTCGCCCGGCTCGCGACGCCCGAGCGCCGGGGCCGCGCGTTCGGGCGGTACGGCTCCTGGAAGAGCCTGGGATACGTCACCGGGCCGGTCGCCGGCGCCGCCCTCGCGACGGTCGGCGGCGTAGGCCTCTTGCAGCTGGTCCTCGCCGCCCTCGGATTCGCAGCGGCGATCTGGGTCCTCGGGCGCTGCCCCCGGATCGACGCCCTCCCCCGCCGACGGCCCACGGCGCTCGACGTCCTCCGCGAGAGCACCCGCCCGGGCTTCCTCGGACCGGTCCTGCTGCTCGCGGGCGGTGCAGGCGCCCTCGTCGCCGGGATCGGGTTCCTTCCCGCGCAGGGTGCCCGGCTGCACGCGGGCGTCCTCGGAGCGACCGCGATCGCCTCCGTGCTCGCGCTCGCGCTGGTGGTCGTTCAGCCGCTCGCCGGCCGGTGGATCGACGCCGGGCGGGTGAGCGCCCGCTGGTTCGCCCCTGCCGCGCTGCTGCTCAGCGCCGCCGGGCTGTTCGTCGCGGCCATCGCGCCCACCGTCCCCTGGGTGGTGGCCGGCGCCTTCGTGCTCGGTCTCGGCGTCGCCTGCGTGACGCCGAGCGGGTACGCCGCCCTCGCCGCGCTCGCCGCCCCGGACCGGGTCGGCCGCACGATGGGCACGGCCGAGATGGGCCGCGAGATCGGCGACGCCGCCGCGCCCGTCCTCGTCGGGGCCGCGGCCGCTGCGGCGGGGCTGGCCGTCGGCCTGACCTGGCTGGCCGTCGCCCTCGTGGCGGCCGCCGCGCTCTCGGCCGTCATCACGAGCAGGGGAACGCGCACCGACCGAGGGGCGCTCGCCGGATGAGCAGGCCGGCGGCTCAGACCTCGCGGTCGCGGTCGAGGGGCGCGTTCTCCCTCATCGCGGCATACACGCGGCCCGCGTAGTCCTCCAGGAGCGCTTCGCATCCCCGCAGACGCTCCGCTGCTGCTCGAGCCTCCGGGAGCTCGAGCACGTCGCGGCGCTTCAGATCGCGGTGCCAGCGACGCAGCCGGTCGAGGCTCTGCTCCTCCTCCTCGAGCTCCGCGAAGGTGAACTTCTGCTTCGCGATCTCCTTCGCGATCTCGTCCTCGTACTTCCCGCAGTCGGCGACGAACTCCGTCCACTCGTCCCGCCGCGCCCCGGCGAACGCCTCTCGGAGCACCGCCTCGCCCGCGGCGTCGTGCGGCACGACATCCACCACCGTGAACGTGCCTCCGCCCTCCCGGCAGAGCGCCCCGGCCCGATCGAGGGACGGCTGGAAGGCGGGCATCGCGGGGAGGGCCCATGCGCCGGCCGCGACGGGAACGGCCCCGCTGCGGCGGAGCTCCCGCCAGACCGCGACCCGGTATCTCGATGGCTGGGACGGCAGCTGCACCAGCACCATCAGCCACTGCAATCGGCCCACCACGTCACTCAGGCTAGAGGCGCACGGCGGATCGACGGCGCAGACGAGGGCCGCGGTGGCACGGCGCCATCCTCCCAGGCGGCGGCGCCTCAGGACCCGCCGGAACAGCACCGGCCCGAACCGCGTTCCGCCAGCATGCGCCTCGACGACATCCCCCTGACCACCATCGACGGACGCGCCGCGACCCTCGCGGACTATGCCGCGCCCGTGAAGCTCATCGTCAACGTCGCCTCCCGCTGCGGCTTCACCCCGCAGTACGAGCAGCTCGAAGCTCTCCAGCGCCGCTACCGGGATCGGGGGTTCTCCGTGTTCGGCTTCCCGAGCAACCAGTTCGAGCAGGAGCTCGACAGCGACGAGGCGGTCGCCGACTACTGCTCGACCACCTGGGGCGTCACGTTCCCGATGTTCGCCCGCGTCGAGGTGAACGGGCCCGGCCGCCATCCGCTCTTCGCCCAGCTCGCTGAAGTCGCCGACCTCACGGGCGACGCGGGCGACATCCGCTGGAACTTCGAGAAGTTCCTGGTGACCCCCTTCGCCACCACCCGGTTCCGGTCAGCGACGGTCCCCGACGACCCGGAGATCACCGGCCGCATCGAGAGCGCCGCCGGCGCCCTGGCCGAGTGAGCCGCAGGGAGCGGGGGCACGTCGTGCCGAGAACCGGACAGCGCGAGGCCGCACGAGCACGAGCCGCAGCAGAGCGGCAGGGCCAGGAGCGCCGGCGAAAGCGACGGCGGGCGATCGCGACGGCGGCGTCGGTCGCCGCGGCCGTGATCATCATCGGCGGCGTGACCGCAGCGGTGCTCGGCACGACCTCCACCGGCAGCGGCGGGGACGGCCGCACCAGCGCTCCGCCCTGGAACGCCCCCGCGGATGTCGAGAACCGCGTGCGCGCTGCCGGACTCACCATGCTCTCCAGCGAGGGCACGGCGTTGCACATCCATCAGCACCTCAGCGTCACCGTCGACGGGCGGGCGGTGACGGTGCCCGCCGACCTCGGCATCGACGAGGCGGCGCAGCGGCTCGCGGCCATCCACACCCACGACACCTCCGGAGTCATCCACGTCGAGTCACCCGAGGTCCGCACCTTCCACCTCGGTCAGGTCTTCACGGAGTGGAACGTCCACCTCGCGCCCGCCGCGGTCGGCCCGTACACGGCCGGCAAGGACGGCGTGCGGCTCGGCGTCTTCGTCAACGGACATCGGTACGCCGGGGACCCGCGGAACATCGTTCTGACCAAGCACGAGGACATCGACATCGTCGTGACCCACGCCGCCGCCCCGGTCGCTCCACCACCGTTCACCTGGCCGTCCGGTCTGTGACGCGTACGACGTTCGTCCTGCGGATCAGGTGGTCGCGGTGAGGTGGGCGAACACGACGGTGTTGTCGCTGTAGTCGTGCTCGGCGGGGTTCCAGTCGCCGCCGCAGGTGATGAGCCGGAGCTCGGCTCGGGCGGTGTCGCCGTAGACCTCGAGCCGGGGGAAGTGCGCCTTGGGCACGTTCTCGACGCGGTCGGTGGTGAAGGTGGCCGTGGTGCCGTCTCGCCGGCTGATGGTGATCGTGTCTCCCGGCCGGGTCTGCGCGAGGCGGTAGAAGACGACGGGCCCGGCCTTGAAGGTGTCGACGTGTCCGAGGATCACGGAGGGGCCCAGCTGGCCGGGGGCGGGTGAGCCGCGGTACCAGCCCGCCGGGGCGTGCTCGTCGTACGGGGGGACCTGGAGGGTGCCGTCGCTGTTCAGCCCCAGCTGCATCAGGGACGAGTCGACGCCGATGGCGGGGATCCGGATCCGGGTCGGCACCGAGCGGACCATGGGGATCACCGCGGGCCGGTCCGGGGAGGCGGTCGGCGAGGGGGCCGGCGCCGCGACGCTCGGGGCGGAGGTCGGGGCTGGGGCTGCGATCGCGGAGGATCCCGGGGGCGGGCCGGGGTTCTGGGCGCTCCAGATGCCGATGCCGAGCGTGGTCGCCCCTCCGGCGAGGAGGAGGGCCGCCGCCCCGGTCACCAGGTGACCGAGGCGGCGGCGGGATCCGGCGCTCATCGTGTGACCGATGGCCTTCCGGATCAGCGAGCGGTCTTGACGAGGCGGCGACGCAGAGCGAGAGCAGCACCGCCGGCGAGGGCCAGGCCTCCGCCGAGCGCGAGCAGGCCCGCGTCGGTACCGGTCTGGCTCGTGCCGCCGCCGGTCGCGGCGGCTCCGGTGGGCATGCCGCTCATCTGGGTCGGGTGCAGCGGGCCGCAGAGCGCGGGCGCGGTCGCGGCCAGCGGCAGCGCCTTCGTCAGCGGGCTGCTGTCCTCCTTCTGCGCACGCTTGCTCAGCGAGGCCGGGTCGAGGCCGTGCACCACGATGACGGCGTTGTTGGCCTTAACCTGGGCGAGAGTGGCCGCGTCGAGGGTGAAGGTGCGGTGGTACGCGAAGCTGCCGCCCATGCCGAATGCTCGCTTGAGGTCGAGGGCCGACTTCGGGCTCGTGTCTCCGCTGGTCGTGAGCGTGGCGCCGATCCCGCCGTATGCGGGCGCTCCCTCCGGCGTGGAGACCACCCCGTCGCCGTTCTTGTCGGCGCTGACGGCCGGGCACTCACCGGAGCCCATGTCGTGGATGTGCGCCACGTGCGGGTAGGCGTTGCCGCTGAACTTCATCGCCAATCCGCTGACGTTCGCGTCGACGGTCACCTTGTTGCCGTTGAGGGTCACCATCGCGACCCCGGTGCCGCCGCTGTGGTTGAGCGCGTGCAGCTGCGCCTCGTAGGTGGTGCCGTTCGTCGACGCCATCGCGGGCGCCGCCGCGAACGCCGTCATGCCGAGCGCCAGTGCCGGCACGAGCAGCATCGCTGATCTCTTCTTCATGGGAAGTCCTTAGTCCTCGTCGTGGGTACCGCACGGGAATCGGTGCGACGAGACATGTTCGGAACCAGGACTCTTTCAGCCTGCCCGTTGGGCGTTTCCACAGGAACGGCGCCCGGCCGGTCGCCACGATGACGCCCGGTCGTGTGACTCGTCCGCGGGCCGATCGAGGCTGCTCAGAACCTGGCGTCGAGCGCGAGGAACCTTCTGCCCGTCGATGGTCGGCTCCGATGCCGCGCATGATGGTCGGGACGCCTCTCGGCCCGGAGAAGGAGGACCCATGGACCTGCCCGTGCCTGAGCCGGTTCCCGCTCCGGGCGACCCGCAGCAGCACGGGGCGCTCGCGCCGAGCGTCACCGAGGTCAGCCCTCCGAAGTGCCCGACCCGGACGCGCTGGTACCGGAACGGCCGACTCGCGGAGCAGGGGTTCCCCGCTGAGGAGATCAGCGAGCGGCTCGACGCGGACCCCGAGTCATTCGCCTGGCTCGACCTGGACGACCCGGACGCGGCCGACCTCGCGATCGTCACGCAGGAGTTCGGGCTGCATCCCCTGGCGGTGGAGGACGCGGTGCACGACCATCAGCGGCCGAAGCTCGACCGCTATGCGAGCCACCTGTTCTCGAACGTCTACGCCGTCGAGACCGTCGGCGACGGACTGGAGCTGCGAACCAGCGAGATCAGCGCGTTCATCACCCACCGGGCGCTCGTCACGGTCCGGAAGGCGCCTTTCGACATCGACGCGCTGGTCGCGCGATGGGACGCGGTTCCCGAGCTCACGCGCACCGGCGTCGGGTTCCTGCTGCACGGCCTGCTGGATGCCGTCGTCGACGGGCAGGAGCTCGCCGTCGACGCGCTCGGCGACCGCGTGGACGCGCTCGAGGACGCCCTGTTCGACGGCACCTCGAGAAGCGACATCCGTCGCTACGGCTTCCTGCTGCGGAAGGACCTGGCGGTGCTGCGCCGGATCGTGGTGCCGATGGGCGAGGTGCTCGCTCGCCTCACGCGCGGTGAGGACGACCGGGTCACCGCGATCAAGGGCGAGCTCCTCCCCTACTTCGAGGACGTTCACGACCACGTGCTGCGGATCGCCGCCGACCTCGACGCCGCTCGGGAGCTCGTCGGCAGCGTCTTGGAGACCAACGTCAACGAGCAGAGCAACGAGCTCAACGAGATCACGAAGAAGCTCGCGTCCTGGGCGGCGATCATCGCGGTGCCGACCGCGGTGACGGGCTTCTACGGCCAGAACGTGCCCTACCCCGGCTTCTCCAAGGAGTCGGGTTTCATCAGCAGCTGCATCCTCATCGTCGTGCTCGCCGGCGGTCTGTACGCCCTGCTCAAGCGACAGAAGTGGCTGTGAGCTCGGAGGGAGGAACGCCGGTCGACCAGGCGGCTCGTCGTGCCAAAACGGCCATGGCGTCGAAGAGTCCGACGTGAGAAAGGCGGGGAGGCCCGCTCCCCGCCTGGTTCTGGTACACCCCCCGGGACTTGAACCCGGAACCCACTGATTAAGAGTCAGTTGCTCTGCCAATTGAGCTAGAGGTGCAGACCGGCTCGCTCAGGCGAACCGAGCGTCAAGGTTAGCATGGCGGCGGAGGACACCCCATGACCACTGCCACCCGTCTCGAGGCCGGCGCGCCGGCGCCCGACTTCCGCCTCCCGGACTCGTCGGGTGCCGAGCACTCCCTCGAGGACTACCGCGGCCGCAAGGTCGTCCTCTACTTCTACCCCGCGGCGATGACGCCCGGGTGCACCACCGAGGCGTGCGACTTCCGGGACAACCTCAACTCGCTGCGCTCCGCCGGCTACCAGGTGATCGGGGTGTCGAAGGACGAGCCGGCGGCGAACGCCGAGTTCGCCGAGCAGGAGGCCCTCAACTTCCCCCTGCTGTCCGACCAGGACCTCTCGGTGCACCGGGCCTACGGCGCGTACGGCGAGAAGTCGCTGTACGGCAAGACGGTGACGGGGGTCATCCGGTCCACGTTCGTGATCGACGAGGACGGGCGCGTGCAGCTGCCCCTCTACAACGTCAAGGCGTCGGGCCACGTCGCGAGCCTCCGCAAGAAGCTCGGCGTCGACTGACCCGGGCGACCTCGGCCCACCCGCGTGACTTCGGCCGACGCGGGCGTTTCGGCCGATCCGGGCGGGCACGCGCGCCCGCATGGGCCGAAACCGCCCGTCGACCTGCCGCCTCGCCCCGGATGCGACCGTCAGCCGCGGCGCATCGCCGCGGCGACGCCCGGCGTGAAGAAGAGCACGATCACGACGACGGCGGGGACGCCGAGCAGGGCCGCCAGGTCGTAGCGGCCGCCGGGGCCCTGGGTGGCCTGCAGCCCGACGAAGAGCTGCACGATCTGCCACACGACGGCCGCCGGTCGCGTCCACTTCGCTGCTCGCAGCACGCCGCGGGCGGCGAAGACGAGACCGACGGCGATCACGCCGGTCACGACGGCGAGCCCCACGCCCGCGCCGATCGAGCCCGTGCCCGTCGAGGTCAGCGTCTCGACCAGCAGCAGCACGGCCACCAGGATCAGGCCCATAGCCTCGAGCGCGAGCACGATCGCGATGACGATCAACGGAATCCGTCGTTTCGGCTGCGGATCCCGTCGCGCGGACCCGGCTGAAGCACCGTTCCCGCGGTCAGCACTCACAGCCACATCCAACCACGCGACTCTTGATCACCCGGTTCGCCTATGCCACCATGTTGCCCGGTCGGTTTCGGTGCCCCCACTGTCGTGGGCACGCGGTGGCATCGAAAGGCAGCGGATCTCTCCGCTGCGTTCACGCTGTTCCGTACCGGTGGTCCATCCTCCGGCACGCCACCCGAATGAACGCCGAACGACCTCGAGCCCTCCCGGGCCCGCACGCGGTGCGCCGCTGTGTCCGGGATCCCACGAATCCCGTAAGGAGCGCCCACGCATGGATTGGCGTGATCGAGCCGCTTGCCTCACCGCTGACCCGGAGCTGTTCTTCCCGATCGGCAACACGGGTCCCGCGGTCGACCAGATCGAACGCGCCAAGTCCGTCTGCGGTCGCTGCACGGTGACCGAGTCCTGCCTCCAGTACGCCCTCGAGACCAGCCAGGACTCGGGCGTGTGGGGTGGCCTCAGCGAGGACGAGCGTCGCGCCCTGAAGCGCCGCGCCGCTCGCGCCCGCCGCACGGCGTAGTCCCGAGGCCCGGCGACGGGCGGTTTCGGGCACGACGGGCGGCCGATGACGCCCGTCGGTGTCCGAAGCGGCCCGCCGTCGCGGCATCCGGTGCCGGCGGCCGCCGGGCCTGCTAGGTGCGCTCGCTTCCGAACCGGAACGGCACCGCGATGGTGACCTCGGTGCCCCGGCCGGACATGGTGTGCCAGTCGATGATCCCGCCGAGCTCGCCCTCGATGAGGGTCCGCACGATCTGCGTGCCGAGGCCGCTGCCGACCTTCCCCTCGGGCAGGCCGACCCCGTTGTCCCGCACGCTGACGGTCAGCCCCTCGTCCGAGCGATGGGCGGTGATCACGACGTTGCCCTCCCGCTCCGCGAGGCCGTGCTCGACCGCGTTCGTGACGAGCTCCGTCAGCGCCAGCGACAGGGGCGTCGCGTAGTCGCTCGGCAGGATCCCGAACGCTCCGCGCTTCATCGGATGCACGCGGGTGCCGTGCGAGGACGCGACCTCGGCGATGAGCATGAGCACGCGGTCGAAGACCTCGTCGAAGTCGACGCTCTGGGCGAGCCCGTGCGACAGGGTGTCGTGCACGACGGCGATCGCGGACACGCGCCTGGTCGCCTGGGTGAGGGACTCCCGCGCCTCGACCGAGTTGGACCGCCGCGCCTGGATGCGCAGCAGCGACGCGACGGTCTGGAGGTTGTTCTTCACCCGGTGGTGGATCTCGCGGATCGTCGCGTCCTTGGTGATGAGCTCCTGCTCCTGGTGGCGCAGCTCCGTGACCTCGCGGCACAGCACGATCGCGCCGACCCGCACGCCCTCGCTGAAGACCGGGATGGTCCGCAACGAGACGGTGACTCCCTTCGCCTCGATCTCGCTGCGCCACGGGGCCTTGCCGGTCACCACGAGGGGCAGGGTCTCGTCGACCGCGAACCGCTCCGGCAGCAGGTCCGTGACCACCTGGGCGAGCGACTCCCCCTCCAGCTCCCCGGAGAAGCCGATGCGGTTGAAGGCCGACAGCGCGTTGGGGCTCGCGAAGATCGTGACCCCATCGACGTCGAGGCGGATCAGGCCGTCGGAGGCTCGGGGGGCGCCGCGGCGGGGACCGGTCGGCGCGGTCAGCTGCGGGAAGTTGCCGGAGGCGATCATCCGGAACAGGTCGTTCGCGCAGTCGTTGAACGTCAGCTCCTGCCGGCTCGGCATGCGCGCCTCCGACAGGTTCGTGTGCCGGGTGAGCACGGCGATCGGCCCGATCACCTGCTGCTGCGCCGCGGACGGCGACGTGCGCCGGAACACCGGGACCGCGCGGACACGGGTCGGCGTCTCCTCGAACCAGTCCGGTGCGGACGAGTCGAGGATCTCGCCGCGCTCGAACGCGTCCGTGACGAGGCGGCGCCAGTCGGGCTTGATCTGCTGGCCGACGAAGTCGCGGTAGAAGAGCGTCGCCGCACTCGACGGCCGGGCGTGAGCGACCGCGACGAACCCGCCGTCCCCCGACGGGGACCACATGACGATGTCGGCGAACGCGAGATCGGCGAGCAGCTGCAGGTCGTTCAGCAGCGCGTGCAGCCAGTTGAGGTCGTCGGCCGAGGACTGCGACGAGTGCGCAGTGACGAGTTCGCTCATGGTCGGCACCGCCCGATTCTACGTTTCGGGCCGAGATGGCGTCCCGCGGCGTCAGTCGCGGCGGGCGACGAGGAACTCGTTCAGCGCCGCCGTGAACTCGGCGTCGATCGGCCGCGCGACACCGTCGATGGCCCGGATCGGGGCCGCGTGCCGCACGCTCGACACGAGCCACAGCGCCTCGGCGTCGTCGAGCGCCTCGCGCGTGAGCAGCTCGTATGAGGTGGTGAGTCCCCGGCTGCGGGCGAAGCTGAAGGCATCGGCCTGCGTGGTGCCGGCGAGGATGCCGAGGCTGGTCGACGGCGTGGTGAGCCGGTCGCCGCGCTTCA
Source organism: Amnibacterium sp. (assembly GCA_025936735.1). Lineage (GTDB taxonomy): Bacteria > Actinomycetota > Actinomycetes > Actinomycetales > Microbacteriaceae > Amnibacterium. The sequence continues at coordinate 12,530 of JAICSU010000032.1, forward strand.
GCAGGAGGTTGGCCGTTCCGCCCTCGAGCAGGTAGCCGTCGGAGCTGAGGAAGAGGACGTCGTCGGCACCCCGTCGGTGGGCCTCGCGGACCGCCGCACGGTTCACCGCGTAGGACAGCGTCTTCGCGCCCTGCAGCAGCCACGGCGCGGTGCTGGCCACGTCGTGCGCGTACCCGCGGTCGAGGAGGACGACACGGATGCCGTCGCGGCGGGCGGCGGTGTTGTCGGGCGAGGCCTCCGCGAACACCCAGCCCGTCGGCCGGTCGCCGCCCTCGATGCCGCGGGTGTAGACGAGCTTCGCGAACGCCTCCGGCACGCCGGACAGCATCTCGGCGAGCGCGTAGACGACCGCGCGCCAGGCGTCGAGGTCAGGCTCCGGCAGCTCGAGCATCGCCGCCGACCGGGCGAGGCGGGCGAGGTGCGGCTCGGTGGCCTGCGCCCGGCCGGCGCCGATGCTGATCGTCTCGAAGACCCCGTCGCCGCGGGTCACGCCGAGGTCGAGAGCGCTGACGAGCGGCTGCTCGGTGTCGACGAGGCGGAAGGGCGGCTTGCGCGATGCGGGGCGGTCGAGCGACGGGGCGGTCAGCAGGGCGAGCAGGCGGGATGGCACCGGTCCATTCTGGTGGGCCCCCGCAGCGGGGTGCTCGCCCCGCCGGCCGCACCGGCCCCGCCCCGGCGACCGGCGTCTGCCTCCCAGGTGAACGAACGGGCGCCCAGGGGCCCGAAATCAGGCAGCGAGCAGGCAATTCTGCTCAATGTGGAGCGAGTGTCACCCTCTGCCCATACCCACGTCCCGATCCTCTCCCTCACCCCGGCACGCCGCCGCGCGGCCCTCACCGCGGCCGCCGTCATCGCGCTCGTCTGGATCTCGGCGATCGCGTTGCGTCCCTTCGGCCCGCGGATCGACGACCCCGTCGACCTGGCGTGGTACGACCTGATCCAGCAGATCCGTTTCCCCGCGCTGGTCGCCGTATCCCTCGTCATCGATGCGATCGGCAAGGCGCCCCTCGACCACCTCGTGGTCGCGCTCGCCGCCGTAGGCCTCGTCGGCACGGGCCGATGGCGCTCGGGGCTGCTCCTCATGGTCGCCGCATCGGTCGACGGGATCCAGGTGCAGGTGGTGAAGGCCATCGCCGACCGCGTGCGCCCCGACCACCCGCTCATCGCCACGGGGAACGCGTCCTACCCGTCCGGGCACACCGCGATCGCCGCCCTGGTCGCCGTCGGCATCGCCCTGGCCCTTCGGAAGCGGTGGGTGTGGGCGTGCTCCGCCAGCGCCGTGGTGATCGTGGCCATCAGCCGCACGGTGCTCAACGTCCACTGGTTGAGCGACGTCGTGGTGGGCGGCGCGATCGGCGGAGCGACGATGCTCCTCGTCTGGTCGGTGGCGCCCGCCGTGCTCGTGGACCGGCCGAGGCACCAGCGGCTTCCGGCCCCCGAGCCTCAGCTCGCCGTCGCCGGACTACAGGGGCGCGAGTAGGGCCGGCGGCTCAGACGGGCTGAGGGCGCCTCAGCCGGACGAGACGCCGGCGCGCCCCCGGAGCCGGCTGCGCGGCGAGGTGGTCGAGCACGAACCGGCGCAGCGCTGCCGTCGCCGCGGACCTCGGCGCCGCGTCGGGGAGGCTCCGTGCCATGAGCAGCGCCGCATCGCAGGCGCCCGGATCGTTCGGCACGAGCGTCACGTCGTCGATGCCGCCGAACCGGAGCAGGCTCGCCCGGATCTGCCCCGCAGGCCCGATCCCGACCGCGGACGCCCGCACCTTGCTCACGACGACGCGCACCGTGGGGGTGTCGACCAGCTCGAGCAGGTCCCCATAGGCGCGCACGAAGCGCGCGAGGCCGACCGGATCGGCGGCGCCGACGGCCACGACGGTGTCCGCCGCCCGCACGGCGGCGATCGTCGCCGCGTTACGGCGCGGGGCGAAGAGGTCGCTCACGATCTCCTCGTCGGTCTCGAGGTTGAACCCCGTGTCGACCACGGTGTGGTCCGCCCACTCGCGACAGGCCTCGAGCACCTTCGTGATCCGGTCCGTCGACAGCTCCGGCCAGCGGGAGGGACGGCCGATCCCGGTCAGCACGGAGAAGCCGCCGCGGGATCCGCGATGCCGCTGAGCCACGCGGTCGAGCTCGGCGCTCGTCAGCGCACCCGCGGCGGCGAGCCGGCAGGCAGCCGCGAGTCCCGGCGCCTCGTCGAACAGGCCGAGGGCCGGCGCGACGGCGGCACCGACGGTGTCGGCGTCCACGAGCGCCACCCGCAGCCCCGTCGCGGCGAGCTCGGCGGCGAGCGCGATCGCGGTGGTCGTGCGCCCCGGTGCGCCGACCGGTCCCCACACCGCCGTGATCCGGCCCCGTCCCGGCGTCGGCCGGGACGCCCCCTCCCCCGCCGTGCCCTCCGTGGGTCGCTCCAGCCGGCGGATCACGTCGCGGAGGTCCGCGTCGGCGGGGAGCGGATCGGTCACGCCGAGGGACGACGCGTACTCCACCTCGGCGGCGCTGCCGGCGAGCACGACGACGGCGATCCCCCGGGCCGCGGCGGTGCCGAGCAGGGTCGCGTCGCAGTGCCGGGCGGCGGCGGAGACGAGCAGCGCATCCGCGTCGATCCGGTCGAGGGCGGCGGCCGCCTCCGTGGCCCCGGCGGGCCGAGCGGCGATCACGTGCCCTTCGTCGAGCAGTTGCGGCAGGAGCCGGTCCTCCACGTGGGGTGCGAGGCTGAGCACGACGACGGTCATCGGTGCACCGGCTCGCTGACGGCGACGGCGGAGATGCGGTCGCCGTCGGCCACGGCCTGCAGGACGGCGGCCACGTCCTCCCGCGGCACCTGCAGCTCCACGGTGTTCTGCTGGGCGGCCGTGACGAGGCCCTGCGGTGCGATCGTGCGCACGACCGTCGCGCCGGAGACGAGCACCACCGGGGCGCCGTACTCGGTGGTCGACCCGGCCTTCTTCGGCGCCGACCACAGGTCGACCACGGCGCTCGGCACGATCGAGCCGGACAGCCGGGTGGACAGGTCGACCACGACGGATGCGGTGTCGAGCCCGGCCGCGGTGCCGAGCGCGGACAGCGGCACGATCTCGCCCGCCGCGATCGTGCGCGTGACGACGTAGCCGCCGGCGGGGACCGGCCCCGTGAGGTACAGCGAGTCGGCGGGACCGAGACGCACCGGGGTGGCGACGAGGTCCGCCGCGGAGATGCGGGCGCCGGCGACGAGAGGCTCCGCGGCGCGGTAGGCCGGCACGGTGCGGTTCAGCCCCTGCACGACGCCGGTCACGCCGAGCGTGGATGCGGCGACGAGCAGGACGCCGATGGCGATGCGGGGGTCGAGACGGAGCCGGCGCGGCGGCGCCGACGGGAGCGTGGCCATGACGATCCTTCCGACGGGCGGGCTGCGATCCTTGCGGGAGCCGTGCCGCCGCGCCGGGAGTTATCCACAGCGACGTTCAGCGGTCCTGCGGGCGGCGCACGGCCCGCGGCAGGATGCCCGTCATGACCGCGCCGCTGCCCGCCGATCAGGTCGGCCGCTTCCTCACCGTCGCCGAGACGGCCGAGGTGCTGAACGTCTCCACGGCGCAGGCGTACGGCCTCGTGCGCTCCGGGGAGCTCCCCGCGATCAAGATCGGTGCCGCCGGTCACTGGCGGGTGGAGCGGGTCGAGCTCGAGGCCTTCATCCAGGCCCGGTACGAGGAGGCCCGGCGCGCGGCGCACTGGCGGCAGACGCAGTTCGAGCTGCTTCCCGAGCTGCGAGGCGAGCGCCTGCTGTAGGTCGGGATCGCCGCGTCAGTCGACGCGGACGAGCAGCAGCTCGGTGAGGGCGAGCACCTCGATCCGCGCGACCGCGGATGCGCGGCGGGGGTCGTCGACGGCGTGGACGGCGAGGTCGAGGTGATCGCGGCCGACGCGGTCGATCGTCCCCGCCGTGCTGCCGTGCCGCAGCCGCAGCTGGACCGGTCGCCGGCGGCGGGCGAGGTCGCGGAGCACGAACGGCAGCCCGAGCCGATCGGTGAGCACGCCCGTCGGCGGCCCGCCGTCGGCGCCCACCTGGCCGGGTGCCGGCAGCAGCGCGGCGACGGCATGCAGCGGCAGGATCGCCTGCGCGCCGCCCGGGATGTCACCCGCGATCCAGTCGCGGCCGACGGTGCGGGGCGCGAGCTCGATCACCTCGCCGTCGAGCAGGCGGATGCGGACCGGCGTGCGCCCCTCCCCCATCGCCGCGACGCGGTCCCGCAGAGAGCGTCGACCGAGGCGGAGTCGCTCCTCCTCCGCGTCGCTCTCGCGCTCCTCCGCGCCGATGCCGGCCTCGAGCTGCGCCTCGAGGTCGGCGAACAGCTCGTCCCAGCGCATCCGCGAACCGTATCGGCGCCGCCGGCGCACGGCGGCAGTTCTCCACAGCGACCCCGCCGACCCGTCCTCTCTGCAGCCCGCCCGACGACTTATCCACAGATCTGCAGAGAACCTGGACGAGCGGACCCGAGTGCTGCTTGTCTGTCGCTCACCCCACCCGACCCAGGTGCGGCACCGCCCCGCTCGCCCTCGGAGCTCGCCATGACCGTCGTCCCCCCACCCGTCCCCGCCAGCCAGGTCGTGCGCGAGACCACCAGTGGGCGACGCCTCTACTCGGTGCGGTCCGAGGACTACTTCGGCCGGCAGCCGACCTCCACCTCCCGACTGCCCGACCCGAAGCCGCTCGTCGAGAACCTGGCCTGCAGCGTGCTCGAGGTGCTCGGGGGCGCCCGGGACCTCGAGCAGATCGCCCGGTGGATGAGCGAGGGCGTCTACAAGCACCTGCTGAAGCGGGTGGTGCTCGCCGCCCGGGGCCGAGCGGCTCGCAAGCAGCCCGCGGCTCGTCCGGTCATCCGGCTCGCGGCGACGCGCATCACGTCGCCGGCGGACGGGGTGATCGAGGCGGTCGTCGTCGTGCACGGCAAGGCCCGCACGCGGGCGGTCGCCATCCGGCTCGAGGGGCTCGACCAGCGCTGGCGCGCCACCGCGATCTCGGTGCTCTAGCCCTGCCGCCGGCCCACCCGGCGAAGCACTTCGGCAGGTCGTCAGCGCTTCGGCAGGCCCGTCGCGCGCCAGGGGCCTGCCGAAGCGATCACAGCCTGCTCAGGCGCTCCGCCGGACCGGCGGACTACTGGCCGCGCTCCGCCGCCCGGCGCTCGGCGCGGTTCGCCGGCGCCGGGTTGCCGCTCTGCTGCTGGCCGAAGGCACCGCGCGGGGCACCCGCGACCGGACGCGGCTGGTTCGGCCGCTGCGGGCCGGGCCGGGACGGGCCGCGGCGTCCGGGGTCGCCCTGCTGCCCGTCGTCCCCGATCAGGTCGTCGAAGGACGCCTGCTGCGCCTGCGCGATCTGGGCGCGCGCGGTCGCGGCGCGCTCGAGCAGGCCGCGCTGGTTGCGCACCTCGACGCCGCCGTCGTCGGTCGGCGCGGTGAAGCGGAGCGACTCGGCCGGCACGTGCCCGTCGGTGAGCCCGCGCGCCGCGACGGCGGGCTGCTGGCCCCCGGCGAGCGGGTTGACCTCGACCTCGAGGTTGAACAGGAAGCCGATCGACTCCTCGCGGATCTGGCCCATCATCGTCTGGAACAGGGCGAAGCCTTCGCGCTGGTACTCGACGAGCGGGTCGCGCTGCGCCATCGCGCGCAGGCCGATGCCGTCCTTCAGGTAGTCCATCTCGTACAGGTGGTCACGCCAGCGCCGGTCGATGACCGACAGCACGACCCGGCGCTCGAGCTCCCGCATGGCGGGGGCGCCGAGCTGGTCCTCGCGACGGGCGTACGCGAGCTTCGCGTCGGAGAGCACCTCCCGCTTGATGAACTCGCGGTTCACGCGCCCCTTGCTGCCCGCCTCCGCCAGCACCTCCTCGATCGTGATCGAGATCGGGTAGAGCGTCTTCAGCTCGGCCCAGAGGGCGTCGAAGTCCCAGTCGTCGCCGGAGCCCTCGCCTGTGTGCGAGTCGACGACGTCGTCGATGACCTTCGCGAGGAAGTTCTGCACCCGCTCGTGGATGTCGTCGCCCTCGAGGATGTGGCGGCGGTCCGAGTAGATCGCCTCCCGCTGCCGGTTCAGCACGTCGTCGTACTTGAGCACGTTCTTGCGGATCTCCGCGTTCCGCCCCTCCACCTGGGACTGGGCGGAACGGATGGCGCGGGAGACGACCTTCGACTCGATGGCGAGGTCGTCCGGCACGCCGCTGCGGCCCATGAGCGCCTCCGCGGCGCCGGAGTTGAACAGCCGCATGAGGTCGTCGGTGAGCGAGAGGTAGAACCGGCTCTCGCCCGGGTCGCCCTGGCGGCCGGACCGGCCGCGGAGCTGGTTGTCGATGCGGCGCGACTCGTGCCGCTCCGTGCCGAGGACGTAGAGGCCGCCGGCGGCGACGACGCGCTCGGCCTCCTGGGCGACCTCCGCCTTCACGGCGTCGAAGACCGCGTCCCACTGCGCCTCGTACTCGTCGGGGGTCTCGACCGGGGACAGCCCGCGGGCGGACATCGCCGAGACGGCGAGGAACTCCGCGTTGCCGCCGAGCATGATGTCGGTGCCGCGGCCGGCCATGTTCGTGGCGACGGTGACCGATCCGAACCGGCCGGCCTGGGCGATGATCGCGGCCTCGCGCGCGTGGTTCTTCGCGTTCAGCACCTCGTGCTTCACGCCCTTGCGGGCGAGCAGCTTCGAGAGGTACTCGCTCTTCTCCACGCTCGTGGTGCCGACGAGCACCGGCTGGCCCGCCTGGTGCCGCTTCGCGATGTCCTCGACGACCTGCGCGAACTTCGCCTGCTCGTTCTTGTAGATGAGGTCCGGCTGGTCGATGCGCTTCATCGGCTTGTTCGTCGGGATGGGCACGACGCCGAGCTTGTAGGTCGACATGAACTCGGCGGCCTCGGTCTCGGCCGTGCCGGTCATGCCCGAGAGCTTCGAGTAGAGGCGGAAGTAGTTCTGCAGGGTGATCGTGGCGAGCGTCTGGTTCTCGTCCTTGATCTGCACGCCTTCCTTGGCC
>JAICSU010000053.1 GCA_025936735.1 Amnibacterium sp.
ACGATGGGTGACCGCATCGCCGTGCTGAAGGACGGCATCCTGCAGCAGGTCGGCACCCCCCGCGACCTGTACGAGCGCCCGCAGAACGTCTTCGTCGCCGGCTTCATCGGCAGCCCCGCCATGAACCTGTTCGCGGCCGACACGGCGGAGGGCGGGGCGCGGTTCGGCGACCAGGTCGTGCCCCTGCCACGCGAGGTGGTGTCCCATGCCGGCGGCTCGGTCACGATCGGCGTGCGCCCGGAGGACCTCGAGGTGTCCGTGGAGCGCGGCGAGGGCCTGCCGGTGACGGTGGACCTCGTCGAGGAGCTCGGCGCGGACGGCTACCTGTACGGCCACGCGGACGTGAACGGCCGGCGCACCGACATCGTCGTGCGCGTCGACGGCCGCCTGCACCCGTCGATGGGCGATCGGCTCTGGCTCACCCCGAAGGCCGGCCACGTGCACGCCTTCTCGACGGAGAACGGGTTACGCCTCACCGACGCCGTCCTCGTCTGACGTCGGTTCCCGCGAGCGCCGCCCGCTGCGGACGGCGCTAGGGATGGCCGCTCGAGTGCGGGCGCCCGTTGGTGGGCCCCGCGACCGCCTGCAGCACGGCGGCCTGCGTGCGGGTGTGCAGACCGAGCTTCGTCAGCAGGCTGGAGACGTAGTTCTTCACGGTCTTCTCCGCGAGCGACAGGGCCGCCCCGATCTCTCGGTTGGTCTGTCCGTCGGCGATCAGCGCAAGCACCTCGGCCTCTCGCGCGCTCAAGCCCGCGAGGCGGGGGTCGCCTCGTTCCGTCTCCTTCAGATGCCGCGCCACGCGTGCGACGAGCGCCGGGTCCAGCAGCGAGCGGCCGTCGGCGGCCGTTCGGATGCCGTCGACCAGCGCGGTCCCGGCGACGTCCTTGCGGATGTAGCCGGCCGCGCCCGCGACGACGGAGGCGAGGATCGCCTCGTCGTCGTCGTAGGCCGTGAGGATGATGCAGGCCATACCGGGCGAGCGGACACGGAGCTCCCTGCACACGTCGATGCCGCTGCCGTCGGGAAGCCGGACATCGAGCAGCACGACGTCCGGCCCCACCGCGGGAACACGAGCGAGGGCCTGGGCCGCGGTCGCTGCTTCTCCGACGATCACGAGGTCGGTGGCAGAACCGAGGAAGGACGCGATCCCACGGCGGACGAGCTCGTGGTCGTCGACGAGGAACACGCGGATCGGACCGGTCATCCGTCGCTCCCGTCACCGTAGGGAACGGTCCACGCGGCGCGGGTGATCCCGGTTCCGCCGATGCTGAAGTCCCCTCCGCGACGAGCGGCGCGGCGCTCCAGGTTCGCCAGGCCGCTGCGGGGAACCGAGTCGGGCATCCCGCGGCCGTCGTCCCACACCTCGACCCGGATGTGCCCGTCGAGCACGGAGACCGCTACGCCTGCGCGGGCGGCGCCCGCGTGCCGCGCGACGTTGGTCAGCGCCTCGCGCACGACGGCGACGACGTCCTCGCTGAGATCGCCACGGGCGACCAGCTCGACCGGGCCGTCGAAGCGCAGCTCAGGAGGCTGCGCGAACTCCCGACCGAGGTCGCGGACCACGTCGAGGATGCGGTGCCGGAGCGAGGCGCCTGCACTGTCGGTGGAGATCGCGAGCACGGCGGTGCGGATGCCGGCGATCGCGCTGTCGATCTGCGTGATGCTGTGGTCCACGCCGGCTCGGACCCGCGGCACGGGCACGTCCGCAGCGGTCGCCCGCAGCTCCAGCCCGGCCGCGAACAGCTGCTGGATGACGGTGTCGTGCAGGTCCCGCGCGATCCGGGCACGGTCCTCGATCAGCAGGATGCGCTCGCGGTCCGCCCGCACCTCGGCGAGCTGCAGGGCGATCGTGGTGTGGCCGACGAAGCCCGCCAGGAGGTCCAGGTCGCTAGCCGGGAACGTGGATGCGCCGGGGCGGCGTCCCACGACGATCGCGCCGATCGCGAGGTCGGCCGAAAGCATCGGAGCGACCATCATGGGACCGCCGCCGTGCACGGTTCCTGGCCTGCCGAGCAGCGGAAGGACCCCGACGGCCACCGCCCTCGGCTGAAGGGACTCGACGGCCTCTCCTGCGATCGATCCGCGCAGGGGGACACGGTCACCGAGGAGGAGGTCGCCGTCGTCCTCCGAGCGGGCGACGACCGTGAGGCTGCGGCTCGCCCCGCCCGTGCGGAGCACGCAGGCGTAGTCGGCGCCGGCGAGCGCCCGGACACTGGCGCTGAGGACGGCGAGCGGCGCGTCGAGCCTGCTGGTGAGCAGCGCCGAGACGATCTCCGCCGACGCGTCCGACCACGCCTCCCGGCGGAGGAGGTCGGAGCGGAGCGCGTCGGAGCCGAGGGCGATCGCGGCCGCGGCAGCGAGCGCCTGCAGCAGGCGTGCGTCGTCGTCGGTGAACGCGGGGCGTCCGGCGGCCGCCACGACGAGGCCGCCGGCGATCCGCTCGTTCCAGTGGATCGGCACGGCGAGGACCAGAACCGGAGCGCCGGTGGCGACGGTCCCCGACCAGGGCAGATCGTCGATGAGCACAGGAAGCCCCGAGCCGGCGAGCCGCTCCGGCACTCCTGCCGCCCGGATCCCCCTGCGCAGGCGGTCGAGGTCGTCGGCACCGAAGTGCTGGTGGATCGTGCGCCAGTCGGCGGAGTCCTCCGGCCCGTCGAAGATCGCGCCGTAGCTCCCGTCGAGCAGCTCGACGGCTGCGGTGAGGATCCGGCGGAGCGCCGCCTCGACGGCGTGCTCGGTGGTCTCCCCAGGCCCATCCGGGGAGGACGGCTCAGGCGGGCCTCCCCAGGCTCCGCCGTCGGGCATCGGTTGCGCACCGCTCACTCGCCACCTCCGCGCTGGACGCCGCCCGGCGAGACGGGGCCTCGCGCGGGCCGGTGACCGGAGTGTAGGCGCACAGGGCGACTGGTGAGCCCGATCGCCGTTCGGCCGGACCGGTCGGGCCGTATGGCCCTGGCCGTCCTTCCCACGGAGGACGACTCTGGACGGATGATCCTCCCCCTGCGCCCGCCTCGCCCGGTCGAGGACGGTGGCCGATGCATCATCGTCGGTGTCGCCGATTCCGCGTCCGCGCACGCGGCCGTGCGGTGGGCGGTGGATCGGGCGCGTGTCACCGGCGCCGCGATCACGCTGCTGCACGTGGAGGAGGCCGGGGAGGCCGGGCGCGCGGGGCTGCCGAGGCTCGGGCTCGTCAGCGGTCGCGATCTGCTGACTCGAGAGCTCCGGTTCGCCCGCTCCGTGGCCCCCGCCGTGCGCGTGACCACCGAGCGGCTGCAGGGCACCGTGATGTGGGCACTCGGCGCCGCGTCGGCGAAGGCCGAGATGGTGGTGGTCGGCACCCACAAGTCGGGCTTCATCCACGGAACCGTGTACGGCTCGACCAACCTGCAGCTGGCTGCGACGGCCCGCTGTCCCGTCGTCGTCGTGCCCGCCCCATCACTCGGCGCGAGCGCGGGTGTCGTGCTGGGCGCGGACGAGTCCCCCGCGGGGCGAGCTGCGCTGCACTTCGCCGCGGCAGAGGCGGACGGCTCGGGCACGGACCTGCTGATCGTCCGCGTGCTGGCGTTGCTCGACGTCGACGCGGATGACGCGTCGAGACGGGCGGACGCGGCCGCACTTCTCGAAGATTTCCGGGAGATCGCGCTCGCCGCGCATCCCGGCCTCGACGTCGACGTCCGCGCGGTCCACGGGCCGGTCGCCCACACGCTCGTCACCATGTCGACCGGCGCCCGCCTGCTCGTCCTCGGCGACGCCCGATCGGACACAGGTCAGGACCCCCTCGCCCTCGGCGTCGTGTGCCACGACGCCCTGCTGAACATCCAGACCCCGACCGTGATCGTCCATGTCGGCGATCTCGATGTCAGCACCGACCGCGCCGTGAGCGGCACGGCTCGGGTTCCGCGGGCATGATGCGGCGCCCGCATGGACCGGCGCGAGCACGATGAGGGTCGGGATGCTGGCCCCCGTCGCGTGGCGCACCCCGCCGAAGCACTACGGACCGTGGGAACGCGTCGCCGGCCTCCTGTCGGACGGTCTGGCCGCCCGTGGGGTCGACGTCACCCTGTTCGCCACCGCCGACTCCATCACGACCGCCCGGCTGGAAGCCGTTGCGCCGCACCCGTACGGTGAGGACCCCACGATGGACGGACGGGTGTGGGAGGCCCTCCACGTCGCCCACGCCGTGAGTCGATCGGGCGGGTTCGACCTCGTGCACAACCACCTCGACTGGCTGCCGCTCGCTTTCACCGACAGCTGGCGGGCGCCACTCGTCACGACCGTTCATGGCTTCTCGGGCCCCGGCATCCTGCCGGCCTACGTCGCTGCCGCCTCCGACTACGTCGCCATCTCGGACAGCGACCGCTCGCCGCTGCTCACCTACGTGGCGACCGTTCACCACGGGATCGACCTCGCCGAGATCGACTTCGATCCTGTCGGTGGGGACGACCTCGTCGTGCTGGGGCGAATCCATCCGGACAAGGGCACGGCGGATGCGATCGAGATCGCCGCGCGGGCGGAGCGCCGACTGCTGATCTGCGGGATCGTGCAGGACGAGCGGTACTTCAGGGAATCCGTCCTTCCGCTCGTCGACGGGGAACGGGTGCTCTACCTCGGCTCGGTCGGACCGGCGGAGCGATCCGCAGTGCTGGGCGGCGCGGCGGCGCTGCTGCACCCCATCCACTTCGACGAACCGTTCGGGCTCTCGGTCGTCGAGGCGATGGCCGCGGGCACGCCGGTGGTCGCGTTCGCGCGCGGATCGATGCCGGAGCTCATCGACGACGGGGTCACCGGGTTCGCGGTCCCAGGGGTGGATGAAGCCGTCCCAGCCCTCGATCGGGCCGCGAAGCTCGACCGGGGCACGATTCGCGCGGTCGCCGAACGACGGTTCGGCGTCGACCGCATGGTCGACGAGTACCTGGCCGTCTACGAGCAGATCCTCGCGCGATGACCGAGAGCCGGAGGTGTAGCCTCCAGCCAGAGCGCACTCGCGCCGTTCCATCGGGCGGCGGGCTGCGAGGACCGGATCGGGACGCCGACGTCGCGATTCCACGGAGGATGCCAGTCGGCAGACGTCTCGCAGCGGCCGACCACGATCGCGGTGATCGGCGGACAGCAAGGTCGTCGCCCATGCCCCGATTCGGGATCCTCAGCACCTTCGCCCCGACGCGATGCGGCATCGCGACGTTCACCGCCTCACTCGGGGCGGCGCTCGCGGCCGAGCCTGACGGCAGGTTCGACGTCGTGCGCCTCCTCGACGCCGGCGACGCCCACGCCTGGGACGGCGCGGGCGCGGATCCGAGGGTGACCTGCGACCTCGTGGCCCGTGACGCGTCGAGCCTCCACCGCGCGGTCCACGCGCTGGACTCCTGCGACGTGGTGATCGTGCAGCACGAGTACGGCATCTACGGCGGCACGGACGGCGACGAGGTGCTCAGGGTGCTCGACTCCCTCCGTGCGCCGGCGATCGTGGTCCTGCACACGGTGCTGAGTTCGCCGACGCCCGGCCAGCGGCAGGTGCTCGAACGCGTCTGCGCGCTCGCGGCGACCGTGGTCGTGATGACCAGCACGGCGGCGCGGCTCCTCGGCGGCTACTCGGTCCCCATGGAGAAGGTGCGCGTAATCCCCCACGGTGTGGCAGCACGATCGGTGCCGGCTGTGCCGCACGCGGCGCCCCAGGTGCTCACGTGGGGCCTGATCGGCCCCGGCAAGGGCATCGAGTGGGGCATCCGTGCGATGGCCCGACTCGCCGACCTGACGCCGTCGCCCACGTACGCGGTCCTGGGTCAGACGCACCCGAAGGTCCTCGCGAAGGACGGGGAGCGCTATCGGGACTCGCTGCACGAGCTGATCGATCGCCTCGGGCTCGCCGGCTCGGTGCGGCTCGACGACCGGTACCTGGAGCCGGAGGAGTTGACGGCCGCCGTCGCCGCGGCGGATGTGGTCCTGCTTCCGTACGACTCCCGCGATCAGGTCACCTCCGGCGTCCTCGTCGAGGCGATCGCTGCGGGAGTTCCCGTCGTCGCCACCGCCTTCCCGCACGCGCAGGAGCTGCTCGAGTCGGGGCCCGGCATCGTCGTGGCTCACGAGGACCCGACGGCCATCGCGTCGGCCGTGCGCTCGATCCTCACGCAACGGGACCTGGCCGACCGGATGCGCCTCGCGGCGTCCGCTGCGAGCGCCGAGACGACCTGGACGGACGTCGCCCGGCGGTACCACGCGCTCGCCGTGGAGCTGCTGCAGCCGGTGACCGCATGACCGGGGTCGAGCCGGGCCGCGGAACGGCCGCCCTCGAACAGGTGGAGCCGCCGCGGTACCACCACCTCCAGCGCCTGACCGACCGGATCGGCGTCTTCGAGCACGCGCGGTACGACGTCCCGCGCACGTCGCACGGCTACTGCGTCGACGACGTGGCGCGCGCGCTGCTCGTGACGGTCCACGAACCCGAGCAGACGGACCCCCTCCGCCGGATGTCCTCGACGTACCTCCGCTTCCTGCAGCGCGCGATCGACCCGACCGGTCTCGCCCACAACCGCATGGCAGCGAATGGGATGTGGACCGACGAGCCGGCCATGGGCGACTGGTGGGGCAGGGCGGTCTGGGAGAGCGGCGTGAGCTCGATCCACGCCGCGGACGCCTCGACGCGCCGGACCGCGAGAGCGGTGCTCCGCCGCGCCGCCCGGCGTGCTCCGATCGCCCTGCACACCGGCGCGTTCGCGGCGCTCGGCGCGGGCGCCGTGCTGCTCGCGGAGTCGACGTCGGCGGCCCTCGCCACGTGGCAGCTCGCCCGTCGCTTCCTGCTGCCGAGCGCGGCATGACGCCGCACGTCGTCGTCCATCCGGACCGGCTGCAGGCCGACGCCTCCCGGGTGGTCGCGCAGCTCTTCCTCCCCGGTGAGGGCGTGGCGTCCACGCATTCGCGGGCAGCCCAGATCGTCGACCGGGTGCTCGAGCTCCCGCCCGCGGTCGTCGGCTCGCTCGCTCGCGACCTGCTCGCGGAGTTCGGCCCGCGTCACGTCGACACCGTCGGGCTGCTCCGGGCCAACGCCCGTGCCGTCGGCTCCCGCGTGCAGACGGCGACGCCCATCTCCGACGACCAGTCCATCGTGCTCGGAGCCACGTTCACCGCCGAGTACGCGGTCGAAGCGGCGGCGCTCTGCAATCCGAGCGCCGTCGCGCATCCGGACCAGTCGCGTCTGCAGCCGGGGCAACTGCGCGTCGCCGTCGCACTGCGTGCGATCGGCGAGGGCCACATCTCGTCCATCGAGTTCGTCGAGGCCGTGATCGGTCCGGGCGATGCCTGGAGCTTCGCGCCTCGACGGGAGCCCGTCGCGACCGCGACGGTCCTGCCGGGCCGCTGGCACTCGAGCCGACTCCGGGCAGCGCTGGAGCACGAGGACCAGGTCAACGAGCTCACGTCATGGGTGCTCGATCGTCTGCCTCCGGCCTTCACGGGCGTGGACGTCGAAGCCGCCATCGCCGCGTTGCCTCCCCAGCTGCTGCACCACCGGGACAGCGGCACGGCGTTGAACGCGCTTCGCGACATGGTCTCCTCGGCATACGTCGCCCGGTTCGATCCCGCCACGGACCTCGGCCAGCGCGTGCTCCTGCCGGCGGCGGCCGAGGAGCACAACGGGATGGAGGACGCGCGGCTCGTCCGGTTCACCGCCGAGGACGGCAGCGTCGCCTATCGAGCGACCTACACCGCGTACGACGGCCGTGACATCGCCCCCCGGCTGATCACCACGCCCGATTTCGCCACCTTCGCGGTCCACCGGCTCAGCGGACCCTCGGCACGGAACAAGGGCATGGCGCTGTTCCCGCGACCGGTCGGTGGCCGGCACCTCGCGCTGGCCCGCACGGACGGGGAGAGCATCTCCCTCGCGTCCTCGGCGGACGGGTTCGTGTGGAGCGGCGAGACCCTGCTCCACACCCCCACGGAACCCTGGGAGATGGTGCAGACCGGGAACTGCGGGTCGCCCATCGAGACGGACCGCGGCTGGCTGGTGCTCACCCACGGCGTGGGGCCGTTCCGGGTCTACTCGATCTCGGCGCTCCTGCTCGATCTGGACGATCCGTCCCTCGTGCTCGCCCGTTCGGCCGAACCGATCCTCCGGCCGGTTGGGCGGAACCGCAACGGGTACGTGCCGAACGTCGTCTACTCGTGCGGCGGGATCGTCCACGACGGCCGGCTCTGGGTGCCGTTCGGCATCGGCGATGCGCAGGTCGGCGTCTTCTCGACCGACCTGGAGACGCTGCTCGGCTCGATGCGACCGACCGGGTCCGCATATGGGCGTGCGTCGGTGAGGGCCGGCGGCCGGCGCGGGAGCAGAACGGGACTTCCGGCCCTGGGCTGACGTGCGGGGCTGCAGTGCACTGGCGGGAGGTCGTTGGGGAGCCGGTTCCAGCGTCCCGAGCCGGAGCCGGCTCTCCAAGGTCCGTACCGCAGTGCGGCGTGCTCGCGGGATCCGGGCGCATGGCCCGCGCGGTCGACCCACCCCTCCCACATCGCGTCCTTCCAGCGGGGGTGATCGGGCGGCGTCTGGTGCGCCACGTGCGCCTCGTGTGCCGCGTGCACGAACGCGACCGGAGCGCGTATCTGCCGGAGCGCGGCGGAGCCGACGCCGCCGAGCGTCGGACGCACATCGGGCGCGCCGGCCGGCGCCGAGGACCAGCAGCTGCGCGTGCGCCGACGACTGCACCAGGACGTCCGCCAGTAGGTCGCGCGGCTTGACCCCCCACGAACTGCAGCGCCGCGAGAAGGCCCGATCGAGCCGGGTGCAGAAACGAAGAAACCCCCGGCTGACCGGGGGTTTCTCTCCGTGACCCCAGCGGGATTTGAACCCGCGTTACCGCCGTGAGAGGGCGACGTCCTAGGCCGCTAAACGATGGGGCCGGACTGCTGCGGCAAGCCGCAACGGTCGTCCAGTATGCCATACGGCGGGAGGCTCGAGGATCGGGGCGGCTGCTCGGGCGCCCCCGGTGCCGCCGGTCCGGCGGGCTACTCGCGCAGGCCCGCCTGCAGCTGCTCGAGCAGGGGCTCCCGAACCGAGCACGAGGCGAAGGCGAAGGAGTCCGCGAGCGCGTCGAGCTCGCTGTCGTCGAGGCCCCGGAAGCGTTCGGCGTACTCGGTGGCGAGGGGCTGCGCGAGGGTGATGTTGAGCAGCAGCGTGCGAACCCAGTCGAACCGGCCCCACGGGTACGGGTCGAAATGCGGTGCCTCCCTGGCCACGAGCTCCTGCACCGGCCGGGTGATCTCCCGCAGCCCCTCGCCGTCGCTGCCCCACTGATCCACGCCCAGCCGCTCCTTCTGGGCGATGAAGTCGTCGAAGCGACGGCGGTAGGGGGTGTCCGCCCGCACCGACACGAGCCCCTGGCGGCCGAGGTCCTTGTACATCCAGAGCGCCCATCCGGCGCCATGCCGCCGGTAGAGGTCCAGCTGGTCGGCGAGGATGCGCCTGCGCACCCGGTCCTGCGCCTCGTCCCCGGTGTAGATGGGGCCGAACTCCCCCACGACGATCGGCGTGCCGGTGGCTCTGGCATACGCGGACCGTTCCAGGAACTTCGCCTCCGCCGCCTGCGGGTCGTAGTCGGCGGCGCGGCCGAGGCCGGCCGGCACGTAGTCGTGCAGCGTGTAGACCGCGTTCTCGAACGGCTCGTCGAAGATGCTGAAGTCGGTCGCGTAGGTGTTCCCGTCCAGGTAGAGCACGTGGTCGGGATCGATCTCACGGATCGCTGCGACGAGCCGCCGGTAGAAGGGACCGACCCTGGTCCCGGTCTCGTCGGCGGGCTCGTTGAGCAGGTTGTACCCGGCGACCCACGGGTTGTCTCGGTAGTGCGTCGCGATCGCCTGCCACAGGTGCACGACCCGGTCCTGGAAGTGCGGATGCTCCCAGAACGCCGGGACGTGCGTCGGGTTGTCGGAGTGCCAGTGGTGGTTCTGGCCGCCGGGGAGGGCGTGCAGGTCGACGATCGAGTAGACCCCGTTGCGAGCGAGGGCGTCGATCGCGCGGTCGAGGTGCGTGAACGCGTCGGGCTTGATCTCGAACGGCTTCGCGTCGTCCTCGAGGTGCTTGTAGCCGACGGCGATCCGGGCGAGGTTGAAGCCGCTGCCGCCGAGGAACTCGGCGTCCTCCTCCGCGAAGAACGCCCCCAGCAGGCGCTCGAAGAAGGCGTCGGCGCGGTCGTCGCCGAGCACGCGGCGCACCTCGCGACGCATCAGGGTCTCGTTCCCCGCGTAGCCGGTGATGAAGTTCTCCATCGTCAGCCAGCCGCCGACGCATACCCCTCGCAGCCGGATGGGCTCACCGGTCGGGGCGAGGAGCCGGTCCCCCGAGACGCGGATCGTGGCGGTCATCACCGTCTCCTTCATCGATCGAGGAGCGAGCGGCCACCGGGCGCCTGCCCGCCTCGCCAGGATACGAGCGGGTGCCCGGCCGGCGCGGACGGTGTGCAGCGAAGCGCCCCGCTCGGGTGTTGGCTGGTGCCATGCGCATCACGAAGCTGGAGCACGCCACTCTCGTCGTGGACCAGGGCGGCCATCGCCTCGTCATCGACCCGGGCAGCCTCACCAACCCGATCCTCGGGCTGGAGGGGGTGCAGGTGATCGTCATCACCCACGAGCACCCCGACCACTGGTCCCCCGACCAGCTGCGCCGGATCCTCGAGATCAACAGGAACGTCGTCATCTTCGGCCCGGAGGGCGTCGCGAAGGCGGCCGAGGGCTTCGACGTCGTGGCCGTGCACCCCGGGGAGACGCACGACTACGGCGACTTCGTGCTGAAGTTCTTCGGCGGCCGGCACGCGGTCATCCACCCCTCGATCCCGGTGATCGACAACGTCGGGGTGCTCGTGAACAACCGCCTCTACTACCCCGGCGACTCCTTCTTCGTCCCGGAGGACGTCCAGGTCGAGACGCTCGCGGCGCCGGCCGGGGCGCCGTGGATGAAGATCAGCGAGGCCATGGACTACGTCACGGCCATCGCGCCGAAGCGCGCGTTCCCGACCCACGACGGGGTGCTCTCCGCCGCCGGCAAGTCGCTCGCGAACGACCGGCTCCGCGCGGTCACCGAGGCGGCGGGCGGCCAGTACTACCCGCTGGCGAGCGGCGACTGGATCGATGTCTGACGGCGGCGAGGGTGAACAGGAGTGCCGGGCGTAGGTGTAGGTGCCGCGCGTAGGCGCGGAAGCGGCAGTCCGACCTACACGCGGCAGATCCACCTACACGCGGGGTGGGGCAGCGTCACGGCCCGGATCCTGCGTTCGGTACCGCACCGGCGAGCAGGCGCGACACGAGCGGGTCGGTGGGCTCGGCCCGGAGCACGCCGAGCGGGCCGCGCTGCAGCACGCGGCCCGCGTCGAGCACGACGACCTCGTCGGCGAGGGCCTCCGCGTCGGCGATGTCGTGCGTGACGACGATCGCGGATCCGGGGAACGAGTCGAGCACCCCGCGGATCGTGCCGCGCAGCGCGGGGCGCAGCTCGGCATCGATCGCGGCCAGCGGCTCGTCGAGCAGCAGGAGCGCGGGGCGCCGGACGAGCGCGCGGACGAGCGCGATCCGCGCCGCTTGACCGCCCGAGACCTGCGCCGGGCGGCGGTCGACGAAGTCGCCGAGCCCGTGCTCGTCGAGGGCCGTCCTGGCCTGCTCGCGGGCCTCCGCCTTCGGGGCGCCGGCGGTGCGGAGACCGAAGGCGACGTTGTCCTGCACCGTCAGGTGCGGGAAGAGCGCCGGCTGCTGCAGCACCAGCCCGACCGGGCGGCGCTCCGGCGGCACGAAGCCGGCTGCGGCGTCGTCGAGGAGCCGCCCGTCGAGCACGATGCGGCCGGCGGAGAGGGGCGTGACGCCGGCGAGCGCGGCGAGCGCCGTCGACTTGCCGGCGCCGTTCCGCCCGACC
This sequence comes from Amnibacterium sp., assembly GCA_025936735.1. Taxonomy (GTDB): domain Bacteria; phylum Actinomycetota; class Actinomycetes; order Actinomycetales; family Microbacteriaceae; genus Amnibacterium. The sequence goes on from JAICSU010000053.1 coordinate 11,888, forward strand.
ACGGCGAGCACCGTTCCGGGAGCGAGGACCAGCTCGGCGTCGAGCACGAACTCGCCGCGGCGCACCCTAAACCGCGCCTCCAGCGTGCCGGTCATGCCCGCAGCCCCGTGAGCCACCGCTCGCGGAGCGCGAGCAGCACGACGAGCGCGACGACCACGAGCACGACGGCGATGGCGATCGCGGCGCCGGGGTCGCTGGTCAGCGCGATGTAGGCCGCGACGGGCATGGTCTCCGTCACGCCGGGCAGGCTGCCGGCGAAGGTGATGGTCGCGCCGAACTCGCCGAGGGCCCGCGCGAAGCTCAGCACGGCGCCCGCGGCGAGGCCGGGCGCGGCCAGCGGCAGGGTCACGTGCATGAACGTCGCCCAGGGCGAGGCGCCGAGCGTCGCGGCGGCCACCGCGAAGCGGGGGTCGACGCCGCGCAGGGCGCCCTCGACGCTGAGCACGAGGAACGGCAGGCCGGCGAACGCCTGCGCGATCACGACGGCCGCGGTCGTGAAGGGGATGGTGACACCGAAGGCGGTGAACAGCGGCTGCCCGAGCAGACCGGTGCGGGAGAGCAGCATGAGCAGCGCGATGCCGCCGACGACGGGTGGGAGCACGAGCGGCGTCGCGACCACCGCGCGCGCGACCCGCGTCAGCAGGCGCGGCCACCCGTCCGAGCCGGCGAGCACCGCCGCCAGGGGAACGCCGAGGACGACGCAGACGACCGTCGAGGCGGATGCGGTGCCGAAGGACAGCCCGAGGGCGGGCAGCACGACCGGACCGGCGAGCAGCTCACCGAGCCGGTCCCACGGCGCGCGGACGAGCAGCGCGACGAGCGGCCCCGCCAGCAGCACGCCGGCGACGACCGCCGGCGCGATCATCGCCGGAGGCGTGCGGCCCGTCGTGCGCCTCACCGCGGGGGCAGGAAGCCGGCGGCGGCGAGGTCCGCGGCCCCGCGCTGTACGACGTAGTCGGTGAACGCCCTCGCGAGCGCTGCGTTCCGCGACGCCGACAGCGGGGCGATCGGATAGGCCGTGACGGCGTCCGCCGCCTGCGGGACGGGGATGCCCTTCACCTTCGAGCCGGCGGCCAGCACGTCCGTCCGGTAGACGAGGCCCGCGTCCGCGTCGCCCGTCTCCACCTTCGTGAGCACGCCGGTCACGTCCGGCTCGTAGCTGTCCGGCTTCGCCGCGACCTCGGCGAGCTCGAACACCCGCCGCGCCGCGGAGCCGCACGGCACCTGCGGGTCGCAGACGACGACGGTCCTCGCCGCGTCCGCGAAGTCCGCGAGGCCCGTGATCCGGCCGGGGTTCGCGGGCGGTACGGCGATCTCGAGCCGGTTCCGCGCGATGGTGACGGGAGCGGCGGACGTGAGCCGCGCGTCCGTCACCGTCGCCATCGTCGCGGTGCTCGCCGCGGCGAAGACGTCGACCGGTGCCCCGGCGACGATCTGCGCGGCGAGCGCCGAGCTGCCGCCGAAGCTGAAGCGCACCGTCGTCCCCGGATGGGCGCTCTCGAACCCGCGGGCCAGCTTCGGCAGCACGGTGTTCAAGGAGGCGGCGGCATCGACGGTGATGGTGCCGGCGGGGCCGCGGCCGGTCGACGGGCTCGACGACGCCGGGCTCCCCGGAGTCGCGGACCGCTGCTCCGCGCAGCCGGTGACGGCGACGGCGAGCAGCCCGAGGACCGCCGCGCACTCGAGGGATCGCCGGGCGGCGGCCCGGCTCACCGGTGCTCCTTCTTCACGTCGCTCTGCTCGATCACCACGACCGTGGCCTTCACCGCCGCGGTCGCGAGCACGCCGGGCTCCAGGCCGAGCGCATCCGCCGCCTCGCGACTCATCAGCGACACGAGCCGGAACGGCCCGGCCTGCAGATCGACCTGGGCCATGACGCCGTCGCGGACGACGCGCGTGACGATGCCCGGGATACGGTTCCTGGCCGAGGAGCCGGTACCGGGCGGCACGAGGCGGGCGAGCGGCGACTCGGCCGCGATGTCGGCGGCGAGCGTGGCGAGCTCGGCCCCGTCGATGGTGGCGCGGGCGCCGTCGCGATGCACGGTGATCCGCCCGGCCTCCGCCCACCGGCGGAGGGTGTCGTCGCTGACGCCGAGGAGCGCCGCGGCGTCGGCGACGCGGATGCGGTCCACCATCGGCTCTCCTTCCGCGGATACGGCAGCAAGCCTAGGGTTCCGCGGCGCGGAGGGCACTGACGATTCGCTGGGGCGGCAGGTGCCAGGATCGAGGCATGTCCGCCCCGCGCACCACCGACCGGTTCGCCCGGCAGGTCGCGCTGCCCGGCTTCGGGCGCTCCGGCCAGGAGCGGCTGGCCTCGGCTCGCGTCGTCGTCGTCGGCGCGGGCGGGCTCGGGTCCGCCCTGCTGCCGGTGCTCGTGGCCGGCGGGATCGG
>JAICSU010000282.1 GCA_025936735.1 Amnibacterium sp.
GAAGGCTGCGCACCGCGGCGCGAGGCGGCGAGAGCGCCCGCGGCGCAGGCGCGGCGGAGCGCCTCGTCGCGCGGCCGGCCTTCGAGTAGGGACACCACGAGGCACGCGGCGAACGAGTCGCCCGCCGCCGTCCCGTCGACCCCCGTGACCGCAGGCGGCGCGGGCGACCTCGCGGCCGTCCTCGAACAGCGCGGCGCCCTCCGCGCCGTAGGTGACCGCGACGAGCTTCCCGCGCGACACGACCTCGTGCTCGAGCCGGTTGACGATCAGGAGATCCGGTTCGAGGTCGATCGGGCGCGCCGGTGCCGCGTTCAGCGCGAAGAAGGATGCCTGCGCCGCGGCGGCGGTCACGACCGCGTCGGGCACCTCGAGCTGGCAGAGCACGGCGCCCTCGACCGCACGCGGATCGACCAGGTCGTTGGCCCCACCCACCACCACGATCTGCGTCTCGCCGTCGTCGGCGACCAGGATCGATGCGACCCCCGTCGTCCCGGCCCGCGCGACGTCGAGCTCGACGCCCGCTCCGACGAGGCCCGTGAGCGCCTCGTCGGCCATCGCGTCGCCGCCGACCGCGCCGATCATGCGCACCTTCGCGCCCAGGCGGGCCGCCGCGACGGCCTGGTTGGCGCCCTTGCCGCCCGGGAAACGGTCGAAGCTGGAGCCGAGCAGCGTCTCCCCCGCCCGCGGCAGCCGCCCGACGCGGGCCACGAGATCGAGGTTGATCGACCCGACGACGGTCAACGAGACGGGAGCCACGACCCGCGAGGCTACCTGGGGCCGAACCCCCTGACCTTGTGTTGACTCAACACAAGGTGTAGTTCGGCCCGGCAGACCGGCCGACGGTCCACCCGGGGACGCTCTCCGACAGCGCCTCTCCCACCTTGTGTTGACTCAACACAAGGTGTAGTTCGGCCCGGCAGACCGGCCGACGGTCCACCCGGGGACGCTCTCCGAGAGCGCTTCTCCCACCTTGTGTTGACTCAACACAAAGTGCGGTTCGGCCCGCCGCGACGGTTACGCGGCCAGGGCGCGCAGGTCCTCGTGGACCCGGCCGAGGAGGTTCTCGCGCAGGTCGAACAGGCCCGCCCACAGGGAGCCGCGGTCCACGTCCGACTCCCAGCGCACCGTGGCCGACAGGCCCTCGAGGGCACGGATCATCACCGCCAGCTCGAGGTACACGGCCGCGACCCGGTGCGGTGCGACGTGGACGCCCGCCCGGTCGAGCACCGGTGCCCAGTCGACCAGCTCGGCGCGGCTCGGCTCGCCGAACCACGAGCGGCCCTCGGCCGAGTCGGCCTCCAGCTCCAGGAGGTAGCGCTGGATCGGCTGTTCGAGGCCCGCCAGCGCTGTCTCGACGCGGTCTGCGGCGCGCCGCAGGGCGGCCTGGCGGCGGCCGGGCGTGCTCGGGTCGGGGTCGCCGCGCCCCCACCGCTCCAGGAGGCGGCAGAAGGCGAGCGCCGCGACCTGGGCGGCCAGCAACTGCGCGATGAGCCGCCGGGCGACGGCGGGGTCGACGGCGTGCTCCTCGATCACGCCGGCCCACTCGGGGCGGGCCGGCCGCAGCTCGCTCATACCTCGACGACCACCGGGAGGATCATCGGCCGCCGGCGCGTGCGGTCGTAGATCAGCTGTCCGATGCCGTCGTGGATGTGCTCCTGCAGCAGCTTGATCTCGCGGATGTCGTCCGCGAGCAGGTCCCGGACGATCTCGTGCGCCTCGTGGCGCATCTCGGCCAGGAGCTCGTCGCTCTCCGCGAAGCCGCGGGAGATCAGCTCCGGCTGCGAGACCGCACCGTTCGCAAGCGTCGTGACGACGATCAGCACGCCGTCCTCCGACATGTGGCGGCGGTCGCGGAGGGCCACGTCGGAGATGTCCCCGACCCCGAGGCCGTCGACGAACGTGACGCCGGCCTCGACGCGGTCGGCGATCCGTACGCCCCCCCGCGTCAGCTCGACCACGTCGCCGTTCTCGGCGATCACGATCGACTGTGCGGGGATCCCGGCCTCCTGCGCGAGCCGCGCGTGGGCCGCCTGCATGCGGTATTCGCCGTGGATCGGCATCACCGCCTTCGGCCGGATCAGCGAGAGCAGGGTGCGCAGCTCCTCGGAGCGCCCGTGGCCGGACACGTGGACGTCGGCGTTCTCCTCGTGCAGCACCTCGGCCCCGCGGCGTGTGAGCTCGTTGATCGTGTCGTGGACGCGCAGCTCGTTCCCCGGCACCGGGCGCGCGGAGAGGATCACCGTGTCGCCTCGCTCGACCTTGATCGCCGGGTGGTCGTCGTACGCGATGCGCGTGAGCGCAGACAGCGGTTCGCCTTGCGAGCCCGTGCAGAGCACGAGCTGCTCGGACGCCGGGACGTCGTCGACGTCGGCGGGCTTGACGAGC
>JAICSU010000307.1 GCA_025936735.1 Amnibacterium sp.
CCCCTCCTCTCCGGGCCGCGCCTCGGGTGGATCAACCTGCACTTCTCCCTGCTGCCGCGGTGGCGCGGGGCCGCGCCCGTGCAGCACGCCCTCATCGCGGGCGACGGCACCACGGGGGCGGCTGTCTTCCGGCTCGAGGCCGGACTGGACACAGGCCCCCTGCTCGCCCTCGAGGAGACGCCCATCGGCGCCCTCGAGACCGCCGGGCAGCTGCTCGACCGGCTGGCCGTGATCGGCGCCCCCCTGCTCGCTCGCACCGTCGACGCGCTCGCCGCCGGCATCGCCCGAGCCGTGCCGCAGCAGGGTGAGCCCACGCTCGCGCCGAAGCTCACGCTCGAGGACGGCCGGCTCGACCTCGCCGGGCCCGCCGCGGCCGTGCTGGACCGCTATCGCGGGGTCACGCCCGAGCCGGGGGCGTTCACCGAGCACAGCGGGGCCCGGCTGAAGGTGCTCGAGGCCGCTCCCGCTCGCGACGCCGCCCCGCTCCCGCCCGGCGCCGTGGAAGCGGTGGGCGGCCGCGTGCTCGTCGGCACCGCCGATGTCCCCGTCGAGCTCGTCACCGTGCAGCCCGCGGGCCGCACCCCCATGCCCGCGGCCGCATGGCTGCGCGGCACGCATCCGCCGGTGCTGCTCGGATGAGCGGCGGCCCCGCCCGAGGCGCGACCGTCAGCCCGGCCAGGCGCGTCGCCCATGAGGTGCTCGTCGCCGTCCGCGAGCGCGACGCGTACGCGAACCTGCTGCTGCCCGTGCTCCTGCGCCGCGCCGGCCTCGCCCCCGCGGAGGCCGCCTTCGCGACCGAACTCGCCTACGGCACCCTGCGCCGGCTCGGGCACTACGACGCCGTGATCTCCGCCGCCTCCGGACGGGACATCGCCGCCATCGATCCGGCGCTGCTCGACGTGCTGCGCCTCGCCGCCCACCAGCTGCTGGCCACCCGCACCGCGCCTCACGCCGCCGTGCACCAGGCGGTGGAGCAGGCGAGGGAGGCGGCGGGGCGCGGCGCCGCGGGTTTCGCGAACGCCGTGCTCCGGAAGGTGGGCCAGCGCGACGACGCCGAGTGGACCGCGCGGCTCGCCGCCGGCCTCACCGACCGGACCGCGGTCCTCGCGACCGAGCACGCGCACCCGGCCTGGGTCGTCGCCGAGCTCGAGGCGGCCCTCGCCCGGACCGACGGCGGGGACGGGGACCTCGCCCGCCTGCTCGAGGTCGACAACGTCCCCCCGGCCGTCGGGCTCGTCGCCCTGCCCGGCCTCGTCGACCCCGCCGACACCGGCCTGCCGCGGCATCCGCTCTCCCCGGTCGGGGTGGAGTCGCCGGGCGGCGACCCGGGCCGGCTGCCGGGAGTCCGCTCGGGGGCCGTCCGCGTGCAGGATCCCGGATCCCAGCTGGCGGCTCTCGCCCTCACCCGCGCCCGGCCGGTCACGGCGGGTGAGCGCTGGCTCGACCTCTGCGCCGGTCCGGGCGGCAAGGCCGCGCTGCTCGCCGCGGAGGCCGCCGCCGACGGGGCGACACTGCTCGCCAACGAGCTGCTGCCCGCGCGGGCGCGACTGGTCGAGCGCGCCCTCGCCGCGGTGCCCGGCGAGCCGCGGGTGGTGGTCGGCGACGGCGTGCGGTTCGCCTCCGGGCCGGAGCGGTTCGACCGGATCCTGCTCGACGCTCCCTGCACCGGTCTCGGCGCCCTCCGCCGCCGTCCCGAGGCACGCTGGCGCAAGCGGCCGGAGGACGTCCCCGCGCTCGTCGAGACGCAGACCCGCCTCCTGGACGCGGCCGTGGCGGCGCTCGCGCCCGGGGGCCTGCTCGCCTACGTCACCTGCTCGCCCGTCACCGCGGAGACCGAGGACCGCGTCGC
>JAICSU010000085.1 GCA_025936735.1 Amnibacterium sp.
AGGCCGAGTTCACGGCCAGCGGCACCGTCATCACCGTGCGCGGCTTCCTGCTCGCCTACGAGGAGGGACGCGACGAGGAGCGCAACGCCGCCGAGTCCGAGAACGAGGCCAAGCTGCCCCCGCTCACTCCGGGCCAGGCGCTGACGCCCCGCGAGCCCGTGGCGAACGGCCACGAGACGAGCCCCCCGCCGCGCTACACGGAGGCGAGCCTCGTGAAGGCGCTCGAGGAGCTCGGCATCGGCCGCCCCTCGACCTACGCCTCCATCCTCTCCACCATCGTCGACCGCGGGTACGTGAGCGCGAGGGGCAACGCCCTCGTGCCCAACTGGATCGCGTTCTCCGTGGTGCGGCTGCTCGAGGACTTCTTCGGCGACCTCGTCGCCTACGACTTCACGGCGGAGATGGAGAACGACCTCGACCGCATCGCCGACGGGGAGCAGGACCGGGTCGACTGGCTGCGCGAGTTCTACTTCGGCGACACCGCGCACCCCGGCCTCCGCGGGGTGGTGGACAACCTCGGCGACATCGACGCCAAGTCCATCAACTCCATCCGGCTGTCCGACGACATCACGCTGCGGATCGGCCGCTACGGCCCCTACCTGGAGGTGGCGGAGGCCGGCGAGCCGGGCGTCGACCCCGACAGCGGCGAGCCGAAGGAGGGGAGCACCCCGCGGCGGGTGAACCTGCCCCCGGACCTCGCGCCCGACGAGCTCACCGAGGCGAAGGCCAGGGAGCTGGTCGCGGCCCCGCCGCAGGAGGACCGCGTGCTCGGCACGCATCCGGAGACCGGCCGCACGATCGTCGCCAAGGACGGCCGCTTCGGCCCCTACGTCACCGAGATGATCCCCGAGGACGAGGCCGCGAAGAAGGGCGCGCCGAAGCCGCGTACCGCGTCCCTGTTCAAGTCGATGTCGCCCGACACGGTGGACCTCGCCACCGCGGTGCAGCTGCTCGACCTGCCCCGCACGGTGGGCGAGGACCCGGAGTCCCACGAGGCGATCACCGCGCAGAACGGCCGCTACGGCCCGTACCTGAAGAAGGGCACCGACACGCGCACGCTGCCCGACGAGGACAGCATCTTCACGGTCGACCTGCCCGGTGCTCTCGAGCTCTTCGCTCAGCCCAAGTACGGCGCGCGGCGCGCGTCGTCGGCGCTGAAGGAGTTCGACGCGGATCCGGTCAGCGGCAAGCCGATCCGGATCAAGGACGGGCGATTCGGCGCGTACGTGACCGACGGCGAGACGAACGTCACGGTGCCGCGAGGCCAGGACCCGCTCGCGATCGAGTTCCCCGAGGCGGTGCAGATGCTCGCCGACAAGCGGGCGAAGGGGCCGGCGCCGAAGAAGGCCGCGACGCGCGCTCGTCCGAAGTCCACCGGCGCCAAGAAGACCACGAAGAGCGCGTGACCGGGCTCTTCGTCACCCTCGAGGGCGGCGACGCGGCGGGCAAGACCACGCAGGCGGAGCGCCTCGAGGCCTGGCTGACGGCGCGGGGGCGCACGGTGGTGCGCACCCGCGAGCCCGGCGGCACCGACCTGGGGCTCGCGATCCGCGACCTCGTGCTGCACCGTGAAGGACCGGTCGCGCCGCGCGCCGAGGCGCTGCTGTACGCGGCCGACCGGGCGCACCACGTCGCCACCGTGGTGGAGCCGGCGCTCGCCCGCGGCGACGTCGTGCTGCAGGACCGCTACCTCGACTCGTCGGTCGCCTACCAGGGCGCGGGACGGGTGCTGGACGCCGGGGAGGTCCGCCGGCTGTCGATGTGGGCGGTCGGCGGCCTGCTGCCGCGGCTGACGGTGCTGCTCGACCTCGATCCGCGCGTCGGTCGCGACCGCCGAGCCGACCGCGCGCGGTTCGACCGCCTCGAGGCGGAGGACGACGCCTTCCACGAGCGGGTGCGCGACGCCTACCTGCGGATGGCGGCGGCCGAGCCCGACCGGTTCCTCGTCGTCGACGCGGCGCAGGGCCCGGACGTGGTGCAGGACCGCATCCGCAGCGCGATCGAACCCCTGCTGGCCGCCCCGTGAGCGGATCCGCCCCGTTCGAGGAGCTCGTCGGCCAGGGCCGGGCCATCGAGATGATCGCCGCCGCCGCCCGCGACGCCCACCGGGGTGCGGACGCGATCGGCGCGATGACGCACGCCTGGCTGATCACCGGCCCGCCCGGGTCCGGCCGCTCGAACCTCGCCTACGCCTTCGCGACGGCTCTGCTGTCCCCGGACGGTGAGCCCGACCCGCGGGTCGCCGCGCAGGTCGAAGCGCGCACGCACCCGGACCTCGCGGTGCTCGCCTCGGAGCGGGTCACGATCACGATCGACGAGGTGCGCCGGCTGGTCACCGCCTCGCAGTACTCGCCGTCCATGGCTCACTACCGGGTCCTCGTCGTGGAGGACGCCGACCGGATGACGGAGCGCACCTCGAACGTGCTGCTGAAGGCCCTCGAGGAGCCGCCGGAGCGCACCGTCTGGATCCTCTGCGCCCCCAGCGAGGCGGATCTGCTGCCGACCATCCGGTCGCGGGTGCGCACCGTCCGCCTGCGGGTGCCGGATCCCGGCGAGGTCGCGGACCTGCTCGTGCGCCGCGACGGCGTTGACCGTGCCCTCGCCCTGCGGGCCGCCGAGGAGGCGCAGAGCCACATCGGCATGGCCCACCGCCTCGCGACGGACGAGGAGGCGCGGCGCCGTCGGGACGAGACGATCTCGATCGTGCTGGACGCGTCGACCGTGCCCCAGGCCGTGCGGGCCGCGCAGCGGCTGCTCGACGTCGCGAAGGCGGACTCGGCGGCGCTCACCGAGGAGCGGGACGACGCCGAGCGGGCGGCGACGCTCCGGTCGATGGGCGTGGAGCCGGGAGGCGCGGTGCCCCCCGGCCTCCGCAGCACCCTGAAGCAGCTGGAGGAGGACCAGAAGCGTCGTGCGACGCGCGGCCTGCGCGACAGTGTCGACCGGGTGCTCGTCGACCTGCTCTCGGTCTACCGCGACGTGCTGGTCCGGCAGCTCGACGGCGGGCTTCCGCCCGTCAACGCCGCCTGGGCCGACCGCGTCGAGCGGCTCGCCACGGGCACGCCGCCGACCGCGACCCTCACCGTGCTCGACGCCATCGCGGACGCGCGCCGGCGGCTGCCCGCGAACGTCACCCCGCTGCTCACCCTCGAGGCGCTGCTCGTGACGACGGTCCTCGCCCGAGGGCGGGCGTGAGACGGATCCGGACGGCGCTCGCCGCGGTGCTCGCCGCCGCGGTGCTGGCACTGAGCGGCTGCGCGGCGTCGCCGCTGCCGACCGTCACCTCCACCCCGCTGCCGGTCGGCTCCGGCCAGGCGTCGGTGCGGCCGTTCTACGCGCAGCGGCTCGTCTGGAAGGACTGCGGCGGCGGGTTCCGGTGCACCACGGCCGTCGCTCCGCTCGACTGGGCGCACCCGGACGGCCCGCGCATCCACCTCGCGCTGACCCAGCATCCGGCGTCCGGGCACCGCCTCGGCACGCTCTTCATGAACCCCGGAGGCCCCGGGGTCTCGGGCGTCGACTTCCTGAGGAGCAGCGCGAAGGGCTTCTTCGACGCCTCCCTGCTCGCGTCGTACGACATCGTCGCCTGGGACCCCCGCGGCGTCGGCCGGTCGACCCACGTGGACTGCTACGACACGAAGCAGCTCGACGCGTTCCTGTTCGACGACCCGGACCTGCCCGAGGGCAGCGCGGCTCTCAAGACGCACGAGGAGTCCGTGAGCCGGTCCTTCGGCGCGGCCTGCGCCGCGCGCACCGGCGCCCTCCTCGCGCACGTGGACACCGAGAGCACGGTGCAGGACCTCGACATGCTCCGCGCCGCGACCGGATCCCCGAAGCTCGACTACTTCGGCTTCTCGTACGGCACGTACATCGGGGCGCTCTACGCCGACCGCTTCCCGACGCACGTCGGGCGGATGGCGCTCGACGGCGCCGTGGACCCCTCGACGACCACGTTCGAGGAGGATCTCGCCAACACGAAGGCGTTCGGCGCCGCCCTGCGGACCTACCTGGCGTCGTGCGTCCGCAGCGCCGACTGCCCGTTCCACGGCATGAGCGTGGACGAGGCGACGCAGACGATCGCCACCCTGCTGATCCGCCTCCGCGAGTCGCCGATCCGCACGGGCGACGGCCGCGCCGTGAACTCGGCCGTGCTGCGGACGGCGATCGATGCCGCCCTGTACGACCAGGGGGACTGGAAGTACCTGACGCAGGCGTTCACGCAGATCCTCAAGGGGGACCCCTCCACCGCCCTGGCGCTCGCCGACTCGTACGTCGACCGCGGCCCGCACGGGTACACCGACAACCTGTTCGAGGCGTTGTATGCCGTCGACTGCATCGACAAGCCCGTCGAGACGGACCCGGCGGTGCTCGCTGCGGAGGGACGCCGGCTGAGCGCGGCGGACCCGCTCCGTGAGGCGGACAACACCGAGGATCTCGGCGATCCGGTCTGCGCGAACTGGCCCGTGAAGCCGACCGGCTCGCCGCACCGGGTGCACGCGACCGGCTCGCCGCCGATCCTCGTGCTCGGCACCACCGGCGATCCGGCCACACCGTACGAGTGGGCGGTGAGCCTCGCGGACCAGCTGCAGCGGGGCGTGCTGATCACGTGGCGCGGCCAGGGGCACACCGCCTATCGGAACCACGTGGCCTGCGTGGACGACCGCGTCGACGCGTTCTTCACCAAGGGCCGGGTTCCGAAGCCCGTCACCTGCGGATGACGCGGCGCCGCGGCCGCCGTTCTGGGGACGGGTGCTCCGGATGGACTACACTCGACGGCGCCGCACGCCGCCCTAGCTCAGTCGGCAGAGCGATTCACTCGTAATGAATAGGTCGGGGGTTCGATTCCCCCGGGCGGCTCTGTACGGAGGAGGGATCGTCCCGACAGGGACGGTCCCTCCTCGTTTCCCTCCCCGCAGGGACAGATCGGCGCGCTCCGCCGCACTGATTCGTCCCCACGGCGCTGAGGAGTCGACGGCCGACGGTGGCCGGTAGCGTTCCCGTGGAGGTGCGCATGACGGACGGCTTGGGCTGGGGCATCCTCGCGACGGGGTGGATCGCGCACACGTTCACTCAGGACCTGCAGGACGCGGGCCTCCGCGTCGCCGCGGTGGGCAGTCGGACCGCCGAGCGCGCGCAGGCGTTCGCGGACGAGCACGGCATCCCGCACGCGCACGGATCCTGGGAGGCCCTCGCGGCCGATCCCACCGTCGACGTCGTCTACGTCGCGACGCCGCACCCCTTCCACGCGGAGGCGGCGAGGATCGCCCTCGAGCACGGCAAGCACGTGCTGGTCGAGAAGCCCTTCACCCTCTACGCGGCCGAAGCCGAGGCCGTGGTCGCGCTGGCCGCGGAGCGCGGCCTCGTGGTGCTCGAGGCCATGTGGACGCGATTCCTGCCGCACATGGCGGAGATCCGTGCGGCGATCGCGGCCGGCGAGATCGGGACTCCGCAGGTGCTCGTCGCCGAGCACACCCAGGCGCTGCCGTCCGACCCGTCGCACCGGATGAACGACCCGGAGCTGGGTGGCGGCGCCCTGCTCGACCTCGGCGTGTACCCGATCTCGTTCGGCGTGGACCTGTTCGGGCCCCCGGTCGACGTCACCGCGACCGCGACGTTCACGGCCACCGGCGTCGACCAGCGCGTGCAGGGCGTGCTGACTCACGAGGGCGGCGCCTCGACGGTCTTCCTCGCCGCCTCGGACCTCGCCGGCACCAACCGCGCCTCCGTCCTCGGCACGGGCGGCTCCATCGAGATCGAGCACACCTGGTACGCGCCGACGGCCTACACGGTCCTCGACCTCGAGCGGAACGTGGTGCGCACCTCCCGCCCGGACGTGCCCGGCCGCGGAATGCAGCTGCAGGCCCTCGAGCTCGAGGCGCTGGTCCGCGCCGGCCGCACGAGCAGCGATCGGATGCCCGCTGACCAGTCGGTCGGGATCATGCGTGTGCTGGACGCGGTCCGCGAGCGCATCGGCTTCGCCTATCCCCAGGAACGCCGCCCGCAGGAGCGCCGCGCCGCCGGATGAGCCCGGGGTCCGGAGAAGGCCCTGCCTACACTGGCGCGATGCGCAGGCGGACCACCGCGGTGATCGGCGGTGCGGCCCTCGTCGCCCTCGTCGGAGGATGCTGGGGCGCCGCGCACGCGATCGGCGGGGTCGAGCCGGCGGCGACCGTCTCGGCGCACCCGGCGGCCGATGTCGCGACATCCACCGCTCCGCCGCCCGTCGGGACCGTCACCCCGACGCCGACGCCGACGCCCACCCCCACGGTGAAGGCGGTGGCCCGCACCTGCTCCATCGCGGCCGACGCCCGGGATCCGCGCCTGCTGAACTTCCAGGGCGCGGTGCTCGATGTGAGCACGGGGCAGCAGCTGTTCGGCCGGGGTGCGAGCACGCCGTCACGGACGGCCAGCGTGCTGAAGGTGCTGACGACGGCGGCGGCGCTGCACGTGCTCGGCCCGGACTACCGCCTCACCACGAGGGTCGTCGCGGGCAGCGAGCCGGGGGAGATCGTGCTGGTCGGCGGCGGGGACGTCACCCTGTCCCGCACCCCGGTGGGCAGCACGCCGTACTACGCGGGCGCCGCGCATCTCTCCGACCTCGCCGCACAGGTGAAGCGGGCCTGGGCGGCCGACCCCGCCCACAAGGGCGTTCCGATCACGCACGTGGTGCTCGACTCGTCCTACTTCGGCGGACCGTCCTGGCAGCCGTCGTGGGCCGTCGCCGAGCGGATCGAGGGCACCACCCCGATGATGACGGCGCTCATGGTCGACGGGGACAGGGACAACGCCTACGCCACCGTGTCGCACCGCAGCACCGACCCCGTCGGCCGCGCCGGGACGGCGTTCGCCTCCTACTTCGGCTCCGTCAGGGTGACGCGCGGCACCGCGCCGGCGGGCGCGAGGCTGCTCGCGGCCGTGCACTCCCAGCCGGTCTCGACGCTCGTCAAGCAGACCCTCATCGTCTCCGACAACACGCTCGCCGAGGCCCTCGCCCGAGTGACCGCGATCGTCTCCGGCGCGGGCAACACCTTCTCGGCGGAGCAGGCCGGCACGGTGGGCGGCCTGCAGGCGTACGGGGTCGACACCACCGGCATCCGGATCGTGGACGGGTCCGGCCTCAGCGACGACAACCGCGTCGCCCCCGCGTACCTGACGAAGCTCCTCGTGAAGGTGCTGCACCGCGAGGGGGCGCTCGGAGCCCTCTACGACGGGCTGCCGATCGCGGGCCGGACGGGGTCGCTCAGCTACTCCGACCGGTTCCAGGGCGCGGCGGCGCGCGCGGACGGTCAGGTGCACGCGAAGACGGGCTGGATCGACACCGGGTACACGCTCGCCGGGATCATCCACGCGAAGGACGGCACGATGCTCACCTTCGCGTTCTACGCCCTCGGTCCGATCACCGAGTCGACCAAGTACGCGCTCGACGGGATCACGGCCGACACGTGGGCCTGCGGCGCGAAGCTCTCCGACGACTGACGCGGGACCTACCATGGCGGCCATGACGCGCGCCCTCCTCATCGTCGACGTGCAGAACGACTTCACCGAGGGCGGCGCCCTCGGCGTCGACGGAGGCGCCGCGGTGGCGGCCGGGATCAGCGCCCACCTCGCGCGCCACCCTGAGGACTACGACCTCGTCGTCGCGTCCCGCGACTGGCACGACGGCGACAGCGACAACGGCGGGCACTTCGCCTCCGGTGCGCCGGACTTCGTCTCCACGTGGCCCGTCCACTGCGTCGCCGGCACCCCGGGCGCGGACTACCATCCCGACCTCGACGTCGAGCGGATCGACGCCCACGTGCGCAAGGGCCAGGGCGAGCCGGCCTACTCGGCGTTCGAGGGCGTGCTCGCCGACGGGGAGTCCCTGGCCGGCTTGCTCGCCGAGCGCGGCGTGACCGACCTCGACGTGGCCGGCATCGCCACCGACCACTGCGTCCGCGCCTCGGCCCTCGACGCCGTCGCCACGGGCGTGCGGGTCCGGGTGCTCACCGACCTCGTCGCCGGCGTCGCCGCCTCCTCCAGCGCGGCTGCGCTGGAGGAGCTGCGGGCGGCCGGCATCGAGACCGTCCCCGCGTCCTGAGCCCGGCAGGCACCCGGACGGCCGCCCGTAGGATCGGATCCAGCGCGGTCCCGCGAGGACCTGCGGCCCAGTCGGCCGGCCTCCGAGCATCCGCGCGCGAGCGAGGAGGCACGGGATGACGACGGCGGCGGACGAGGCGAAGGTTCTCGCGGAGGTGCCCACCCAGCTGCTGATCGGGGGGACCTGGCAGGACGCGACGGGCGGCCGCCGCTTCGAGGTGCTCGACCCGTCGACCGGATCGTCGCTCGTCGCGGTCGCCGACGCCGGGCCCGAGGACGCGATCCGCGCGCTGGACGCGGCCGTCGCGGCGAAGGACGAGTGGGCGGCGGCGGCGCCCCGGAAGCGGGGCGAGATCCTCCGGCGCAGCTGGGAGCTCGTGCAGCAGCGCAAGGACGACATCGCCCTGCTGATGACGCTCGAGATGGGCAAGCCGATCGCCGAGTCGCTCGGCGAGGTGACCTACGGGTCCGAGTTCCTCCGCTGGTTCTCGGAGGAGGCCGTGCGGATCAGCGGCCGCTACGGGGTCAACCCCGAGGGCACCGGGCGCACGATCGTGTCGCAGCACCCGGTCGGGCCCTGCTACCTGATCACCCCCTGGAACTTCCCGCTCGCCATGGCGACGCGGAAGATCGCCCCCGCCCTCGCCGCCGGCTGCACCGTGGTCGTCAAGCCCGCCGAGCTCACCCCGCTCACGACGCTTTACGTCGCGCGGCTGCTCGAGGAGGCGGGCCTGCCGCCCGGGGTGCTGAACGTCGTGCCCACCACCACGGCGGGCGCGATCACCGAACCGCTGCTCAAGGACAGGCGGCTGCGCAAGCTGAGCTTCACCGGGTCCACGCCGGTCGGGGTGAAGCTGCTGCAGCAGGCTGCCGGCAACGTGCTGCGCACCTCGATGGAGCTGGGCGGCAATGCCCCCTTCATCGTGTTCGACGACGCGGACCTCGACGCGGCCGTCGAGGGCGCGATGCTGGCGAAGTTCCGCAACATCGGTCAGGCCTGCACGGCCTCCAACCGTTTCCTCGTGCACGAGGCGGTCGCCGACGAGTTCGCCGACAGGCTGACCGCCCGCGTCCAGGCGCTGCCGGTCGGCCGCGGCACGGACGACGGCGTCCGGATCGGCCCCCTCATCAACGAGGACGCGGTCAGCAAGGCCGAGGAGCTCGTCCGCGACGCCGTCGACCGGGGCGCCACCGTGCGCATCGGCGGTGGCCCGATCGACCGGCCCGGCACCTTCTACTCACCGACAGTGCTCGACCGCGTCCCCGCCGACAGCCAGATCCTCCGCACCGAGATCTTCGGGCCGGTCGTGGGCATCTCCCGCTTCGCGACCGAGGACGACGCGGTCCGGCTCGCGAACGACACCGAGTACGGGCTCGTCTCCTACGTCTACACGAAGGACCTCGCGCGCGGGCAGCGGATGATCGAACGCCTCGAGACCGGGATGATGGGTCTGAACGCGGGCGTCATCTCGAACGCCTCCGCCCCGTTCGGCGGGGTCAAGCAGTCCGGCATCGGCCGCGAGGGCGGCTTCGAGGGCATCCACGAGTACCTCTCGACGAAGTACACGATGACGCCCTCGCCCTTCGCCTGATCGCGAGGACGCTCGGATGCAGGTGCGGACCACCCGTCGGGGGATCCCGCTCACGGAGCTCGGCTTCGGCACCGCGCCGCTGGCCGGGCTGTTCACCCCGGTCTCGGACGAGCAGGCCGCCGCGACCCTCGACGCGGCGTGGGACGCCGGGTTCCGCTACTTCGACACGGCGCCGCACTACGGGCTCGGCCTCGCCGAGCGGCGGCTGGGCGCCGCGCTCGCGGGGCGGCCGCGCGACGAGGTGGTCGTCTCGACGAAGGTCGGCCGGCTGCTCGTGCCGAACCCCGGGGGCGAGGAGCGCCTCGACGACAACGGCTTCGCCGTGCCCGCCGTCGTCCGGCGGCGGTTCGACTTCAGCCGCGACGGCGTGCTCCGCTCCCTCGAGGAGAGCCTCGCCCGGCTCGGCCTCGACCGCGTCGACATCGTGTACCTGCACGACCCCGACCAGCACTGGGAGGCGGCCTCGACCACCGGCGTCGACACGCTCGTCGAGCTGCGCGACCAGGGCGTGATCCGGGCGATCGGCGTGGGGATGAACCAGACGGCGATGCTCACCGAGTTCGTCCGCCGCACGGACATCGACCTCGTGCTCGTCGCCGGGCGCTACTCGCTGCTCGAGCAGGGCGCCCTCGACGAGCTGCTGCCCGCGGCGGCCGAGCGCGGCGTCGATGTGGTCGCCGGCGGAATCTACAACTCGGGGCTGCTCAGCCTGCCGCGTCCCGCCGAGGACGCCACCTACGACTACGCGCCCGTGCCGGCGGACATCCGCGCCCGCGTCGTCCGGCTGGCGGAGGCCTGCGAGGCGGCGGGCACCAGCCTGCCCATCGCCGCGACCCGGTTCCCGCTGCGGAACCCGCTGGTCGTGTCGGCGGTGCTCGGGCGGCGCAGCCCGGACGAGGTCGCCGAGGCCGTCCGCCGCGCCACGGTGCCGCTG
>JAICSU010000203.1 GCA_025936735.1 Amnibacterium sp.
CGGCGGCCGCGGGGCCCCGGGCGCCGGCCGCGGGGTGTTGTGGTGCCCCCCCCCCCTCGGCCGTATGTCCACGGGTTTTCGGGGGGGGGCCCCCCCCCCGACCACGATGTCGGGCTCCTCGTCGCCGATCAGGTTGAGGCTCTGGTAGATCGCGTCGGCGCTCCCGGCGAACCACCGCTTGCCGAGCCGCTGCTGCGCCGGTACCGAGGCGACGTACGAGTTGAGCAGACCCGACAGCCGCCAGGTCTCCGCGACGTGCCGGTCGAGGCTGTGCGACTTGTACTGCGTCAGCACGACGATCTGCGTGATGCCGGAGTTCAGCAGGTTCGACAGCGCGAAGTCCACGAGCCGGTAGACCCCGCCGAACGGCACCGCGGGCTTGGCCCGGTCCTCGGTCAGTGGCATCAGCCGTTTGCCCTCGCCGCCGGCGAGCACGATGCCGAATATCTTCTTCGATGGCATGCGCTCACCGTAGCGCCAGCCGGTCGCCCGAGGCTGGCCCCCGACCGGGACTTCACGGGGGGTCCGGGGCTAGGGTGACGCCCATGCGAGTCGACCTCTTGACCAGGGAGTATCCGCCCGACATCTACGGCGGAGCCGGGGTCCATGCGGCCGAGCTGGTGAAGGCCCTGCGCACCCGGATCGAGGTGCAGGTTCGGTGCTTCGGCGCCCCGCGCGACGAGGCCGACGTGACGGCCTACCGGGTTCCCGCGGAGCTCGAGGGCGCCAACGGCTCGATCACCACCCTCGGGGTGGACCTGCAGATGGCGCAGGGCGCGGCCGGCGCCGATCTCGTGCACTCGCACACCTGGTACGCGAACGCCGGCGGCCACCTCGCGAAGCTGCTGCACGGCGTGCCCCACGTCGTCACGGCGCACAGCCTCGAGCCGCTGCGCCCCTGGAAGGCCGAGCAGCTGGGCGGCGGCTACCGCATCTCCAGCGCGATCGAGCGCACCGCCTTCGAGTCCGCCGACGCGGTCATCGCCGTGTCCCGCGGCATGGGCGACGACATCCTGCGCTGCTACCCGGGCGTCGACCCCGATCGGCTCCACGTCGTCTACAACGGGATCGACCTCGCGGGGTGGCAGCCGAACCGGGACACCGACCTCGTCCGCTCGCTCGGTGTCGACCCCGATCGGCCCACGATCATCTTCGTGGGGCGCATCACGCGCCAGAAGGGTCTGCCCTACCTGCTCCGCGCGGCGAAGGCGCTCCCCGCCGACGTGCAGCTGGTCCTCTGCGCAGGAGCGCCGGACACGCAGGAGATCATGGCGGAGGTGTCCGGGCTCGTCCGCGAGCTGCAGCAGGAGCGCGGCGGCGTGGTCTGGATCGAGCGGATCCTGCCCAGGGTCGAGCTCACCGCCCTGCTGACCGCGGCCGACGTGTTCGTCTGCCCCTCCGTGTACGAGCCGCTCGGCATCGTGAACCTCGAGGCCATGGCGTGCGGCACCGCGGTCGTCGGCACCGCCACCGGCGGGATCCCCGAGGTGATCGTCGACGGGGAGACCGGGCGCCTCGTGCCCATCGACCAGGCCACCGACGGCACGGGGACGCCGCTGGATCCCGACCGGTTCGTCGCCGACCTCGCGGCCGCGCTGACGGAGGTCGTCACCGACCGCGAGACCGCCGCGCGCTACGGCGTCGCCGGTCGTGCCCGTGCCGAGGCGGTCTTCGACTGGGACGCGATCGGCGGCCAGACGGTCGAGATCTACGAGCGGCTGCTGGCGGGCTGAGCCGGCGCCCCGGGATCGCGCCCATGTGGGCCTCGGTAGGGTTGAGGCCATGCCTGTGGTGTTGCAGCTGACCGACGTCTCCCTCACCCGCAGCGGCACCACCATCCTCGACGGCGTCTCGTGGAGCGTCGACAGCGCGGACCGCTGGGTCATCCTCGGACCGAACGGCGCAGGCAAGACGACGCTGCTGCAGCTCGCCGCCGCCCAGCTGCATCCGACGCGGGGCACGGTCGAGGTGCTCGACGCGAAGCTCGGTCGGGCCGACGTGTTCGAGCTCCGCCCGCGCATCGGCTTCGCGTCCACCGCCATGGCGAAGCGGATCCCCGGCTCGGAGACCGTGCTCGACGTGGTCCTCACCGCCGCGTACAGCGTGACCGGGCGGTGGAGCGAGCAGTACGAGGACATCGACGTGCGCCGCGCCCAGCGGGTGCTCGCCGAGTGGCGGCTCGACCACCTGGGGGACCGCCGCTTCGGGGATCTCTCCGACGGCGAGCAGAAGCGGGTGCAGATCGCCCGCGCCGTGATGACGGATCCGGAGCTGCTGCTTCTCGACGAGCCGGCGGCGAGCCTCGACCTCGGCGCCCGCGAGGAGCTCCTGCAGCTGCTCGGCGGCTACGCGAGCGCGCCCGCGGCGCCCGGCATGGTCATGGTGACCCACCACGTCGAGGAGATCCCGGTCGGCTTCACGCACGCGCTGCTGCTGCGGCAGGGCGCGGTGGTGGCGGCCGGACCGATCCCGGAGACCATCACGTCCGAGCGGATCAGCGAGACCTTCGGTCTCCCCGTGGAGATCACCGAGCAGGACGGCCGCTACGCGGCGAGGGCTTCCTTCACCGCCTGACGCACGGACTGGTAGGATCGTCGGTCGGCTGCGATCGCGGCCCTCCCCGGCCCCGCGGCCGGCTCTCGTCTCGCTGCAGCGAAGGATCTCCCATGAAGAACGGCATCCACCCCGAGTACCGCCCCGTCGTGTTCCGCGACCTCGCGTCCGGTGAGGCCTTCCTCACGCGGTCGACGGTGGGCTCGGGCAAGACGATCGAGTGGGAGGACGGGAACACCTATCCCGTCATCGACGTCGAGATCTCCTCCGCGTCGCACCCCTTTTACACCGGCAAGCAGCGCATCCTCGACTCCGCCGGCCGCGTCGAGAAGTTCAACCAGCGCTTCAAGAACTTCGGTCGCTGAGCCTTTCCGGCACCGGTCCCGCCGGGACGGCGGCGCTTCCGGCGCCGCTGCCGGGGACCGATGCTTCCGCACCCCTCCAGCGCGCCGCCCCGGCGCGCGGACCGGTGCTGCTCGCCGCGGGCGCGCTGCTCGTCGTGCTGCTGGCGCTGTCGCCGGCGTACGGCTACCACCGTGACGAGCTGTACTTCCGCCTGCTGCCGGCCGCGTGGGGCTACACGGACCAGCCCCCGCTGACGCCGCTGATCGTCCACGGCATCTCGCTGCTCGTCGACACGGTCTGGGCGATCCGGATCCCCGCCGCTCTCGCCGCCGCCTCCTCGGTCGTGGTGGTGGCCGCGATCACCGCCGAGATCGGCGGCCGACGCCGCGCCCAGGCGCTCGCCGCCTGGGGGTACGGCTTCGCCGACTTCACGCTGCAGCTCGGGCACGTGATGCTCACCGCGTCGCTCGACCTGCTCGTCTGGCCCCTCGTGATCCTCCTGGTGCTGCGCGCGGTGCTGCGCGAGCGCCCCGGGTGGTGGCTGGTCGCGGGTCTCGTGGTGGGCCTCAGCCTCTACAACAAGCTGCTCATCGTGGTCCTGCTCGCCGGCCTCGCCGCGGGCCTCGCCACGATCCGCGCGCCGGGCCGCACCTGGCTGTGGGCGGCCGGGGCCGGACTGATCGCCGCGGTCGTCGGCGCGCCGAACCTCGTCTACCAGGTCGCGCACGGGCTCCCGCAGCTGGCGATGGGCTCCGCGCTGTCGACGGCCAACGGGCTGCTGCTCCGGCCGTTCGTCGTGCCGTTCCTCGGCGCGCTGCTCGGTCCGACGCTCGTCCCGTTCTGGCTCGCCGGCCTCGTGGCCATCGCGGCACGTCCGGCCTGGCGCCAGCTGCGGCTGCTGACCGCGACCTTCGTCACCGTCATGACCCTCGTCATCCTGATGGGGGCGCAGTTCTACTACTGCTACGGCGTGCTCGCCGCCGTCTTCGCCGTGGGCTGCGTCCCCGTCGTGGAATGGGCCGACACCCTCGGCCGGCGACGGCTGGTGATCGCGGCCGTCGCCGTCAACGCGATGGCCGGAGCCGTCGTCTCGTTGCCGATCGTGCCGCTGCCCCTGCTCGGGCTCACGCCCATCCCGGCCTGGGACAAGGTCGCCCGCGACCAGGTCGGTTGGCCGCGGTACGCCGACGAGGTCGACCGGGTGCCCGAGGCGCACCTGCCCGGCGCCGTCGTGCTCACGGCCAACTACGGCGAAGCAGGCGCGATCGAACGGTTCGCGCCCGCTCTCGCGCACCGCGTGTACAGCGGGCACAACGGCATGCACGCGCTGACGCCGCCACCCGCCGGCACGACGACGGTCGTCGCCGTCGGCCGGGGCCTGTCCTGGCTGCGGGACTCGTTCGCCGGATGCCGCACGGTCGCGCACCTCGACAGCGGCCTCGACGTGCACAGCGAGGAGCAGGGTGCGCCGGTGCAGGTCTGCACGGGCCGGACCGCGCCGATGTCCACGATCTGGGCGCGCACCGCCCACCTGGGCTGAGCGCCCTCAGCGGCAGGGCCAGGCGCCCGACGTGGTGAACGCCGGGTCGTGGGTGCGCTGCATGTACTCCTCGAAGCGGGCCGCCTGCTCCCGGCACCAGTCGACCTGCTTCTCGTGCAGCTCCCCGGCCGAGA
>JAICSU010000200.1 GCA_025936735.1 Amnibacterium sp.
CGCCACCCAGATCGGCTCCGGCCTCACCGGGGTGCTGTACGTGCTCGACGAGCCGAGCATCGGGCTGCACCAGCGCGACAACCGGCGCCTCATCGACACGCTCGTCAAGCTCCGCGACCTCGGGAACACGCTGATCGTCGTCGAGCACGACGAGGACACCATCCGCACCGCGGACTGGATCGTCGACATCGGGCCGGGGGCCGGCGTCAACGGCGGCCGGGTGGTGCACTCCGGCGGATACGACTCCCTCCTGGCCGAGCCGCAGTCGATCACCGGCGACTACCTGGCCGGCCGGCGGGCGATCGAGGTGCCGGCCGAGCGCAGGCCCATCGACCGGAAGCGGCGCATCGAGGTCGTCGGCGCCGCGGCGAACAACCTGAAGAACGTGACGGCGTCGTTCCCGCTCGGGGTGTTCACCGCGGTGACGGGCGTCTCCGGCTCCGGCAAGAGCTCGCTGGTGAACGACATCCTCTACCGGGTGCTCGCCAATCGGTTGAACGGGGCGCGCAAGGTCCCTGGCCGGCACCGCCGCGTCACCGGGCTCGACCAGCTCGACAAGGTCGTGCACGTCGACCAGGCCCCGATCGGGCGGACCCCGCGGTCGAACCCGGCCACCTACACCGGCGTCTTCGATCGCATCCGCACCCTGTTCAGCGAGACCGTGGAGGCGAAGGCCCGCGGCTACCTGCCCGGCCGGTTCAGCTTCAACGTCAAGGGCGGCCGCTGCGAGCA
Organism: Amnibacterium sp.; assembly: GCA_025936735.1. GTDB lineage: Bacteria > Actinomycetota > Actinomycetes > Actinomycetales > Microbacteriaceae > Amnibacterium. The sequence goes on from JAICSU010000200.1 coordinate 733, forward strand.
CTGCCAGGGCGACGGCACGATCAAGATCGAGATGAACTTCCTGCCCGACGTGTACGTCGTGTGCGAGGTGTGCCACGGCGCGCGGTACAACCGCGACACCCTCGCGGTGCACTACAAGGGCAAGAACATCGCCGAGGTGCTCGACATGCCGATCGCGGAGGCGGCGGAGTTCTTCGAACCGATCTCGGCGATCCACCGGTTCCTCAAGACCCTCGTCGACGTCGGCCTCGGCTACGTGCGGCTCGGTCAGAGCGCGACGACCCTGTCCGGCGGCGAGGCGCAGCGCGTGAAGCTCGCCACGGAGCTGCAGCGGCGGTCGAACGGCCGCACCGTCTACGTGCTCGACGAGCCGACCACCGGGCTGCACTTCGAGGACGTGCACAAGCTGCTCCAGGTGCTGAACGGCCTCGTCGACAAGGGCAACACGGTGATCGTCATCGAGCACAACCTCGACGTCATCAAGTCGGCGGACTGGGTCGTCGACATGGGCCCAGAGGGCGGCGACGGCGGAGGCACCGTGCTCGCCGAGGGCACCCCGGAGGACATCGCGGAGGTCACCGGCAGTCACACCGGACGATTCCTGGCGGAGGTGCTCCGCCAGCCGGCGCTCGCGGCGAGCGCGTGAGCCTCTCCGTCGCGGCTGTGCACGAGCACGACAGCAGGACGAATCCGTTCCAGCAGGACGAGAACCGGGCTTTCGTCCTGCTGAAGCGAGAATGTCCTGCCGAGCCACTGTGGAGGGTGGCGGGAGGGCGGGAGGGGACATGAGCGACACCGTCCCCTGGCGGCCCAAGGCGGGGGAGATCCCCGTCTCGCCGGGCGTGTACCGCTTCCGGGACGCGAAGGGCCGGGTGCTGTACGTCGGGAAGGCGAAGAGCCTCCGCGCCCGGCTGAGCAACTACTTCCAGCCCCTGCGATCCCTGCACGAGCGCACCCGGCGCATGGTGACGACCGCGGCGGGCGTCGAGTGGACGGTCGTCGGCAGCGAGTTCGAGGCGCTGCAGCTCGAGTACAGCTGGATCAAGGAGTTCGCCCCGCCGTTCAACGTGCAGTTCCGGGACGACAAGTCGTATCCGTACCTCGCCATCACCCTCGGCGACGAGGTGCCGCGGGTGCTCATCACGCGCAACCGCAAGCTGAAGGGCGCCAAGTACTTCGGGCCGTACACGAAGGTGTGGGCGATCCGCGAGACGCTCGACCTGATGCTCAAGGTGTTCCCGATGCGCAGCTGCTCGGACACCACCTACCGCCGCGCGGAGCTGACCGGCCGGCCGTGCCTGCTCGGCGACATCGGCAAGTGCGCGGCCCCGTGCGTCGGCGGCATCCCGCTCGACGCGCACCGCGATCTCGCCGCCGACCTGGCGTCGTTCATGGCGGGCGGCGACCAGCGGTTCCGGGGCGACCTCACGCGGCGGATGCGGGAGGCGGCGGAGGCGCAGAACTACGAGGCGGCGGCGAAGTACCGGGACGCGCTCGGCGCGATGGAGGCCGCGCTGGCGAAGACGGCGGTCGTCCTCGGCGAGGACGTGGACGCGGACGTGTTCGGCATCGCGGAGGACGAGCTGGCGGCGAGCGTGCAGCAGTTCATCGTGCGCGGCGGCCGCATCCGGGGCACGCGCAGCTGGACCGTCGACAAGGAGATCGACGTCTCGCGCGGCGAGCTGGTCGAGACGGTGCTGCTGGGCGCCTACGAGGACGACGCCTACCCGCCCAGGGAGGTGCTCGTGCCCGAGCTGCCCGAGGACGCGGAGGGGCTCGAGACCTGGTTGAGCCGGCGGCGTGCGGAGGGCCGGGAGTCGGACGGGCTGCGGGGCGCGGGACGCACGCGGCTCCGGGTCGCGGAGCGCGGCGAGAAGGCCGCGCTCGCGGAGACGGCCGCCCGCAACGCCACCCAGGCGCTCATGCTCTACAAGACGCGGCGGACGGCGGACTTCACCGCGCGGTCGCAGGCGCTGAACGACCTGCAGGACGCGCTCGGCCTGGACGAGGCGCCGCTGCGCATCGAGGGCTTCGACGTCTCGCACCTGGCGGGCACGAACATCGTCGCCTCGATGGTCGTGTTCGAGGACGGGCTGCCGAGGAAGGACCAGTACCGGCGGTTCAACGTCGCCTCCTCCACCGACGACACCGACTCGATGTACCAGGTGCTGCGCCGTCGGCTCGCGCATCTCGCGGACGAGGAAGCCGCGCCCGCGGTGCAGGGGGAGCGGTTCGCGTACCGGCCGAACCTGCTCGTCGTGGACGGGGGGCAGCCGCAGGTCGCCGCCGCGGCGAGGGCGCTGGCGGACGCCGGCGTGACCGGGCTCGCCGTCGTCGGCCTCGCGAAGCGGCTCGAGGAGATCTGGCTGCCGGACAGCGACTTCCCGGTCATCCTGCCTCGCAACAGCGACGCGCTGTTCCTGCTGCAGCGGCTCCGGGACGAGGCGCACCGGTTCGCGATCACCCATCAGCGCAGCCGGCGCAAGCGGGACATCGCATCGCAGCTGGCGGAGATCCCGGGGCTCGGCGAGGCCCGGGTGCGGGTGCTGCTGCGGCACTTCGGCTCCGTGGCGAAGCTGCGGACCGCGAGCGTGGAGGCGGTCGCCGAGGTGCCCGGCTTCGGGCCGGTGCTCGCGGCGGCCGTGGTCGAGCGGCTCGCCGCCACCGCGCGGCCCGAGGGGAGCGAGCCGGACGGAGCGTCCCCGGAGCTCCCGTCGCCCGGGGAAGCGGCGGAACCGGTGCCCGTCGGCGGGACGGACCCCGCCGCCCGGTAGGATCGCCTACCGACCTCCCCCCTCTCCTACGAGGAGCGCACCTTCATGACGGACGGCATCACGTCCGAGGCCGGCACGACCGTGTCCGCCTCGCCCGCGAACCAGTCCGTGCTCGTGGTCACCGGGATGTCCGGCGCCGGCCGCTCCACGGTCGGCAACGCCCTCGAGGACCTCGGCTGGTACGTCGTCGACAACCTGCCGCCGCAGATGCTGCGGCCGCTGCTCGATCTCGCCGGTCACTCCGGTGACCGGCTCTCGCGCGTCGCCGTGGTCGTGGACGTGCGCGGCGGCCAGCTGCTCTCCGAGCTGAACGCGCCCGGCCCGGGCGGGGTGCGCCCGCAGCTGAAGCTGCTGTTCCTGGAGGCCAACGACGCCGCCCTCGTGCGCCGGTTCGAGGCCGTGCGCCGACCGCATCCGATGCAGGGCAGCGGAACGCTGCTCGACGGCATCTCGGCCGAGCGGGCGCTGACGCTCGCCGTCCGCGAGCAGAGCGACATCATCATCGACACCTCCGAGCTGAACATCCATCAGCTCGCCAACGCGATCAACGAGCTGTTCTCGGACGCGGAGCGGCCCGGGGTCCGGGTCACGATCACGAGCTTCGGGTTCAAGTACGGGGTGCCGACCGACGCGGACATGGTCGCGGACGCCCGGTTCCTGCCGAACCCCTTCTGGCTGCCGGAGCTGCGACCGCTTACCGGCAAGGACGAGAAGGTCAGGGACTACGTGTTCGGGCAGCCGGGCGCGACCGAGTTCGTCGAGCGCTACGCCGCCGCTCTCGCGCCCGTGCTCGCCGGCTACCAGCGGGAGAACAAGAGCCACGCCACGATCGCGGTCGGCTGCACCGGCGGCAAGCACCGCTCCGTGGCCGTCGTCGAGCGGCTGGCGACGCTGCTCGCGGGGCAGGCCGGCGTGGCCGTCAGCGTGAAGCACCGAGACCTCGGCCGGGAGTAGAGCGGTGTGCACCGTCCTCCGCGCGGTGCGAGACTTGACGGGCGTCGCCGCACGGGAAGCGGATACGCGGGGGAAGAACGGGGAGAAGCGCATTGGCACTGACCGCCGAGGTGAAGGACGAACTCACCCACGTCGAGGTCGGTAAGACCTCCGTCCGCGCGGCGGAGCTCGCGACGATCCTCCGGTTCTCGGGAGGGCTGCATCTCATCTCCGGCCGGATCGCCGTGGAGTCGGAGCTCGACACCCCCCAGCTCGCCCGCCG
>JAICSU010000299.1 GCA_025936735.1 Amnibacterium sp.
AGTCGGGTTCCCGGGTCGGCCGGCAGGTGGCCGCCGCGGTGCAGCCACGCGGTGAGGCTGCGCGCCGCAGCGGCGCGACGGGCGATGGTCGCCCGCGCGAGAGACCGCTGGGTGCCCTCGTAGAGCCAGTCGCGGAGCAGCTCGAGGTCGAGGGCCTCGGCCTCCGTGACCTCGCGTTCGGCGGCGAACCGCGCGAGGTCGGCGAGATCCGACCCGTAGGAGCCGACGGTGTGGAGGGAGTAGCCGCGCTCGTCCTCGAGGTGCGCGCGGTGCGCCTCGATCGCCTCCGGGAGCAGCATGGGACCAGGATGCGGCCGGCTCAGCGCTCCACGTCGACGCCCATGCCGTCGAAGGCCGCATCAGGCGTGGTGCTGAGGACCTCCTCGCCGCCGGCGGGCAGCAGGGAGTACCCGACCCGTCCGTCGTCGTAGCAGGTGAGCACACCCACCGCCCGGCCCCCGTCGAGGCCGGCGACGCCGCCCCCGGGTCCGCGGAGCGCGATCGTGTAGGCGGTGGCGGGGGCCACGAACACGGGTACGCCCACGAACGTGCTGGTGGTGGCGTAGTGGAGATGGCCGCCGAGCACGGCCCGCACATCGCCGCCCTCGATGGCGGCGGCGAGGCGGTCCTGGCCGGTGAGATGCAGGCGCTGCAGGCCCGTGACCTCGACGGGCACCGGCGGGTGGTGCAGGGCGAGCACGGTGCCGTGCTCGGCCGGCTCGCGCAGCGCCTCGTGCAACGCCTCGAGCTGCTCGTCGTCGAGGCCGCCCTCGACGCGATGCGGGAGGGAGGTGTCGAGCAGCGCGATCCGGAGCCCGTGCACGTCGACGATCGTGTCGATCGGCTCGTCCGACGGCGGCAGCCCCAGCAGGTGCTCGCGCATCGCGAGGCGGTCGTCGTGGTTGCCCGGCACCGTCAGCATCCGCCAGCCGGTGCGTTCGGCCGTGGCGCCCAGCGCCTCGCGGGCGGCGAGGTAGGCCGCCGCCTCGCCCTCGTCGGCGACGTCCCCCGTGTGCACCACGGCGTCGAGGGGCACGCCGCTCGCGGCCAGGCCGTCGAGCGCGGTGGCGAAGGTGCGGGTGACGGGGACCCGGCCGTGCAGGAGCCCCGACGCGGTGAAGTGGCTGTCGCTGACGTGGCCGATCCGATGGGTCGCGGCGGGCTCCCGGCTCATGCCGGTCACCCTAACCAGGCGCCCCGACTCCCTCAGCCGGTCGTCTCGGAGTCGATCTTCAGCACGCCGTCCTGGCGGACGAGCCGGAAGGTGTCGTGCTCGACCGTCCGGGTGCCGTCCTTCGCGACGTAGGTGAGGGTCGCGCCGGCCCGGTCCGGCGCCTCACCCTCCACGTCGCTGACGCTGACGCTGCTGTAGCCGCCCCAGAAGGAGTCGAAGTAGGCGCGGCCCTGCGCGTGGCCCTGCTGGAAGGACGGCGTGAGCCGGTTCCACGCGGCGTCGGTGTTCCCCGGCAGCAGGGCGAAGTAGTTGCGGATCGCGTCGGCGAGCTCGCTGCTCGTCGGGGTGCCGCTGACCGGGGCGGTGGTGGCGGTCGGGCGCGGAGTGGGGCTCGGGGTGGCCGTGGCCGTCGGGCTGGGCGACGGGCTCGACACGGAGGGCGTGGGGCTCGGGGACGGGCTGACGGCGGTGGGCGAGGGCGAGGGCGGCGCGGCCCGGGAGGTGACCGGATGGGACGGGGTGGGCGCGGGGTGCGGCGAGGCGAGCAGCAGCCCCCCGGTGACCAGACCGGCCAGCACGAGGACGACCACCACGACCAGCGCGGCGATCAGCCCCCCGCGCCGCCGGCGCTCCTCCACCGGGGCGTCGGTCGTCTCGACGGACTCCGCCGCAACGGGCTCCGCGAGCACGGGCTCCGGTGCCGCAGCAACGCCGAGCACCGGCAGCCGCGCCATCGGTGGGGTGCCCGGCTCGGGCTCCTCGGCGACCGCCCCTGCTGCCGCATCGGCGAGGAGCGGCTCGGGGTCCGGTTCGGGTTCCGGGGCGGCGTCCTCCGATGGTGGGTCCGCCTCCATGAGCGGGTCGAGTCCCGG
>JAICSU010000020.1 GCA_025936735.1 Amnibacterium sp.
AGCCGCTTCTTGGCCAGCTTCGCCCCGACCAGGTCGTGGTGGTGGAAGCTGACCGCTCCACCCGGCTCGAAGCGGCGCGTTGCCGGCTTGCCGATGTCGTGCAGGATCGCGGCCAGTCGCAGCACCAAGTCCGGCTCCTCGCCGGGATGCCGCTCCTTCTCATAGCCGATCGCCTGCTCGAGCACCGTGAGGCTGTGCTGGTAGACGTCCTTGTGGCGGTGCAGCGCGTCGACGGTGAGGCGCAGGGCGGGCAGCTCCGGCAGCACCCGCTCGGCGAGCCCCGTGTCCACGAGCAGCTCCAGCCCGGGGCGCGCCGCGTCGGTCGCGAGCAGCTTGACGAGCTCGTCGCGCACGCGCTCCTGCGACACGACGTCGATCCGCTCCACGAGGTCGCGCATCGCCGCCGTCGCCGCCGGGTCCAGCGTGAAACCCAGCTGCGACGTGAAGCGTGCCGCGCGCATCATGCGCAGCGGGTCCTCGTCGAACGACTCGTGGGGTGGCGAGGGCGTCACGAGCCGCCGTTCCCCGATCGCGATGATCCCCTCGGTGGGATCGACGATGGTCAGCGAGGGGAGCCGCACCGCGATCGCGTTCGCCGTGAAGTCGCGCCGCCGCAGGTCGCCGTCGAGGCTGTCGCCGAACACCACCTCCGGCTTCCGGGAGGACGGCTCGTAGACGTCCCGGCGGTAGGTCGTGATCTCGACGGTCTCGCCTGCGACCCGCGCCGCGACGGTGCCGAAGGCGCGCCCGGCGTCCCACTGGGCACTGGCGAGCGGCGCGACGAGACGCTCCACGACCTCCGGGAGCGCGTCCGTCGTGAAGTCGAGGTCCGTGACCTCCCGGCCGAGCAGCGCGTCCCGCACCGGCCCGCCCACCAGCGCGAGCTCGTGACCCGCCTCCTCGAACGCCCGGGCGACCCGGCGGACCGCCGGACGTGCGGCGAGCGCGGCCAGCCGCGGCACGGCGGCGGCGACCGGATGCATGAGCGACAGCCTACGAGCCGGGCACCGGCGGGCCGTCCGACCCCGGGACGGGGGGTCGCCCGTAGACTCGCGGCCATGCTGGGGACCGGGGGGCGCGCGTCCGGTTCGATCAGGTGAGGACCGCGATCCGTCTCGCCGCGGGCGCCGTGGTCGCGGCCGTGCTGAGCGCGCTCACCGTCGCGCCGGCGCAGGCGGCGACGACGGTCCCCTCCCTGAGCATCGCGCCGCGCGACGCCGGGGTGCTCGCCCCGGGCTCCGCGCTCGACCTCGACCTCGCCGTCACCAACCGGGGCACAGGCACCCTCGCCGGCGGCACGATCCGGGTCTCCCTCGAGCAGGCCCCGATGGTCGGCGTCGACACGCTCACCCAGCAGATCGAGCATCCCGGAGCGGTGCTGCAGGGGTTCCTCGTGGCGACGACCAGGTCGCCGTCGGTGCCCGGCGGCACGACGGCGCGGATCCACGTGCGGCTCGCCAAGGACGTGGTGGACAGCGTCATCGACGCCACCGCAGGGGCGCGCCTCGTCGGGGCCGAGCTCGACGTGGGCGGGCCACCGGTGCTGGCCTACTCGGCGGTCACCCGGATCCCGAAGGACTTCGGCGGCCGCGTCCGGCTGGGCACGGTCGTCCCGGTCACCGCTCCCCCCGGCACGACGGGCGTGGTGCCCGCGGGCGAGCTGGGGATGCTGACGGAGCCGGGGGGCGCCTGGCGTCGCGCGGTGGACGCCGCCGAGGCCGATCCCGAGGCGACCGTCCTGCTGGATCCCGAGGTTCAGGCGTCGATCCGGTTCGCCGGCAGCGCGGCGCCCGACTCCGCGACGAGGCTTCTCGCCGACCTCGACGGGCTGCCGAACGAGGTGATCCGCCTGCCGTACGCGGACGGGGACGTCACCCTGCAGCACGCGGCGGGGGCGTCGACGGTGCTGGCACCCACCACCTTCGCGGGCGGCGCGGTCTCCGCCCCCGCGCCCGGCGCGACGCCGGGGCCGACCGCGACGGCGTCCCCGTCACCCAGTCCCGCGCCCACGAGGACCGCGGTGCCGAGCGATGCCGCCCTGCTCGGCTGGCACTACGCCTCGACCGATGTGGCATGGCCGGTACCCGGCACCGTCAGCCCTGCCGACCTCCCGTACCTCGCGGCCTCCGGGTATCCCGTGACGATGCTGTCGTCGTCCGACGTCCGGGACACCGCCGCTCGCCGTGCCGCGGGACCGCACGCCCGGGTCGGCTCCTCGTCGGTCCTCGTGGCGGACGCCACCGCGTCCCGGCTGCTCGCCGCCGCGGCGTCCGGGTCGGACGTACCCCAGGACGCGGCCCTCGCCGAGCTCGTCGGCCTGCTCGGCACGGATGCGCTCACGCACGAGGCGTCCGCGGTGCTCGCGGTCCCGGCCCGCAGCGGGCACGCGCCGGAGCTCGCCCGCGTGCTGGCGCAGCTGTCGGCGCAGAGCTGGATCACGGGGACGTCCCTCGGCACCCTCGCGCACGGCTCGTCACCCACGGCGGTCCGGCTGCGGCCGGGATCCGTGCCCGCCGACCGCGTGGCGCCCGCGAAGGCGGCCGTCGCCGGCGAGGCCGCGGTGCGCGAGCTCGGCACCGCGGTCCGCACCCGGGCGGGCACCCTCACCGGCCCGCAGCGGCTCGCGCTGCTCGGCGTCCTCTCCGCGGCGTGGCGGTCACCCCAGCCGGGGTGGGTCACCGCCGTCCGGGCGGTGACGACGCAGTTCCACGACTTCGTCCACAATGTCCGGTTCGACCGCCTCGGCTCGATCACCTACGTCGGGGGCAGCGGCAGCCTGCCGGTCTACCTCACGAACCAGCTGGAGGAGCCGGTGCAGGTCGTGCTGTCGGGCACGGCGAGCAACGGACGGCTCCACATCCAGGGCTCCGAGGTGGTCGACATCCCCGCGCAGAGCGGTGTGAAGGCGAAGCTGCCCGTGCGCTCGATCAGCAACGGCCAGGTCGCCGTCACGTTCACCATCTCGACGAAGGACGGTCACGTCATCGGCAAGCCCGCGACGGTCGAGATCGCGGTCAACGCCGGATGGGAGGCGTTCGGTGCCGTCGTCTTCCTGGCCGCGATGCTCGCCCTGTTCGGCACCGGCGTCTACCGCAACGTGCGGCGCGCCCGGCGACGCCTGAAGGCCGGCTCGTGAGCAGCGCCACCGGCATCGGCCGGGCGAGCGCCATCCTCGCGTCGGGCACGATCGTCTCCCGGATCCTCGGCTTCGTCAGAGCGGCACTGCTCACGGTGGTGCTCGGCCTCACCGGGAACGTGCCCGACGCGTTCAACCAGGCCACCTACGTGCCGAACAGCATCTACGCCCTGATCGGCGGCGGCCGGCGGTCCGCGATCCACGTGCCCCAGATCGTGCGCGCCAGCACGGGCGAGGACCGCGGGCAGGCCTACGTCAACAAGCTCGTCACGATCGCGGTCCTGGGCTTCGCCGTCATCACCGTCGTCGTGACCATCGCCGCACCGGTCCTGATGCCGGCGTTCGTCGGGAACCGGTCCGAGCTGCCGATCGCGATCACCTTCGCGTTCTGGAGCCTCCCGCAGCTGTTCTTCCTCGGCCTGTACTCGGTGCTCGGCGAGGTGCTGAACGCACGCCGCTCGTTCGGCCCGTACACCTGGGCACCGGTCCTCAACAACGTCGTCGCGATCGCGTCCCTCGGCGTCTTCGTCGTCCTGTTCGGATCGGTCCACGTGGGAGCCACGTCGGTCACCTCTCAGGAGGCCGCCGTGGTGGCAGGCGGCTCGACCCTCGGCATCGCCGCCCAGGCCCTGGTGCTCACGCTCGCCTGGCGCCGGACGGGCCTGCACTACCGGCCCGACTTCCGCTGGCGGGGCGTCGGGCTGTCCGCGACCGGCCGGGCGGCGGGATGGACGCTCGGCATGCTCGTCCTCACCCAGGTGGCGGGCCTCATCGAGGTCCGGGTCGCGTCGTCCGCGAGCGGTACGGGGAGCGCCTCCGTCGCCGTCATGTCGATCGCCTGGCTGATCTTCATGCTGCCGCACTCGATCATGACCGTGTCGCTCGTGACCGTCTTCTACCCCCGGATGAGCGAGCACGCCGCCGGCAACGACCTCGACGCCCTTCGGAACGACGTCGCGCAGGCGCTGCGGATCGTGCTCCTCGTCCTCACGCTCGCCGACGCCGCGCTCATCGCGGCCGCCCTGCCCTTCTCCGCGCTCTTCGCCCACTCCCCGACCGAGGCCGCCGCCCTGGCCCCCGTGCTCGTCGCCTACCTCGCCGGCCTGCTCCCCTTCACCGCGCTGTTCGTCCTGCAGCGGACGTTCTACGCCCTGGCGGACACCCGCACCCCCTTCTGGTTCACGATCGTCCAGGTGGTCGTGGTCGTGGCCGGCGTGCTGCTCTGCCTGCTGCTGCCGAGGACGGCGATCGCCGCGGGCATCGCCGGCGTCGTCTCGATCGGGGCGACCGTGCAGCTGGTCGTCGCGGCGCGGCTGCTGCGCCGACGGATCGGCGGCCTCTCCGGACGCGGCATCGGCGCATCCCTCCTCCGGTACGCGGCGGCGGGGCTCGCCGCCCTCGCGGTCGGACTCCTGCTGCTCGCCGTGCTCGGCGGGTTCGCCGGAGGATGGCCGACGGCCACCCGCCTCGGCGGTCTGCTCGCCACGGTCCTCATCGGCCTCGTCGTCGCGGCCGTGTACACGGGGGTGCTCGCGGCGCTCAGGGCGCCCGAGCTCGGCTCGGCGATCCGCCTCGTCACCGACCGCTTCCGCCCGGCGCGCGCGGAATAGCTCCCACCTCGCGACGGTTGAACGGGCAGAGTGGTTCGGCCACCCACGAAGGAGACAGATCGATGCGTCAGGTCCTCATCATCGGTTCCGGTCCCGCCGGCTACACCGCGGCGCTGTACGCCGCACGTGCCGAGCTGAAGCCGCTGCTCATCGCGAGCTCGGTCGAGGCGGGCGGGGAGCTGATGAACACCACCGAGGTGGAGAACTTCCCCGGCTTCCCCGAGGGTGTGCAGGGCCCGGACCTGATGGACCGGATGATGGAGCAGGCGAAGCGGTTCGGCGCCGAGATCCTCCTCGACGACGTGGTCGAGGTCGAGCTGGAGGGCGACGTCAAGCGGGTCCGCACGGGCAGCGGCAAGACCTTCGAAGCGCTGACCGTGATCCTCGCGACGGGATCGGCGTACCGCAGGCTCGGTGTCGAGGGCGAGGACCGGCTCTCGGGGCACGGCGTCTCGTGGTGCGCCACGTGCGACGGCTTCTTCTTCCGTCAGAAGACCATCGCCGTCGTCGGCGGCGGCGACTCCGCCATGGAGGAGGCGACCTTCCTCACCCGGTTCGCCGAGAAGGTCTACGTGATCCACCGCGGCGACAGCCTCCGCGCGTCGAAGATCATGCAGCAGCGGGCGTTCGAGAACCCGAAGATCGAGTTCGTCTGGAACTCAACCGTCGCCGAGGTGCTCGGCGGGGACCTCGTGTCGGGCGTGCGCCTCGCCTCGACGGTCGGCGAGCCGGAGCGGGAGCTCGCGCTGGACGGCCTGTTCATCGCGATCGGCAACGACCCCCGCACCGATCTCGTGAAGGACGTGCTCGAGCTCACCCCGGCGGGCACCGTCGCGGTCGAGGGACGGTCGTCGCGCACCTCCCTGCCCGGCGTCTTCGCCGCGGGCGACGTGCTCGACCCGACGTACCGCCAGGCCGTCACGGCCGCCGCATCGGGCACCGTCGCCGCCCTGGACGCCGAGCACTACCTCGCCGACCTGCCCGGCGACCTGCTCGCGCAGGCCCTCGGCGACTCCGCCCCGGGCGAGGCACCCGCAGCCGGCACCCCGCTCACGCCGTCCGGCCAGCTGGTCTGACGCGCGTAGGCTGCCGATCCGATCCATCCCGACGAAGTCAAGGAGACGAAGCACGATGCGCGAAGTGACCGACGCCACGTTCGAGAAGGACGTGCTGCAGGCGGAGAAGCCCGTGCTCGTCGACTTCTGGGCCGCCTGGTGCGGGCCGTGCCGCCGGGTGGCCCCCGTGCTCGAGGAGATCGCCGCCGAGCACCCCGGCAAGATCGAGATCGTCAAGCTCAACGTGGACGAGAACCCCGAGACCGCGATGCGGTACCAGATCACGTCGATCCCGGCCATGAAGCTCTACTCCGGCGGCGAGGTCGTGAAGACCGTGATCGGCGCCAAGCCGAAGCCGGCCATCGAGGCCGACCTCGCGGGCGTGCTGGCCTGACCCCCCCTTCGGCGCCTGCCGTAGGCTCGACGCGCGTCCGGGACCCCGGGCGGCGGGAGGCTGTCAGCACGTGACCGATCTGCAGGTGCCGGGCGACGACCTCGACCCGTGGCTCGGCGCCTACGCGGACCGCACCTCCGGGCTGTCCGTCAGCGAGGTGCGGGCCCTCTTCGCGGTCGCCTCGCGTCCCGAGGTCGTCTCGCTGGCGGGCGGCATGCCGTACGTCCGGGCGATCCCCCGGGAGCTGCTCGCCACCGCCATCGACCGGCTGCTGCTCACGGATGCCGCCGCGGCCCTGCAGTACGGCTCCGGTCAGGGCCTGCCGCGGCTCCGCGAGCACATCCTCGAGATCATGGCGCTCGAGGGGCTCTCCGCCTCGGTCGACGACGTCGTCACGACGACCGGCTCGCAGCAGGCGATCGACCTCGTCTCCAAGCTCTTCCTCGACCCCGGTGACGTCGTGATCGCCGAGGGGCCGAGCTACGTCGGCGCCCTCGGCGTCTTCCGGTCCTACCAGGCCGAGATCGTGCACGTGCCGCTCGACGACGAGGGGCTCGTCCCGGAGGCGCTGGAGGAGACGATCGCCGCGCTGAGAGCGGCGGGCAAGCGGCCGAAGTTCCTCTACACGGTGCCAAACTTCCACAACCCGGCCGGTGTCACGCTGTCCGCCGAGCGCCGGCCGCGGATCGTCGACATCTGCCGTCGGGCGGGGCTCCTCATCGTCGAGGACAACCCGTACGGGCTGCTCTGGTTCGACGCCCCGCCTCCGCCGCCCCTGCACACGCTGAACCCCGACGGCGTCGTCTATCTCGGCTCGTTCTCGAAGACCTTCGCTCCCGGGTTCCGCGTGGGCTGGGCCGTGGCGCCGCACGCCATCCGCGAGAAGCTCGTGCTCGCCGCCGAGTCCGCGATCCTCTCGCCGAGCAGCTTCGCCCACCATCTGATCAGCGAGTACTTCGAGACGGTCGACTGGCGCAGCCAGATCGGGCGCTTCCGCGAGGTGTACCGGGAGCGCCGGGACGCGATGCTCGACGCCCTTCGCACGTACCTGCCCAACCTGACCTGGACGGTGCCGGACGGGGGCTTCTACGTCTGGGTCACCCTGCCGGCCGAGCTGCACTCCAAGCAGATGCTGCCGCGGGCCGTGCGGGAGCTGGTGGCCTACACCCCCGGCACGGGGTTCTACGCCGACGGGCAGGGCGGCAGGCAGATGCGCCTCTCGTTCTGCTACCCGACACCGGAGGAGATCCGGGTCGGCATCCAGCGCCTCGCATCCGTGATCGGCGGCGAGCTCGAGCTCGTGCGGGCCTTCCAGGGCACCGGCTCCCTCGCCCCGCGGCGGTCCGATCGGGCCGTCGCCAGTCCGCCGCCGGACCTCCGGTAGCGAAGGAAGGAACGCGCCCATGGCCGACGCCGGCGACGTGGTGGTGCTCTCCGGGGGGATCTCCCACGAGCGGGACGTGTCCCTCCGGTCGGGGCGCCGCGTCGCCGACGCGCTGACCCGGCTCGGCTTCGCGGTGCGGATGCTCGACTCGGACCCGCGCCTGCTGCCCGCGCTGCTCGAGCAGCGGCCCGGCATGATCTGGCCGGTGCTGCACGGCGCCAGCGGCGAGGACGGATCCCTCCGAGCCCTGCTCGACGCCGCCGGGCTCCCCTACGTCGGCACCCGCGGCGACGCCGCCCGGCTCGCCTGGGACAAGCCGACGGCGAAGCGGATCATCGCCACGGCGGGCGGCTCGACGCCCCGCTCGGTGACGCTGACCCGCGAGGTGTTCCGGGAGATCGGGGCCCACGCCGCCATCGACGCCATCCTCGCCGCCTTCCCCGAACCCGCCGTCGTGAAGCCGGCCCGCGGGGGATCCGCGCAGGGAGTGACGATCGTCGACGAGCCCGACCGGCTGCCCCGCGCGATGATGGACGCGTTCACCTACGCCGACGAGGCCCTCATCGAGGCGAAGGTCACGGGCACCGAGATCGCGGTGGGGGTGATCGAGGACGAGGACGGCCCCCAGTCGCTGCCCGCCGTCGAGATCGTGCCCCGCTCCGGCGTCTACGGCTTCGACGAGCGGTACACGGCCGGTGCCACGCGGTTCTACACGCCCGCGCGCGTCTCGGAGGAGGCGGCCGCGGCCGCCGGGGAGCTGGCGGTGCTCGCGCACACCGCGCTCGGCCTGCGGCACCTGTCGCGGTCCGACATGATCGTCGACGCCGAGGGCCGGCCGTGGTTCCTCGAGGTGAACGTGATGCCGGGCCTCACGGAGACGAGCCTGCTGCCGCAGGCGCTGAAGTCGACGGGCCGAAACCTCGGCGACACGTACGCCGCCCTCACCCGCCTCGCCCTCGCGCACTAGCGAGCGCCTCGACGACACCCGAGCAGGCTGCAGCCCGCTCGGGTGCCCGGAAGGTGCTCGGGAGCCCCCCTTATCCGTCCCGCCCGCACCCACCCGCGCCGGCGAGCGCCCCTCAGAAGCGCTTCCCTGCGTGGCACCCGTTCCTCCCCAACCGCCGTGCATCCGGCAAGAGCGCCGGATCTGCACCCCCTCTCGTCCGCACTCCGGGCACACCCGCATGCTCTCCGCTCATGAACCCATGGGACATCGAACTGACGGTCGTGACGGGCCGCGCCTACGGGGTCGCCGAGCAGCGGGCGCTGGCGCGGGACGTCGAGCGCGGCATCCGTCGGCGACTCCGTCGTGGGGTGTACGTCCGCGAGTCGGACCTGACGCTGCTCGAGCCCACGACGATGGCCGTGCTTCGGATCCGGGCGTTCGCCGCGACATCGGATGCCCCGGCGGTCTTCTCGCACTGGTCGGCCGTGCTGCTGCATGGCATGCCGTTCCTCGTGGCACGCATGGGGCTGGTGGATGTGACGGATGCGAGCAGGACCCGGCCACTCGAGGGAGCCCGCCTGCACCGCTCCCCGCTCCGGGAAGAGGAGGTCGCCCAGGTGCACGGGCTGCTCTGCACCTCGCCGCTCCGAACGGCGGTGGATGTCGCCGGCAGCGCGGCGTTCGCGGAGGGAGTCGTCGTCGCCGACGCGGCGCTGCGGCAGACCGGTTCGACTCGCGCCGACCTGGAGGCGGCCGTCGGCCGGGCGGGACCGCGACGCGCGGCGGTGAAGATCCGTGAGGTGGTCCGCTTCGCCGACGGCGGCGGGGAGTCGGCCGCGGAGTCGCTCAGCCGGGTGACCATGCACCGAATCGGCCTTCCCATGCCCGTGTTGCAGCATGAGTTGTTCGATGCAGACGGGTTCGTGGCCCGTGTGGACTTCTGGTTCCCCGACGCCGGCGCGGTCGGCGAGATGGACGGCCGCGCCAAGTACCTCGATCCCGCGATGAACCGTGTCGGACGCCGGCTCGCGGCTGTCGGCGTGCTCCCGGCTCGCCTCGCGAGCGCCTGAGCGACAGTCGAGCAGGCTGCAGCCTGCTCGACTGTCCGCAGGGTGCTCGTCAGCGGGCGGGGGTCAGCGCTGCCGCTCCGCCAGCATCCGCTCGCGGGCCTCGCCTTCCTCCCACGCATCCTCCCCGATGTCGGCGAGGATGCGGTTCAGGTCGGCGACGGAGCCGAAGTCGATGACGATCTGCCCGTGCTTTGCGTTGAGGTTCACCCTGACCCGGGTGTCGAACCGGCTGCCGAGCCGGTCGGCGATCTCGTCGAGGTGCTCGTTGCGGCGGCCCGTGGACTTCTTCGCCTTGGCCGGGCCCGCCATGCGGATCGCGGCGGCCTCCGCCTGCCGCACGTTCAGCTCCTCGTTGACGATCTTGTCGACGAGGCGGTCCATGAGCTCCGGGTCCACGACCGAGAGCACCGCGCGGGCGTGCCCGGCGGACAGCACGCCTGCGGCGACCTTCCGCTGGATGTGCTCGGGCAGGCGCAGCAGCCGGACCGTGTTCGTGATCATCGGGCGCGACCGGCCGAGCCGGGCGCCGAGCTGCTCGTGCGTGATGCCGAAGTCCGCGATGAGCTGCTGGTAGGCCGACGCCTCCTCGAGCGGGTTCAGCTGCGACCTGTGCAGGTTCTCGAGCAGCGCCTCGTGCAGCATCTGCTCGTCCGCGGTGTCCTTGACGACCGCGGGGATCGTGCGGAGGCCCGCCTCCTTCGTCGCCCGCAGGCGCCGCTCGCCCATGACGAGCTCGTAGCGGGCGTCCTCGCCGGGCGGCAGGGGGCGCACGACGATCGGCTGCAGCACCCCGTTCTCCCGGATGGAGTGCACGAGCTCCGCCATCGCCTCCGCATCGAAGTCGGTGCGCGGCTGCTGCGGGTTGGGCCGGATGTCGTCCGGGTCCAGCGCCGCCAGCCGTGCGCCGGGCACGGAGACGAGGTCGTCGTCGGACGCCGTCGCGAGCGCCGTCCCGCCGATCCCCGGCGGGAAGAAGGTGTCCGCCGTGTGCTCGTTCATCGGGATCAGCGCGCCGATCCCCCTGCCGAGCCCGGTCCGCTTCGGGGCGCTCACGCGGCGACCCCCCTTCGCGCGATCTCCGCGGCCGCCTCCAGGTAGGAGAGCGACCCGGGGGAGCTCGGGTCGTAGGTGATGACGCTCTGCTGGTAGCTCGGCGCCTCCGAGATCCGTACGGATCGCGGGATCACGCTGCCGAGCACCTGCTTCGGGAAGTGCTCCCGCACGTCGTTGGCCACCTGGTTGGCGAGGTTCGTCCGCCCGTCGAACATGGTGAGCAGGATGGTCGACACCGCCAGGTTCGGGTTCAGGTGCTTCTCGATGAGGTCGATGTTGCGCAGCAGCTGGCTCAGGCCCTCGAGCGCGTAGTACTCGCACTGGATGGGGATCAGCACCTCGGTGGCGGCCACGAAGGCGTTGATCGTGAGCAGTCCGATCGAGGGCGGGCAATCGATGAAGACGTAGTCGTAGGGGTCGGCGACCGAGTCCAGGTACGCCCGGAGGGCCGTACGGAGCCGCTGCTCACGCGCGACGAGGGAGACGAGCTCGATCTCGGCGCCGGCGAGGTGGATCGTCGCCGGCACGCAGTCGAGCGTCGGGAACTCCGGGCTGGACTGCACGACCTCCTCCATCGGCGTCTCGCCGATGATGACGTCGTAGACGCTCACCGTGTCGTGCCGGTGCTCGACCCCGAGCGCCGTGGAGGCGTTGCCCTGCGGGTCGAGGTCGATCGCGAGCACCCGCATCCCCGACTTCGCGAGCGCGGCGGCCAGGTTCACGGTGGTGGTGGTCTTGCCGACGCCGCCCTTCTGGTTGGCGACGGTGAAGATGCGCGTCGCCTTGGGCTTCGGCAGCGCGGTGGACTGGATGCGGGCGCGGCGGCGCGTGATGTCGGCGAGCTCGCGGGCGAGCGGCGTCGAGTCGTCGAAGCCGGAGGAGCCTCGTGCCTCGAGGGCTGAGCTGGGTTTCACAGCGGTCCTTGGTGGTGGGGGAGCGGGGCCGGATGCGGCCACGGTCAATCGGGCACTGTAGCCACTAGGACGCGGGTTTCCAGGGAGGCCATGCCCGTGCCGACGATCTCCACGTGCAGGTCGGCGAGGCGGAGCCTCCGGATCACGCGGTCCGCCGCGCGGATCTCCTCATCGACGCCGGCGCCCTTCATCAGCGCGATGCTGCCGCCCGGCGCGACGAGCGGCGCGACGACGGGAAGGAGCCTCTGCAGCGCGCCGACGGCTCGGGCGGTGACGACCTGGAAGCGGTCACCGACCTCCTCCGCCCTGGCCCGGCGCACGGTGACCTGCTCGAGCCCGAGGCGGCCGATCTCGTCCTGCAGCCAGACCACCCGGCGTTCCATCGGTTCGATGAGCGTGATCGTCAGGTCGGGGCGGGCGGCGGCGAGCACCAGCCCGGGCAGGCCGGCGCCGCTGCCGACATCGGCGACGGTGGCGCCGCTCGGGATCAGCGGGGCGACGAGGCCGCAGTTCAGCAGGTGCCTCGTCCAGAGGCGGGCGGGCTCGAGCGGCCCGATCAGGCCGAGCTCGACGCCGTGCTGCGCGAGGTCCGCGGCATACCGGCGCACCAGCGGGAGGCCGGGGCCGAAGACGCGCTGAGCGACCTCGGGCTCCGGCTCGACGGGATCGGTCACGCCGGGGTGAGCACGATGTGCCGACCCGGTCCCTCGCCTTCGGAGTGCGACCCGAGGCCCTGGGCGGCGGCGAGGTCGTGCACCAGCTTGCGCTCGTACGACGACATCGGCTCGAGCGGGAACCGCTCGTCCCCCGCGGCGAAGGCGTCCACGGCGCGCTGCACGAGGCCCGCGAGCTCCCGGGACCGCTGGTCGCGGCTGCCCCCGATGTCGAGCGTGAGCCGCGCGAAGTCCCCGGTCCGCGTCTGCACGGCGAGCCGGGTGAGCTCCTGGAGGGCACCGACGGTCTCCGCGGCGGACAGCAGCCGGAGGTCGCCCCCGCTCACGACGAGCGTCGTGCGTCCGTGCTCGTCCTCGATGTCGATGTCGCCGTCGAGGTCCGCGATGTCGAGCAGCCCCTCGATGTAGTCGGCGGCCAGGTCGCCGACGTCGACGGGTGCAGCGTCGCCGGCCGTCTCGGCGCGGTCGGCGGCCGGACCGGTGGGGGCCTGCTCGGTGTCCGCGCCCGGGGCGCCCTCGTCGGTCGTGCTCATGCTCGTCGTTCCCCTGTCCGCTTCGCCCGCGCCTTGCTCACCGGCTGGTTGCGCTGCGTGTTCGGCCGCGGCGTGTGGACGACCTCAGCCTGGCTCGTCGCGCCGGCGCCGGCGCCGGCGCCGGCGGCGTCTTCTTTCCTGGCCGCCTTCTTCGCGAGCCGTGCCTCGCGCGCCTTCGCGGCTTCGCTGCCGGGCGTCGGCGAGTTGCGGATGACGATGAACTGCTGCCCCATCGTCCAGAGGTTCGAGAAGACCCAGTAGAACATCACGCCGAGGGGGAAGGCGATGCCCGAGAAGATGAAGACGAGCGGCAGGACGTAGAGCAGCATCTTCTGCTGCCGGTACATGGGGCTCGCCATCGTCTCGGGGGAGACGTTCTTCGACATGATCTGCAGCTGCGTGATGAACTGGGAGGCGGTCATCAGGGCGATCATCCCGATGGCGATGACCGTGACGAGCGGGATGCCCTGGTTCGCGGTCAGCGTTGCGGCGAGCGGGGCGCCGAACAGCTTCGCGGTGCCGAACTGGTGAGCGAGCGGCGCGGACAGCAGGCCGATGCCGGCGGCCTCCGGATGCTTCTGCGCGTTGTCGAGCACCTGGAAGAGGCTGAAGAAGATCGGCATCTGCGCGATCAGCGGCAGGCACGAGGAGAACGGGCTGGTGCCGGTGCGCTTGTAGAGCTCCATCGTCTCCCGGCTCATCGCCTCACGGGAGAACTGGTCGCGCTTGCCCTTGTACTTCTCCTGGATCTTCTTCAGCTGCGGAGCGATCTCGAGCATCTTGCGCTGGCTCTTGATCTGCCGAACGAAGAGCGGGATGAGGGCGGCACGCACGACGAGCACGAGGCCGAGGATGGAGAGGATCCAGGTGAGACCGTCCGCGGGGTTCATCCCGATCGCGGTCCACCCGCTGTGGAACGCGACCAGGATCGCCTCGATGACCCATTTGAAGGGCCAGAGGATGGTGCCGAAGATGTCCACTTGGGTCAGGCTCCTGAGTGCTCGACGTGCCCGACGAAGCCGAGCTGGGTGATGCGGTAGGTGGGTCGCAGCCGCTGAGGCGGGTCGTCCACGCCTCCCCGTGACCACGGATTGCACCGGACGATCCGGGCCACCGCCAGCGCCGAACCGATCACGACGCCGGACTGCTGCACGGCCTCGAGGGCGTATCGCGAGCAGGATGGATGGTACCTGCAGACGTCGCCGTAGAGCGGTGAGATCACGGCGCGGTACGCCTTCAGCAGAACGATGACCACGTTGCGGGGTGCGAGCAGCAGCGCGATCCCGATGCGGCGCATCATCGGCGCACCGTGGCGGCGAGGGTGGTGACGTGGTCGCGGACCTCGCCGGCGAGCTCGGGCCAGGGGGCCCCCGCGGCGGCCGGGAGCGCGCGCACCACGACGTCGAGCCCGGCGACCTCCCCGGTCAACGACCACGCGGCGGCCTTGATCCGCCGACGGACCCGGTTGCGCACGACGGCGCCGCCGACGTTGCGGGCGACGATCACGCCCACCCGCAGCGGATCGTCGGAGCCGGTGCGGCGCCCGTAGGCGAGGGTGAGCGCACCCCGTGCACGCCGACCGGAGCGGACGAGACGCCGGTAGTCGGTGGCGGAGGTGACCCGGTTCGCCTTGGCGAGCACCGAAAGCGGCGTTACGCCGAGAGCTCGGTGCGACCCTTGCGCCGACGGGCAGCGAGGATCGCGCGGCCGGCGCGGGTGCGCATCCGCAGGCGGAAGCCGTGCACCTTGGCGCGGCGGCGGTTGTTCGGCTGGAACGTGCGCTTGGTCATGAGGATCCCCTTACGGAGTGCCGGTGCCCGCGCGAGCCGGTGGAACGGCCGGATCGGGGCGCAAGAACGTGGGGCGCTGCAAACGCGCCGCGGAACCGCATCACAGTACACCAGGACCCGGGGAGCCGCGCGGCGAGGCCCGGTGCCGCGCGGATCAGGCCGGACTCCGACCCCGCCCTCAACCGGAACTCGAAGTTCTGCACAGGTCAATCCACCGATGTGGACTTGTCTGTGGAAACATGCGGGGATTACCGTGGGCGCCCGTCCGGCGACTCGACGTCCCGTCGAGGAACGCGTCGAGACCCCACCCCCGCGGCCGCCGGCCGCTTCCGCATGCCTGCCGTGATCCGGCGGCCGCACCTGGAGGAGCCGAACGTGCCCGAGGTCGCCGCCGACGCCTGGGCCCGCATCCGCGAGGCCCTGGACTCCGACGTCCGGGTGGGTCCGCAGCTGCAGGGCTTCATGAACCTCGTCGAGCCGAAGGGCATCATGGCGGGGGTCATCTACCTCGAGGTGCCGAACGACTTCACCCGCTCGATGCTCGAGCAGCGGGCACGGATGCCGCTCACCGAGGCGATCGGCGGGCTGTCCGGCGACTTCGAGATCCACACCTTCGCGGTGACGGTCAACCCGGAGATCACGCCGGAGCCGTACACCTCGAGCACGACGGCCCCGGTCGCGGCGGTACCCCGCCCGGAGGCGGTCGAGGTCCCGCGCACGCCGCCGGCGACGTTCCCGCCCACGGGCGCCGACGACCGGGCGCGCGAGACGTCGGAATCCCGGCTCAACGCGCGGTACACCTTCGACACCTTCGTCATCGGCGCATCGAACCGCTTCGCGCACGCCGCCGCGTTCGCCGTCGCCGAGTCGCCGGCCAAGGCGTACAACCCGCTGTTCATCTACGGGGAGTCGGGGCTCGGCAAGACGCACCTGCTGCACTCGATCGGCCACTACTCGGTCGGCCTGTTCCCGGGCATCCGCGTGCGGTACGTGTCGAGCGAGGAGTTCACGAACGACTTCATCAACTCGATCGCGACGAACAAGGCGGCCCAGTTCCAGGCCCGCTACCGGGACGTCGACATCCTGCTGATCGACGACATCCAGTTCCTGTCGGGCAAGGACTCCACCCAGGAGGCCTTCTTCCACACCTTCAACACCCTGCACGACCACAACAAGCAGGTCGTGATCACCTCCGACCTCGCCCCGCGCCAGCTCACCGGGTTCGAGGACCGGATGCGCTCCCGCTTCGAGCAGGGCCTCATCACCGATGTGCAGATCCCCGACCTCGAGACCCGGATCGCGATCCTCCGCAAGCGGGCCCAGGCGGAGCGGCTGCAGGTGCCGGACGACATCCTCGAGTTCATGGCCTCGAAGGTGTCGAGCAACATCCGGGAGCTCGAGGGGACCCTCATCCGCGTCACCGCCTACGCGAGCCTCAACCGCTCGCCGGTCGACCTGCAGCTGGTGCAGACGGTGCTGAAGGACCTCATCACCCTGGACGAGGACAACGTCATCGCGCCGGCCGACATCATCAGCGCCGTCGCGGAGTACTTCAAGCTCTCGGTCGACGACCTGTACGGCTCGTCCCGCTCCCAGCAGATCGCCTCGGCGCGGCAGATCGCCATGTACCTCTGCCGGGAGCTGACGAGCCTCTCGCTGCCGAAGATCGGCCAGCTCTTCGGCGGCCGCGACCACACGACGGTGATGTACGCCAACAAGAAGATCAGCGAGCTCATGAAGGAGCGGCGCTCGATCTACAACCAGGTCTCCGAGCTCACGAGCCGGATCAAGCAGGACCAGCGCTACCGCAAGTAGCCCTTCCCAGCGCCGTGGGGACGAACCAGCGCGCTCCGGCGCTCTGAGTCGTCCCTGCGGGGAGGGCGAGGAGGAGCGGGGGCGGCCGGGAACGGGACGGCCCCCGGATGCGGGCTGACGCGGTGTCGGCCCCTTCCCACACACTTGCCAACAGGGGGATGGATCGCAGTCCCCGGCGGGAATCCACCCCCATGTGGAACGCCTGTGGATAACTGTGGACGACGGCCGTCGCCCGTGCCCCCTCGGACGGGGGACGTGTGCAGAGCCGACCGGCGCTCGAACAGCCCCGGCCCGTTCTCCGGAGGACGCCTCCGCACGGTTTCGACAACTTGCAGGCGTGTAGTTCCGGCTCGCGATGCGGCATCCCCGGGGTTATCCACAGTGTGCACACCTGTTAAGAGTGGTGTTGTCCTTCTTGATCCATCTCTCCCTCCATCCGATTCCGCGCTGTGGACAGCGGAGGGGCGGCAGCACCCACGGCCCTGATCGACGGCGACGGGCACCCGCTAGCATGCTCACGACCTTGTGACCGGGGGCAGGGCCCACCGGGAACCCCACCGGCGATGAGGAGATGCAGTGCGATTTCAGGCGAACCGGGACGTCTTCAGCGACGCCGTGTCGTTCGCCGTCAAGCTGCTCCCCCAGCGCACGACCCTGCCGATCCTCTCGGGCGTGCTGATCGAGACCACCGAGCGCGGCCTCACCCTGTCGTCGTTCGACTACGAGGTGTCCGCCCGCACGGAGATCGACGCGGAGGTGCAGGAGCCGGGCCGCGTGCTGGTCTCCGGCCGGCTCCTCGCCGACATCGCGAACCGGCTGCCGTCCGCCCCTGTCGACGTGCGCACCGAGGACAACCGGGTGATCGTGAGCGGCGGCAGCGCCCGCTTCACCCTCCTCAGCATGCCGGTGGCGGAATACCCGAGCCTCCCGGTGGTCGGCGAGCCGACCGGCGTGATCCCCGCCGGCAACTTCTCGGCGGCGATCGCCCAGGTGGTCGTCGCGGCCTCCAGGGACGACGTCACACCGGTCATCACCGGCGTGCAGCTCGAGGCCGCCGAGAACTCGCTCGGGCTGGTGGCCACCGACCGGTACCGAGTCGCGATCCGGGCGATCGAGTGGCACACCGAGCAGACCGGGGAGAGCACGGCGCTCGTGCCGGCCCGCACGCTCCAGGAGGTCGGCCGCACCTTCGGCGGCAGCGGCGACGTGACGATCTCGATCACCCGCGGCGGCGACCGCGAGCTCATCGGCTTCAGCGCGGACCGGCGCACCGTGACGTCGCTGCTCATCAAGGGCAACTTCCCGCCGGTCCGGCGGCTCTTCCCCGACGTCGTCGACCACTTCGCGGTGCTGAGCACGGCCGAGCTCGTCGAGGCCACCCGCCGCGTGCAGCTCGTGCTCGAGCGCGAGGCGGCGCTGAAGTACTCGTTCACGGCCGACGGGGTGACCCTCGAGGCCGCGGGCGGCGAGCAGGCGCAGGCGTCCGAGCAGCTCGACGCCGTGCTCACCGGCGGGGACATGGTCGTCTCGCTGAAGCCCCAGTTCCTGCTCGACGGACTCTCGGGAGTGCACACGGAGTTCGTGCGACTCTCGTTCACGAAGACGGAGAACCCGAACAAGCCCGGGCCGGTGCTGATCACCGGTCAGCGCTCGAAGGACGAGGCCGGCGCGGAGGACTACCGCTACCTCCTCCAGCCGAACCTGCTGCTCCGTTGACCGGACCAACGGATACGGAGAACGCTATGAAGATCGGCCTCGTCGGGCTCGGCAAGATGGGCAACAACATGCGCTCCCGCCTCAAGGAGGCGGGGATCGACGTGGTGGGCTACGACACGAACCCCGAGCTGAGCGACGTCGCCGACTACGCCGCGCTGGCCGCGGCCCTCCCCACGCCGCGGATCGTCTGGGTCATGGTGCCCGCCGGCCGCATCACGGACTCCGTCGTGGATGCGCTCGCCGAGGTGCTCGAGCCGGGGGACCTCATCATCGACGGCGGGAACACGAAGTTCACCGACGATGAGAAGCACGCGAAGCAGCTCCACGAGCTCGGCATCGACTTCATGGACGTCGGGGTCTCCGGCGGCGTCTGGGGCCTGCAGAACGGCTACGGCCTCATGGTCGGCGGCAGCGACGAGCAGGTCGAGAAGGTCATGCCCGTCTTCGACGCCCTCCGTCCGGAGGGCCCCAGGGACGAGGGGTTCGTGCACGCCGGCCCGGTCGGCGCCGGCCACTACACGAAGATGGTCCACAACGGCATCGAGTACGCGATCATGCAGGCGTACGCGGAGGGCTACGAGCTGCTCGAGTCGTCTCCCCACGTCACCGACGTGCCCGGCACGTTCAAGGCGTGGCAGCGGGGCACGGTCATCCGCTCCTGGCTCCTCGAGCTCATGGTGCGGGCGCTCGACGCGGATCCGGACTTCGCGGACATCGACGGCTGGGTCGACGACTCCGGCGAAGGCCGCTGGACCCTCGAGGAGGCCATCGAGAACGCGGTGCCGATGCCCGCGATCAGCGCGGCGATCTTCGCCCGGTTCGTCTCGCGGCAGGACCAGTCGCCGGCGATGAAGGCCGTGGCCGCCCTGCGGAACCAGTTCGGCGGCCACGCGGTCAAGGCGCACGAGGCGAAGGCCGCGCAGGATCTGCATCCGACCAAGTAGGCCCCTCGACGCGACGAGGAAGGAGGCGGAGTGCGGATACTCCGCCTGAGCCTCACCGACTGGCGCAACTACCGCACCGCCGAGATCGAGTTCGTCCCGGGCCCGAACGTGCTGGCGGGCAGCAACGGCCAGGGCAAGACGAACCTCGTCGAAGCGATCGGCTACCTCACCACCCTGTCCTCGCACCGGGTCGCCGGCGACGCCGCGCTGATCCGGGCGGGGGAGGACAGCGCCGTGGTCCGCGCGGTCGTCGTCGCGGGCGAGCGCGAGGTGCTCGCCGAGGTGCTGCTGAACCGCTCGGGGCCCAACCGCGCCCAGGTCAACCGGAGCGCGGTCCGTCCGCGCGAGATCACCCGGAACGTCTCCAGCGTGCTCTTCGCGCCGGAGGACCTCGCCCTCGTCCGTGGTGAGCCGTCCGCGCGCCGCCGGTTCCTCGACGAGCTGCTCGTGCAGCGCACACCGCGCCTGGCGGGGGTCGTCGCCGACTACGACCGGGCGCTCAAGCAGCGCAACGGGCTGCTCCGCACCGCACGGGCCGGTGGCGACTTCGGCACCCTCGACATCTGGGACGAGCGGCTGATCGCGACCGGGACCGAGCTGCTGGACGCCCGCACCGAGCTCGCGGCCGAGCTGGAGCCGTACGTCGCGGAGCAGTACGCCGTGCTCGCGGGCGAGGACCAGGGCGTCGCCCTCGAGCCGCTCCGCTCGATCGATGTAGACGGGGCGGGGGAGGGTTCGACGGCCGAGCGGTTCGCCGCCGCCCTGGCCGTCGCGCGCCGCCGCGAGCTCGAACGGGGGATCACGCTCGTGGGCCCGCACCGCGACGACCTCGTGCTCGGCGTCAACGGGTTGCCGGCGCGGAGCCACGCCAGCCACGGCGAGTCCTGGTCCTTCGCGCTCGCGCTCCGGCTGGGTTCCGTGGAGCTGCTGCGCCGGGCCCTGCCGACCGGGGACCCGATCGTGATCCTCGACGACGTCTTCGCGGAGCTCGACGAGAAGCGGCGCACACGACTCGCCGGCCAGGTGGGACGCTACGAGCAGGTGCTGATCACCGCCGCCGTCGAGGGGGACATCCCGGAAGCGCTCGCCGGCCGCGTGACGCACATCCGGGCGGGCGAGATCGTGGGGGAGGTGCCGGCATGACGGATCCGACCGGCGGCCCGATGGACGAGGGGCAGCGGGTGTGGCTGCGGCTGCGCGCCGCGTTCGGCGCTCCCCGGAAGCGCCGGGAGCCACCGCGACGCACGGGCGACAGCCTGCCGTTCGGGCGAGGACGGGACCCGCTGCCCGCCGGGTCGGTGCTCGCCGGCGTCACCGAGGCGCTCGGCTGGCGCACGCCGCTCGCGCAGACCGACCTCACCGCGGCCTGGCGCTCGATCGCGGGTGAGGAGACGTCCCGGCACGCCGAGGTGGAGGGCTTCCAGGACGGCGTGCTGCTCGTCCGCTGCGACTCCACGGCCTGGGCGACGCAGCTCGGCTTGATGCGCTCGCAGATCGCCGATCGCATCGCCGCGGACTTCCCCGACGCGGGCGTCGAGAGCATCCGCTTCCTCGGGCCCAACACCCCCAGCTGGAATCACGGCCGCAGATCGGTTCCAGGGCGCGGTCCGCGCGATACCTACGGCTGAGTGGGGTGATTCGGTCAACGGCGGAATTCCGGGGCCGCAGACGGGCGAATCCGGTCGGGCGGGACACGCTGAGGCAGTAGACTGGACCCGACGATCGGAGTACGGATTCGATGACGGATGACGGACGCGCCGGGCTCGGCGGAGACGGCCTCGAGGACCTCGAAGACACCCGCCAGGACGGTGCGACCGTCGTGGACGCCCCGACCGGGGAACCACCCGCTGCGGCGCGGCCGGGCGACGACTACGGCGCCGGCTCCATCCAGGTGCTCGAAGGGCTCGAGGCGGTGCGCAAGCGCCCCGGGATGTACATCGGGTCGACGGGCCCGCGCGGCCTGCACCACCTCGTCTACGAGATCGTCGACAACGCGGTCGACGAGGCGCTCGCGGGCTACTGCGACACGATCGACGTGCGCATCCTCGCCGACGGCGGGGTGCGGGTCGAGGACAACGGCCGGGGCATCCCCGTCGACATCCACCCCGTCGAGGGACGCTCGACCGTGGAGGTCGTGCTGACCGTCCTGCACGCGGGCGGCAAGTTCGGCGGGGGCGGATACGCGGTCTCCGGCGGCCTGCACGGCGTAGGCAGCTCCGTGGTGAACGCCCTGTCGCAACGGCTCCACGTCGAGGTGAAGCGGCAGGGCCACGTCTGGCGCCAGTGGTACGAGAACGGGGTTCCGCTCGCCCCCCTCCAGGCCGAGGAGGAGGCCGAGGGCACGGGGACGACGATCACGTTCTGGCCGAACGCCGAGATCTTCGAGACGGTCGAGTTCGACTACGAGACGCTGCGCACCCGCTTCCAGCAGTACGCCTTCCTCAACAAGGGCCTCACCATCCGCTTGGCGGACGAGCGCACCTCCGAGCCCGTCGAGGGCGAGGTCGACGACGACAAGATCGACCGCAGCGTCGTGTTCCGCTACGAGCGGGGCCTCGTCGACTACGTCGAGTACCTCAACTCCACGAAGAAGTCGGACCTCGTGAACCCGGAGGTGATCTCGTTCGAGTCGGAGGACACCGAGCGGCGCATCTCCCTCGAGGTCGCGATGCAGTGGACCACGGCCTACAGCGAGAGCGTCCACACGTACGCGAACACCATCAACACGCACGAGGGCGGCACGCACGAGGAGGGCTTCCGCGCGGCGCTGACCGCGCTGATGAACCGGTACGCCCGGGAGAAGGGGCTGCTCAAGGAGAAGGACGACAACCTCTCCGGCGACGACGTGCGCGAGGGCCTCACGGCGGTCATCTCCGTGAAGCTCGGCGAGCCGCAGTTCGAGGGCCAGACGAAGACGAAGCTCGGCAACACCGAGGCGAAGACCTTCGTGCAGCGCGTCGTGAGCTCGCAGCTCGTCGACTGGTTCGACAGCCACCCCGTGCAGGCGAAGGACATCGTCCGCAAGGCGCAGCAGGCCGCGACGGCCCGGCTCGCCGCCCGCAAGGCGCGGGACGCCACCCGGCGCAAGGGCGTGCTGGAGAGCGCGTCGATGCCCGGCAAGCTGAAGGACTGCCAGACCCGGGACGCCTCCCAGGCGGAGATCTTCCTCGTCGAGGGCGACTCCGCCGGCGGCTCCGCCGTCCGCGGGCGCAACCCCGAGAACCAGGCGATCCTCGCGCTCCGGGGCAAGATCCTGAACGTCGAGAAGGCCCGGCTCGACCGGGCCCTCGCCAACCAGGAGATCCAGGCGATGATCACGGCGTTCGGCTGCGGCATCGGGGACGACTTCGTCGCGGAGAAGGCCCGCTACCACAAGATCGTGCTCATGGCCGATGCGGACGTCGACGGCCAGCACATCACCACGCTGCTGCTCACGCTCGTGTTCCGGTTCATGCGGCCGCTCATCGAGCTGGGCTACGTGTACCTCGCGCAGCCGCCGCTGTACCGCCTGAAGTGGAGCAACTCGGCGCACGAGTACGTCTACAGCGACCGGGAGCGCGACGCGATGCTCGCCGACGGGATCGCCCGCGGCAAGCGGATCCCGAAGGAGAACGGGATCCAGCGGTACAAGGGCCTCGGCGAGATGGACTACCAGGAGCTCTGGGAGACCACGATGAACCCGGAGACGCGCACGCTGCTCCAGGTGACCCTCGAGGACGCGGCCGCCGCGGACGAGATCTTCTCCACCCTCATGGGCGAGGACGTCGAGTCCCGCCGCACCTTCATCCAGAAGAACGCGAAGGACGTGCGCTTCCTGGACATCTGACGACCTGCGGTCGTCGGACATCCACGGTCCAGGAGCGCCCGGAGGGCGCGTCACGGAACCCGGAAGCCCCGCGCCTCGTCCTCACAGCGCCACTGCTGTGAACCGAACTAAGGACCACACCACATGACCGACCGCATCGAACAGGTCGACCTCCAGCTCGAGATGCAGCGGTCGTACCTCGACTACGCGATGAGCGTGATCGTGCAGCGCGCGCTGCCCGAGGTGCGCGACGGCCTGAAGCCGGTGCACCGTCGCGTGATCTACGCGATGTACGACGGCGGCTACCGGCCGGACCGGGCGTTCAGCAAGTGCGCCCGCGTGGTCGGCGACGTCATGGCCCAGTTCCATCCGCACGGCGACAGCGCGATCTACGACACGCTCGTGCGCCTCGTGCAGGACTGGAGCCTGCGCTACCCGCTCGCGCTCGGGCAGGGCAACTTCGGCTCGCCCGGCAACGACCCGGCCGCCGCCCCTCGGTACACCGAGACCAAGATGGCCCCGCTCGCCCTCGAGATGGTGCGGGACATCGAAGAGGACACGGTCGACTTCCAGGACAACTACGACGGTCGCACCCAGGAGCCGGTCGTCCTGCCGAGCCGGTTCCCGAACCTGCTCGTCAACGGGTCCGCCGGCATCGCGGTCGGCATGGCGACGAACATCCCCCCGCACAACCTCCGGGAGGTCGCGGCCGGCGCGCAGTGGGCGCTCGAGCACCCGGACGCCACCCGGGAGGAGCTGCTCGCCGCCCTCATGGAGCGGATCAAGGGACCCGACTTCCCGACCGGGGCGCAGATCCTCGGGACGAAGGGGATCCAGGACGCGTACCGCACGGGTCGCGGCTCGATCACGATGCGGGCGGTGGTGAGCGTCGAGGAGATCCACGGCCGCACCTGCCTCGTCGTCACCGAGCTGCCGTACCAGGTGAACCCGGACAACCTCGCGATCAAGATCGCGGAGCTCGTCAACGACGGCCGCATCAGCGGCATCGCGGACATCCGCGACGAGACGTCTGGGCGCACCGGGCAGCGGCTCGTCATCGTGCTGAAGCGCGACGCGGTCCCGAAGGTCGTGCTGAACAACCTCTACAAGCACACCCCGCTGCAGGACAACTTCGGCGCCAACATGCTCGCCCTCGTCGACGGCGTGCCGCGCACCCTCGCCCTCGACGGCTTCATCAGCGCGTGGGTCGACCACCAGGTCGAGGTCATCGTGCGGCGCACCCGGTTCCGGCTGCAGAAGGCCGAAGCGGACGCGCACATCCTGCGCGGCTACCTCAAGGCGCTCGACATGCTGGACGAGGTCATCGCCCTCATCCGCCGGTCCCCCACGGCCGACGAGGCGCGGGACGGCCTGATGACCCTGCTCGACGTCGATCAGGTGCAGGCGACGGCCATCCTCAGCCTGCAGCTGCGTCGCCTCGCCGCCCTCGAGCGGCAGCGGATCATGGAGCAGGCCGCCGAGCTCGAGCGGCTCATCGCCGAGTACCAGGCGATCCTCGCCTCGCCCCGCCGCCAGCGGGAGATCATCTCCGAGGAGCTGCAGGCGATCACCGACCGGTTCGGCGACGAGCGCCGCACGGAGATCCAGTACGGCTTCGACGGCGACATGACCATCGAGGACCTCATCCCCGACGAGGAGGTCGTCGTCACCGTCACCCGCGGCGGATACATCAAGCGCACGCGCAGCGACCAGTACCGGTCGCAGCGGCGCGGGGGTCGCGGCGTGCGCGGCGCCCAGCTGCGGGCGGACGACGTCGTCGAGCACCTCTTCGTCACCTCCACCCACCACTGGCTGCTCGTCTTCACGAACGCCGGCCGGGTGTACCGGGTGAAGACCTGGGAGGTGCAGGAGGCGAGCCGCGACGCGAAGGGCCAGCACATCGCGAACCTGCTCGCGATGCAGCCGGACGAGCGGGTCGCGCAGATCCTGGACATCCGTGACTACACGGTCGCGCCGTACCTGGTGCTCGCGACCCGGGGCGGCCTCGTGAAGAAGACCGCCCTCGCGGAGTACGACACGAACCGCACCGGCGGCATCATCGCGCTGAACCTGCGCGAGGGCGACGAGCTGATCCAGGCGCTGCTCGTCGGGGAGTCGTCCGACGTGCTGCTCGTGTCCCGCAAGGGCATGTCGGTGCGCTTCCGGGCCGACGACGACGCGCTGCGGCCGATGGGACGCAGCACCTCCGGGGTCATCGGGATGCACTTCCGCGGCGACGACCAGCTGCTCGCGGCGCGCGTGGTGACCGACGAGGGCTTCGTCTTCGTGGTCACGGAGGGTGGATTCGCGAAGCGCACCGCGGTCGACCAGTACCGGCTGCAGGGCCGCGGCGGCCTCGGGATCAAGGTGGCGAAGCTCGCCGAGGCCCGCGGTGACCTGGCCGGCGCCCTGATCGTGGACGAGAGCGACGAGGTGCTCGTCGTGCTCGAAAGCGGTAAGGTCGTCCGCTCCGCTGTCTCCGAAGTTCCCGCCAAGGGGCGCGACACGATGGGCGTGGTGTTTGCGCGCTTCGCTGAGGATGACAGAATCATCGCCATTGCCCGGAACAGCGATTCGACCCTGGAGGCGCGCGAACCTGATGACCTCGGTCAAGACGTCAAGTCGCCCGTCGGGCACGACCTCGTCGGCGAGTAGCGTCGGCGAGAAGCT
>JAICSU010000157.1 GCA_025936735.1 Amnibacterium sp.
GCAGATGGTCGACGCAGGCGCGCACGTGCTGGCCGTCAAGGACATGGCGGGCCTGCTGCGGCCGCGGGCCGCGGCGACGCTCGTGGAGGCGTTCCGCCGCGAGTTCGACCTGCCCGTGCACGTGCACACGCACGACACCGCGGGCGGCCAGCTCGCGACGCTGCTGGCCGCGAGCGACGCGGGCGCGGATGCGGTCGACGTCGCCTCCGCGCCGATGTCCGGCACGACGAGCCAGCCGTCCTTCTCCGCCCTCGTCGCGGCGCTCGCGCACACCGAGCGCGACACCGGGATCCCGCTTTCGGCCGTGTCGGACCTCGAGCCGTACTGGGAGGCCGTCCGCGCCCTGTACCGGCCGTTCGAGTCCGGGCTGCCGGGCCCGACCGGGCGGGTGTACAAGCACGAGATCCCCGGCGGCCAGCTCTCGAACCTGCGGCAGCAGGCCATCGCGCTCGGCCTCGCCGACCGGTTCGAGCTCATCGAGGACCTCTACGCCGCCTCGAACCGCATCCTCGGCCGCATCCCGAAGGTCACCCCGTCCTCGAAGGTCGTCGGCGACCTCGCGCTGCAGCTCGCCGCCACCGAGGCCGACCCGCACGACTTCGAGCAGCATCCCGAGCGCTACGACATCCCCGACTCCGTCGTCGGCTTCATGGCGGGCGAGCTCGGCGACCTGCCGGGCGGATGGCCGGAGCCGTTCCGCACGAAGGTGCTGCACGGTCGCACGGTACGGATCGGCGTCACGCCGATCGGCGACGCCGACCGCGCCGCGCTCTCGGGCGACCCGGCAACGCGCCGCGCCGCGCTCAACCGGCTGCTGTTCCCCGGCCCGACGTCCCGGTTCACCGAGCTGAACGAGCTGTTCGGGGATCTGTCGATCCTGGATACCGCCGACTACCTGTACGGGCTCCAGCCCGGCGCCGAGCACTCGGTGCAGATCGCGAAGGGCGTGCAGCTCTTCGTCGCGCTGGAGGCGATCGGGGAGGCGGACGGCAAGGGCATGCGCACCGTCATGACCACGCTCAACGGCCAGCTGCGGCCGGTGTTCGTGCGGGACCGGAGCATCACGGTGACCCAGCGCTCGGCCGAGAAGGCGGATCCGAACCGCGCGGGCGAGATCGGCGCGCCGTTCGCCGGGGTCGTGACCGTGAAGGTCCAGCAGGGGCAGCAGGTCGAGCCGGGCCAGACGATCGCCACGATCGAGGCGATGAAGATGGAGGCCTCGATCACCACCCCCGTGGCCGGCTCGGTGACCCGGCTCGCGCTGTCGGCCACCGCGCAGGTGGAGGCCGGGGACCTGCTCGTCGTGGTGGGCTAGCACCCCTCGATTGCCGTTCCCGGCGGGGCCGGGCGCACAATGGAGGCGGCGCACGTACCCGGTGCGCCCGGTCGGACCGACCCGGGATCCGCCTCGCAACCGTGCCTGGCACGCCGCGTCGCCTTCCGGGGTACGGAGAAGTCTCAAGTTAGAGTCGAACCCAATGACCCCGTCGAGGGAGCTGAACCCGTGGTGAACAAGCGCAACAAGCCGGACTCCTCCGGCGGTCTGCTCGACGGCACCCGCATGGACGACGCGCCGGAGTTCTCCGACGAGCCCCTGCAGGTGGCGCTCGTCACGCGCGCCGCGGGCGAGGAGGTCGGCCGCCGCTCCGGCGCCGGCCGCGTGAACCCCTCCGGGGACCTGGGCCCGCTGCTCGGGCACCCGTCCATCGAGATCGATCTGCCCCCGCTGCCGAAGCGCGAGGTGCCCGAGGACGAGGCGGCCGTACGCATCGACGACATCACCGTCGACCCCGGCTCGGTCGGCGACACCGGCACGTCCAGCGTCGAGATCGTGCGCAGCGATGCGCCCACCGACGCCCTGCCGCTGCCCTGGACCCCGTCCGGCGGCCGGCCCGCGAACCCGACCGGATCCGTGCCCCGCACGACCGGCGCCCTCCACCGCACGGGTCCCGTGCCGCGCACGACCGGCGGCACGCCCGTCGCCCGCCGCACCGGCAGCGCCTACGACGCGCTGCTCGGCGGCCCCGCACCCGTCGGGCCCCTCGGCGGCCACCACCCCGGCGCGACCGGCGAGGTCCCGCGCCTCGACGGCGCCGGCACCGCCAGCCGGCGGGAGCGCCGCGCCGGTGCGCCCTCGGGGGAGCCCGAGTCGGCGGCGATGCTCACGCCCGACCGCCTCATCGAGGGCGGCGGCCGCGTGCGGCAGGCGCCGACGGGGAAGTGGAACCGGTTCGTCTACGCGGCGACGCTGCACCGCCTCAACCTCGGCGACTCGGCGACGGAGCGGGCCCGCAAGGAGCAGGCGGCGCGCATCGCGAAGGTCTTCGAAGGCGGCACCCGGTTCGTGCCGGTGCTCACCCGCAAGGGCGGCGTCGGCAAGACGACGGTGACGACCCTGCTCGGGATGACCCTCGCGACGATCCGCGAGGACCGGATCATCGCCATCGACGCCAACCCCGACCGCGGCACCCTCTCCGAGCGCGTCACGAAGCAGACCCGCGCGACGGTCCGCGACGTCGTGACCCGCGCGAACTCGATCGGCGGCTTCACCGACTTCTCGACGCTCGTCTCCCGGGACGAGACGCGGCTCGACATCCTCGCTTCCGACACGGATCCGCTGCTGTCCGAGGCGTTCGACGAGAACGACTACAACGTGGTCGCCGACCTCGCCGCCCGGTTCTACTCGATCGCCCTCACCGACTGCGGCACGGGCATCGTGCACTCGGTCATGCGGGCGACCCTGCAGCGCGCGGACTCGGTCGTGATCGTCTCCGGCGGCAGCGTCGACGAGGCGCGGCTCGCGTCGGAGACCCTGACCTGGCTCGAGGCGAACGGGTACGGCGACCTGGTGCGCAACGCCGTCGTCGCGATCAACACGGCGACGCACGGCACGAGCCTCGTGAAGCTCGACGAGATCGAATCGCACTTCGCATCGCGCGTGCGCGAGATCGTGCGGATCCCGTACGACCCGCAGCTCGCCGCCGGCTCCGTGGTGTCGTACAAGGACCTCCGCCAGGTCACGAAGGACGCCGCCCGCACCCTCGCCGCGCTCGTCGTCGACGGCCTGCCGGCACGTCGCGACGCCTGACGGAACGAGGGTGGCGGTCCGCGAGATCCGGCTCTTCGGCGATCCGGTCCTGCGCACGGTCGCGGCGCCCGCCGGCGCGACGGATGCGCGGCTCGAGTCGCTCGTGACCGACCTGCTCGACACCGTGCAGGTGCCGGGGCGGGCGGGCGTCGCGGCGAACCAGATCGGCGTGGCCGTGAGGGCGTTCGCCTACAACGTGGACGGGCGGTTCGGCTATCTGCTCGATCCGGAGCTCGTGGAGGTGCGCGGCGAGCCGGAGGAGTTCGACGAGGGGTGCCTCTCCGTGCCCGGGCTCACCTTCCCGACCCGGCGGCACCCGTGGGCCAGGTCGGTCGGCCGGCAGCTCGACGGATCCGACGTCGAGGTGATCGGGGAGGGCGTGCTCGCCGAGGCGCTGCAGCACGAGCAGGACCACCTCGACGGGCGCGTGTACCTCTCGCGGCTCGAGCCGGCGGTGCGCCGCGAGGCGATGGCCGAGGTCCGGCGCGCCCCCTGGTTCTGACCGCCGCTCAGTGCGGCGAGGCGGCGCCGTGCTTCGTCCTGGCGTCCTCGTAGAGCCGGTCGATGCGCTCAGCGCACTGCTCGAGCACGACGTGGCGCTTGACGCTGAGCTTCGGCGTCAGCTGCCCGCCCGCCTCGGTGAAGTCCTCCGGCAGGATCGCGAACGCCCGCACCCCCTCCGCCCGGGAGACCCGGGTGTTCGCCGCGTCGATCGCGCGCTGCACCTCCTCGCGGACCGCGGGCAGCTCGGCCGCGTCGGCGACGGAGAGGCCTTTGTCGAGCCCGTGGTTCTCGAGCCAGGTGGGCAGCATGTCGGCGTCGAGGGTGACGAGCGCGGCGATGAACGGCCTGCCCTCGCCGACCACCACGACCTGGCTCACGATCGGGTTCGCGCGGATGGGATCCTCGAGCTCGGCAGGCGCGACGTTCTTGCCGCCCGCCGTGACGATGAGCTCCTTCTTGCGTCCCGTGATCGTGAGGTAGCCGTCCTCGTCGAGGCTGCCGATGTCGCCGGTCCGGAACCACCCGTCGTCGAACGCGGCTTCCGTCGCCTCCGGGTTGTTCCAGTACTCGCGGAACACGTCGATGCCGCGCAGCTCGACCTCGCCGTCCGCGGCGATGCGCACGGCGACCCCGGGCAGGACGGGGCCGACCGTGCCGATCTTGAACTTGGACGGCCGGTTCACGGTGGCGGGCGCCGTCGTCTCGGTGAGGCCGTAGCCCTCGAGGATGGTCACGCCCATCGCCCGGTAGAAGTGGCCGAGGCGCTTGCCGAGCGGGGCGGAGCCGGAGACGGCCCACTCGACGCGGCCGCCGAGCGCGCGGCGCAGCTTCCGGAGGACGAGGGCGTTCGCGACCGCGTAGCGCGCCGCGAGCCCGACCGGCACCGAACCGGCGTCGCGGGCCTCGGAGTAGGCGATGCCGGTGTCGGCGGCCCACCGGAAGACCTTGCCGCGGCCGCTCGACTCCGCCTTCTGCTCCGCCGAGTTGTACACCTTCTCGAACACCCGCGGCACGGCGAGCAGGAACGTCGGCTGGAACGAGGCGAGCGCGGGCAGCAGCCTCGACGTGTCCGCCTGGTGGCCGACCTTCACCCCGCCGTGCACGCACAGCACGGCGATGAAGCGCGCGAAGACGTGCGCGAGGGTGATGAAGAGCAGCGTCGAGGCCTGCGGCGACACGACCTCCGGGATCGCGAGCGTCGTGTTGCGGGCGAGCTCGACGAAGTTGCCGTGGGTGAGCACGCAGCCCTTCGGCCGCCCGGTCGTGCCGGCCGTGTAGATGATCGTCGCGATGTCGCTCTCGGTCGCGAGCTGCCTGCGCCGCTCGATCTCCTCGTCGGTCACCCCTCGACCGCCCTCGGCGAGCTTCTCGAGGTCCCCGAGCCCCAGCTGCCACACCTCGCGGACGCCGGGCAGGTCGGCCCGCACCTCGTCCACGCGGGTGAAGTGCTCGGCCGTCTCCACGATCACCGCGGAGCAGCCGGAGTCGGCGAGGATCCACCGCACCTGCTCGGGAGCGCTCGTCTCGTAGATGGGCACGACGAACGCGCCCGCGTACCAGGCGGCGAAGTCGACGAGGGTCCACTCGTAGCGCGTGGAGGAGAGCAGGCCGATCCGCTCGCCCGCCTGCACGCCGGCGGCGACGAACCCCTTCGCGAGCGCGACGACCTCGGCGAGGAAGGCCTCGCCCGTCACGTCCCGCCAGCCGTCACCGTCGGGGCGGGCGAACAGCACGGCGGACGGCGCCTGCTTCACCCGCTGGGCGAGCAGGTCGGCGACGTTCAGCGCCGGCTCCGCGGGGATCAGCGCCCGCGCCTCGAACTCCTGCACGGCAAGGCTCCTTCGGGTCCGGCGGACCTCGATCCTACCGGCCGGGCCGCCGTCGCGGCCCGCGTCCATCGGCCACGCCTTAGGCTGTGCAGCCGTGCAGGCGATCGGGATCGACATCGGCGGCACCAAGATCGCCGGCGGCGTCGTCGACGAGTTCGGTGCGGTGACGGGATACCGGCGAGTGCCCACGGACGCGGCAGACCCGGCCGCCCTCGAGACCGCCGTCGTCGACATGGTGGAGGAGCTCGACGCGGGCCGCCGGCTGCCCGTCGGCGTGGCGGCCGCGGGATTCGTCGACGCCGGCCAGTCCGTCGTCTACTACGCGCCGAACATCCGCTGGCGGAACGAGCCGTTCCGCCAGCGCCTGGAGGAGCGGCTCGGCCTCCCTGTCGTGATCGAGAACGACGCGAACGCCGCCGGCTGGGCGGAGTTCCGCTACGGCGCCGGGCGACTCGTCTCGGACATGGTGATGATCACGAGCGGCACGGGCGTCGGGGGCGCCATCGTCACCGACGACCGGCTGCTGCGCGGGGGCTTCGGCGTCGCGGGGGAGATCGGGCACCTCCGCGTCGTGCCGGGAGGGCTGCCCTGCGGCTGCGGCGCGCACGGCTGCATCGAGCAGTACGGGTCCGGCCGCGCCCTCCAGCGGATGGCGAACGAGATCGCGGACGGCGGCGGGATCGGCGTGCCGCTCGCCCTCGCCCGCGAGGCCGCAGGCGGCGTGCTCGACGGCGGCATCATCGCGCGCCTCGTGAGCGAGAACGACCCGGGCGCCCTGGCCGCCCTCCGGCAGCTGGGCGGCTGGCTCGGTCAGGCGATGGCGAGCCTCGCGGTCGTGCTCGACCCGCAGCTGTTCGTCATCGGCGGCGGGGTCGCGTCGTCCGGCAAGAAGCTGCTGCGCCCCATCCGCGCCGCGTTCCTCGACCACCTGCCCGCGCGGGGCTACCACCCGGAACCCGCGTTCGCGGTCGCCGAGCTCGGCAACGACGCCGGGGTGGTCGGGGCGGCGGACCTCGC
>JAICSU010000272.1 GCA_025936735.1 Amnibacterium sp.
AGCCTCAGGCGGGAGCCGCGCGACGGTGACGCGAGGCGGATGCGCACACGCGGGAGGCGGCGCACACCCCCGGAAGGATAGTCGCAGGATCGAGGGGGTGCAAACCACGGCGGCGCGTCAGACGTCGTCGTCCCGCTCCCACGGCCACCGGGGGCGACGGGCGCCTGCGGCCTGGGCGCGCACCACGAGGAGCATGATCAGGCCCGCGACGAGGGCGAGCACGACGTCGGTGATCTGGAAGGGGCTCGCGGCCTGCGTCGCGATCCAGAGCAGGCCGTCGGCGACGGAGCCGCGGATCAGGGTGTACACCAGCGCGCCCGCCGCCAGCTGCACGAGGTAGACGAGCGCGCCGCACTCGACGGGCAGCCAGCCGCTGCGGTCCTGTCCGCGCAGCAGCCGGACGAGGAGCACGACGAGGGCCGCGACCACGGCGGCCGGCACCACGAGCGGGCCGGCGTTGCGCAGCGGATCGACCTCGAGCCCCGTGAAGAGGCTCACGAGCCCGTTCGCGGCGACGACCGCCGCGCCCCAGCCGAGCGCGACGAGCACGGCGGCCAGCCGCCGCCCGTCAGGCGTCGGCGCGCGCTCCGTCATCCGATCCCCGCACGCTGCGCGCGAACCGCTCGCGCTCGTACGCCTCCTGCGCCTCCCGGTTGCGGCGCCGAACGCGACGTCCGCGGGCGCCGACGGCGAGCCCGGTCCAGAGCATGACCTCCCGCGCGATGAGGGGGATGAGCACGACCTGCGGGGCGATCAGGGCACGGCCGAGGTTGCCCTCGTTGCTGATCCCGCCCTCCTGCATGGCCAGGATGAGCACGGCGGAGAGCACGTAGACGATCGCGGCGACGATCAGGCTGGACAGCACGTAGGCGAACCGGCCCGCGCGGTTGAGCAGCAGCACCGTGAGCTCGTAGAAGAGCGCGAAGAGCACGACCGGCAGCCACGCGAACGGCGTCGAGATGAGCTGCTGCATGCTGATCCGCACGTTGGCGGGGCCCGCGACCACGAGCACGACGAGCGCGAACGCGGCGAGGTACAGCACCTCGAAGAAGAGCGCGGCCAGCAGCACCCAGGCGGTGCCGACGAGGCGGTTGTTGCGCCGGCGGGGCGGCGGGGGCGCGTCGGCCGCCGGCAACGGCGCCGGGGCGTGGCGTGGCGCAGGCGGGGGCGTGGTGACGTCGGCCCGGTCAGCCGGGAGCACCGCTGTCGCGTCCTCGGGACCGGTTCGCCGCTCGTCGGCGGGCAGGACCGCCGTCCGGTCGTCCGACCGGTCGAGCCGCTCGGTCCGGGTCTCGGCCGCGTCGGCGCGGGCCGCTTCGGCGTCCGCCCGTGCCTCCGCCGCCTCGGTGCGGGCGGCCGCCACCTCGTCGCGGCCCTCGGTCGCGCCGGGACGAGCGGGAACGGCGGCGGCCGTCGGAGCATCGGCGGTCGTCGACGAGTCGTCGGCCGAGGCGGGGACGGCGTCGGGCGCCGTCGCCGCGCGGGCGACGCCCGGACGGTCTGCCGCCCCCTCCCCCTCGGGAGGCGCCACGTGCTTCGCGCGGCCGTTCTCGGTGTCCTCGGGCGGCACGGATGCTCCGTCCGCCGCGGATGTCGGGTCGGCCATGCGTTTCCTCTCGGTCTGCTGAACGACGTCCGAGCCTACGGGCGCGGGTGGAGAACGGGCTGGACGCCGTACCGGTCGCTCAGCGCGGGATCCGGCGGGTGCTGCTCCACGCGACCGCCGACGCGTATCCGCTGCGACTCGCGGTCACGCGGATCCGGAACGAGGCGCCGCGGTCGGCCGCGCGCAGCCGGTAGGCGGTCCCGGTGACGGCGGTGGCCTTGCCGTTCCGGTACCAGCGGTAGGAGAGATGGTCCCGTCCGGGTGGGAAGGCGCCCCCGTGCGCGGTGAGCAGCGATCCTGCGCGCGGGACCCCGGTGATGGTCGCGGGCGTCGCGTGCACGAACCGCCCGGCGACGCCGAGGAGGTTCCCCGCGTTCACGATCCCGGCGCCGCAGCGCACGACGGTGCAGGCGGAGGTCGCCGGGAAGGGGGTGGCCGTGGCGACGAGCCGCGCTTGGATCTGGTCGGGCGTGAGGCCGGGCTGCGCGGACAGCAGCAGCGCGATCGCGGCGCTGACGCGGGGCACCGCCATGCTCGTGCCGGCGTACTCGGCGACCGCGGGCTGGTTGCCGCTCGCCGTGATGGATCCGTTCGACGTCCAGGTGTCGCCCCAGATCCAGGCGGCGGCGCTGCCGCCGGGGGCGGCGATCGTCGGCCGGCTCGCGAGGGTGCCGAAGTTCGAGAACGGGGAGCGGTTGCCCCAGCGCGTGGTGGCGGCGACGCTCACGACGCCGGCGCAGTCGGCCGGCGCGGTCTGCGCCATGGGCGCGTCGTCGTTGCCCGCGGCGACCACGATCGTCGAGCCCCTCCCGCGTGCATCGGCGATCGCCTGGGTGAGGGCGGGGTCGCAGCCGTCGGGGGCGTCCCCACCGAGCGACAGCGACAGGATCTGGGCGGGATGCTCGTTGGGAGCGACGTCGGGCACCGTGCCGCCCGAGGCCCACTCGATCGCCGCGATCAGGTCGGACTCGGACCCGCCGCAGGCGCC
>JAICSU010000238.1 GCA_025936735.1 Amnibacterium sp.
GCGTGCGCCACATCGCCCTGATCATCTGCGCCACCCGCGGGAAGTCGGGGTCGAAGGTGACGTTCGTGACGTAGGTCGAGGTGTGCCGGCCGAAGATGCGGGCCCAGTCGCCCCGGAACGTGAGCGGCGGGTTGCGGTAGGGGTGCGGGAAGTCGCCGGAGTTCGGCTGCGCCCCGAGGGTGATCCGTCCGTGGTCGACGTCGATCATCGCCATGGCCGCGGGGTTGCCGCCGCTGGCGCGCTCCTCGGCGTTGTTCTGGAAGATCAGCAGGTAGTGCCGCGGGCCGTCCGCGCCGAGCGCCGCGGGGAGCACCGGCAGGACCTTGCGCAGCTCCGCGGTGACCGGCTCGGCCTCGTGCAGGACCGACCGGAACGAGCCGAGCGGCTTCGCGAGCTGCGGGACGAGGCGGCGGGTGTCGATCGCCGCCGAGGAGCGGTCGGCCGTGCGGAGCGCGTCGTCGAGCCGCGCGACGGCCGGGGTGAGCGCCGTGAGCGGCGCGATGTCGAGACGGCCGTTCACCGGTTTCAGGCTGTCGACGCTGAGCCCGTCGGCGGCCGAGGCGATGGGCGCGACCCCCGTGACGACCAGGGTGTGCATGATCGACGAGACGCGTCGCACGGCGACGAGGTTCGGGCCGAGGCCGGGCGCCCCCGAGGCGACGGACCACACCGGACCGCGTGCCGACGTGACGGCGCGGCGGCTGTCGGCCTCGAGCCGCCGGTACAGGGCCTCGGCGCCGGGCCCGCCCGGCCGGCCCACCGAGGACTTGAACGTCGTGATGTCCGCCTGAGCGGCGAGGAGCGCCGACCGCGCGGAGAGGACCTGCGCCGTCAGCACGCCGCCGGCGACGAGGAGGGCGAAGACGCCGAACCCGAGGGCGGTCCAGCCGCCGACCCACACCGAACGGCGAGCACCGACGCGGCGCGGGCGCTCGCGATGCGGCGTGCTCGACACCGTGCCACCTCTCCGAACCATCCCCGCGGATTCGCGGATGAAGGCTACCGGGGCGCGGAACGCGGCCGGGAGGGGGCCCGGTCGATGCTCTCCGTCGCCGTGGCCCGGGTGGGCTCCGGCACGAGGCGAGCGGGGGACACACGCCCTCGGCGCCGTCCCCCGAATTGTCCCCCTCGATGTCCCCCCAACGCGGGGATCGAGTTTCCACGCCCCCTGCGTCAGGATCGGACCACAGCATCCCCCTCCGGTACCCGCCGGCAGCGGATGCGCACGGGACGATGCTCCGGCCCCGCCTCGAGCGCTCGATCCACCTACCCACCCGCCCGCTCCACCCGACCCATGACGACGGCCGCTGCGTCGACCGTCCTCCGCACTCCCCGTCGCTCACCCAGACCGACGTGGCTACCCGCCACCTCAGAGGACCAGCCGGCCACGCGCCGTCCTCGCACCCGATCCCGAGGTCCCTCCATGACTGTCCTCCGCGCAGCTCCCCCTCGACACGTCCGGCCCGTCGCACCACTGCGGGTCGCCATGGTCGGCACCCGAGGGGTTCCCGCCAGCTACGGGGGGTTCGAGACCGCGATCGAGGAGATCGGCCGGCGACTCGTCGCCGAGGGCCACGAGGTGACCGTGTACTGCCGGCCGAGCGGCCCCGACGCCCCGGACGAGCACCTCGGCATGCGGCTCGTGAACCTGCCCGCCCTCCGACGGAAGACGCTGGAGACGCTCAGCCACACCGCGCTCTCGGCCGGGCACTTCCTCGCCACACGACGCCAGGACGTGGCATTCGTGTTCAATGCCGCGAACGCGCCGTTCGTGCCGCTCCTCCGGGCCCGCGGATCGGCGGTCGCCGTGCACGTCGACGGGCTCGAATGGAAGCGGGACAAGTGGGGGCCGTGGGGCCGCCGCTACTACCGCATGGCGGAAGGCCTCGCCGTGCGCGAGGCGGACGCGCTGATCGCCGACGCCCAGGGCATCGCCGACTACTACGACGACGAGTTCGGCGTGCCGACCGAGCTGATCAGCTACGGCGCCACCATCCTCCGCAACACGCCCTCCGACGCCATCGAGGCGATCGGGCTCGTGCCCGGCCAGTACCACCTCGTGGTCGCGCGCTTCGAGCCGGAGAACCACGTCGACGTCATCGTCGAGGGGTACCACCGCTCGAATGCGGCGCTGCCGCTCGTGGTCGTCGGCTCGGCGCCGTACTCGGCTGCCTACACGGACGGCATCGGTGAGCTCGCGGCCCGCGACCCCCGGATCCGCCTGCTCGGCGGCGTCTGGGATCAGCGGCTCCTCGACCAGCTCTACGCCCACGCGCTGGCGTACCTGCACGGTCACTCCGTCGGCGGCACCAACCCGTCGTTGCTCCGGGCGATGGGCGCCGGCACGGCGGTCCTGGCCTGGGACGTCGTGTTCAACCGCGAGGTCGCCGGTGCAGCAGGGCTCTACTTCAGCGCTCCCGGCGAGCTGAGCCGCCAGGTCGAGGAGGTGGAGCGGTACCCGTTCCGCTTCCGGGACATCGGCGAGCTGATGCAGGACCGCGCCCACCGCCGGTACGACTGGGACGTCGTCG
This sequence comes from Amnibacterium sp., assembly GCA_025936735.1. Classification (GTDB taxonomy): domain Bacteria; phylum Actinomycetota; class Actinomycetes; order Actinomycetales; family Microbacteriaceae; genus Amnibacterium. Next base: position 2,532 of record JAICSU010000238.1, read on the forward strand.
CGGAGGCGTACGGGTCCCTCGCCGCGAAGCTCGCCCGCGGCTACAGCACGCGGGGCGTCAGCTCCGGTCGCCGCGTGGATTCCGCCTGGTCGGTTCGGCAGCCGCAGGAGGTCGAGGTCCTCCGCGGTTAGAGCCGGAGCCTCTGGCGCACTGGAAACCGCAGAGTGAGCCGCCGTGCCGCGCTGCCCCAGGAACCGAAGCCACCCGCGCCCAGGAGACCGTCAACGCGTGAGGCTCATCCGCAGGGCTGCGTCTTCACCGTCACCGGAACGGGCCGCACCTTCGGAGTGTGGCTCACCGCGATCGTGGAGCTCGGCGTCGTGGCGCCCGAGAAGGTCGCCTTCACCGTGACCGACTGCTGCGGGGCGAGCGTGATGCTCACCATGCCGACCGGCCGTCCGTACAGCTCGCCCTTCACCGACGGGCGCCCGACGTCCATCCCCGTCGCGTCCGGAACGGTGTTCAGCTGCCAGGCCTGATCCGTGCCCCACACGACCTTCTGTCCGTCGATCGTGGCCGATACGAGCTTCGACCCCACCGGTCCGTAGAGCTGCACCCACTGGCGGTCGCCGCCCCAGGGGATGTGGCTCTGGTTGGCGAGCACGTAGGACGTGAGCCCGCCGACCTGGGACGGTTTCAGCGTGTCCGTGACGGTGGTGGAGAGCGTGTAGGTGGGCGTCCTGGCCGGGCACGTCTTGGCGGTCACGTCGGCGGTCGCGTCCATGTAGTAGCTCATCTTCGACGTGGCGTCGTCGTTGTTGTAGACGCCGAAGGTCGTCGCCTTCGTGTTGTCGTCGGGCAGCATGTTGCCGGCCTGCGAGGTGAGGAGGAGCTCCTCCTCGTTCTTCCGCACGCTCCACGCCTTCAGGCGCTGCTCGTTGAGCATCGGGGTCAGCTGCGCGATGTAGGCCTTCGGGCTGCCCTGTCCCGACGTGACGGCCTTGAAGATCGCCTGGGCGGCGGAGGCGAACACGGCGTTCTGCATCGTCGGGTCGGTGTAC
>JAICSU010000211.1 GCA_025936735.1 Amnibacterium sp.
GACGGCCGGGGCGGGGGCGGCGGCGGTCACCGTCGCGGACGGCTCCGTCGCGCCCGGGGCCTCGTCCGAAGCCGTGAGCGCCCCGGGCAGGAGCACGGGGATCGGCGGCACCGCGACGGCATCCGCACCGGGAGCGGAGGGCGCGTCCTCGGCCTCGGCGCGATCCCGCCGCGTCCCGCGCCCCGCGTGGTCGGTGGTGGGGTTGGCGCTCGCCGACCGATCGGCCCGTTGCTCGATCGCTGCACGATGATCGGGGGCGGCGTCGCCGGACGGACGCGCCGGGGGCGGACCTCCGGCGGACCGGGCACCCTGCTCCTGGTGCGGAGCGGCGGGCTGCGCGTCGAGAGCGCTCTGGAACGCCGATCCGCCGTCGGAGGTCGATCGCCGGGCGGGTGAGCCGGAACCCCGGACTGCGAGATCGACTGCCGTGATCGACGCGGTCATGCGACGCCTCCCGCGATCGCCGCACGGGCGGCGAGCAGCTGCTGGGCGGTGCTCGAGCTGCCGCCCGCACCGAAGGTGGAGAGCAGGCTCGACAGCGAGGTGCCGCCGCTCGACGAGGGGTCCGACGATGAGGAGGAGCCGCCGAACATCGCGGACAGCGCGGCCACGTCCGCGGTCGCGCCGGATGCAGGGGCGGTCGCGGGCACGACGCGGCGGATCGTCACGATGTCCTTGTCCGTGAACCAGGCCTTCTGGAGCGAGACGGTGCGGCCTTCGTACGGCGCATGGACGACCATGCCGTTGCCCGCATAGATCGCGATGTGGTCCCCGCCGTTCAGCACGATCAGGTCGCCCGGCTTCGCGTCCTTCAGCGAGTCCACGCTCTGGCCCACCGTCTGCTGCTCGTGGACGAGCCGCGGCACGGAGATGCCGAGGTCGGAGAAGGTCTTCTGGACGAGGCCCGAGCAGTCCATGCCCGAGGACGACTCGCCGCCGAAGACATACGGCACCCCCAGGTACTTCTCGGCGTCCTTCACCACGTCGCCGCCCGTCACGCCCTTCGCGTCGATCAGCGAGCCGTCCGTCGACGCGGTCGCCGAGGCCTCGGTCGTCCCCGCCGTCGCGCCCGCGCCGCTCAGCGCATCGGCGAAGGCGGCGCCGGAGTCCGTCGACCCCGTCGCCGGCGTCAGGGCCGCGAGCTGCGACTGGATCTGCTGGATCGCGGAGACCATCTCGGTGAACGTCACTGCGGATCCCCTCCGTCCTGCCCAAGTGCGGTGAGCCGGGCGCGGGCCTGGCCGGCGAGCTCGTCGAGGAGGCTCTGCTCCGTGCGGAGGTCCTCGGCGCGCGTCTCGGCCTCGTGCCGCTCCTCGAGCTTCTCGACCGAGAGCGTGGCGCGCCGGGCGGCCCGGTGCTCCGCCTCCGCGCGGGCGACGATCTCCTCCTGCGTGCGCCGCAGCCCCTCCAGGTCGGCAAGCATGGTGGAGGTCGACGCCCGCGCGGCCGAGATGGCGGCGATGCCGCGCACGTCGCGCGCCTCGTGGCCGTGGTCGGACAGCGAGCCGATCAGCTGGTGCCGGTCTGCGGCGATCTCGGAGGCGCGCGACCGGGCGCGGCCCACCTCGGCCCCCGCCTGGTCCTCCCTGAGGCGGCGGAGGCGGAGAAGACCCGCGAGGCTGAACACGGCCATCACGCGCCTCCCATCGGCGCCACGAGCGCCGCGAGCCGCTGCCACGCGACGTCGGCCGGGGTGACGTCGTCCATCCGCTGCGTGAGGAAGGCGCGGATGGCGTCCGCGTGCGTGAGCGCGGCATCGACCCGGGGGTTGGCGCCGGGGACGTATGCGCCGACGTCGATGAGGTCCTGCACCTCCCGGCGCGCGGCGAGCACCGAGCGGAGGGTGGCGGCGTCGGCCTGCTGCTGGGGCGTCGTGACCCGGGACGCGAGGCGCGACACGCTGCCGAGCACGTCGATCGACGGGAAGTGCCCGGCCGTCGCCAGCTTGCGGTCGAGCACCACGTGCCCGTCGAGGATCGAGCGGACGGTGTCCGCGACCGGCTCGTTGTGGTCGTCGCCGTCGACGAGCACCGTGTAGACGCCGGTGATGGAGCCGACCGCCCCGGTGCCCGCCCGCTCCAGCAGCCGCGCGAGCAGCCCGAAGACGCTCGGCGGGTACCCCCGGGTGGCGGGCGGCTCGCCGACCGACAGGCCGATCTCCCGCTGCGCCATCGCCACGCGCGTGAGCGAGTCCATCATGAGCATCACGTGGGCGCCCGCGTCACGGAACGACTCCGCGATGCGCGTCGCCGTGAACGCCGCCCGCGAGCGGGTGAGCGCCGGCTGGTCGGCGGTCGACACGACGACGACGCTGCGGGCGAGACCGGCCGGGCCGAGGTCGTCCTCGAGGAACTCGCGCACCTCGCGGCCCCGCTCGCCGATGAGCGCGATGACGGTCACGGGGGCGTCGCTGCCCCGCGCGATCATCGACAGCAGCGACGACTTGCCCACGCCGGAGCCGGCGAAGAGGCCGATGCGCTGCCCGCGGCCGACCGTCGTGAGGGTGTCGAGCGCGCGCACGCCGAGGTGCAGCGGCTGCTCGATCCGCGCGCGGTCGAGCGCCGACGGCGGCTCGGCGTCGACGGGCACCCGGCGGTCGACGCGCAGCGGCCCGCGCCCGTCGATCGGACGGCCGGTGGCGTCGAGCACGCGGCCGAGCAGGCCCGCGCCCGTCGGCACGGTCAGCCGGCGCCCGGTGGCGCGGACGGGGGCGCCGACGCGGATGCCGTCGATCCGGTCGATCGGCATGAGGACCACCTCGTCGCCGCTGATGGCGACGACCTCCGCGCGGCTGCGCTCCTCCCCCACGTGCAGGAGGTCGCCCATGGCGGCGGAGACGCCACGCACCCGGATGCCGAGGCCGGCGACCGCGGCGACAGCACCGATCCGCTCGGGCCGAGCGGCGGTCAGCAGCACATCCAGGCCGGGCGGTCGGTAGGGGGCGGTGGTGGCGGTCATGCGGGCTCTCCCGAGAAGGCGAGCCGCACGCGGTCCAGGGCGGCGCCGATGCGCGCGTCGATGGAGCCGTCCGTCAGGTCGGCGACCGCGTCGCCCCGCTCGAGGGCGGCGTCGGCGACGAAGCGCAGCGCGGGGTGCTCCGCGACGACGACGTCGACGAGGGCCACGTCGTCGGGGTGCAGCCGGACCACCCGGACGGGCGCGTCCCCGGCGGCGGCGAGCGCCCGCCGCACGGCCGCGATCGCGGAACCGGGGCGGTCGGCGAGCTCGCGGCCGAGCACGAGCTCGGCGATGTCGACCGCGGCGGCGAGGACGGCCTCGTCGGCCACGGCGCTCGTGGCGGCATCCGCGTTGAGGAACGACGCCGCGGCGGCGTCCAGTGCGGCGGCGGCGCTGCGGATGCGCGCGAACTCGCCGGCGAGCACCCGATCCGCCTCGGCCCGCAGCGCGGCGCGATCCTGCTCGAGCACCACCGCGGCCTCGCGACGTCCGGCGGCGTAGCCGGCGGCGTGCCCCTGGACGCGGGCGCGCTCGGCGATCTCGCCCGTGACCTCGGTGGCGACCTCGGGGAAGACGAGCGGAGCGAAGGCGCTGCTAGTCGACATACTCCTCCTCGTCCTCGATCTCGGGGGCGGCGTCGCCCTCGGCGGGCGCCTCGCCGGCCTTCGGCTTCAGCTCGAGGCCGGTCGTGCCGGCGAGCTCGCGCAGCGACCGCACGATGGCGTACCGGGCCTCGTCGACCCGGCTGCGCGGAACCCGGCCGAGCTCCGCCGCCTCGGCGGCGAGGGTCTCCCGGTTGCGCTCGGACATGTTCGCCCGGACGGCGTCGGCGATGGCGTCGCCGGCACCCTTCAGCGCGAGTGCGAGCTGGGCGATGTCGATGCCTCGGAGCACCTGCTGCAGGTCGAGGTCCTGCAGGCGCGGCAGGTCCTCGAAGGCGAGCAGCTTCGCCCGCACCTCGTCGGCGAGGTGCGCGTCCCTGGCCTGCAGGGCGGCCATCAGCTCGCCCTCCGCAGCGGGCTCGGCGCGGTTCATGATGTCGACCAGGGGCTGCACGCGGAGGCCGGGTGCGCCGGCCTCGGCCGCGTCGACCGGCGCGTACCGGGAGGTCGCGGCGCGCAGCTGGCGACGGAGCGCGTCGGCGACGACGCCGCCCGCCTCCGGCGCGGGGCTGCCCATCGTGGCGATGGCCGCGGCGACGTCCGTGCGGCGCTCGGGCTCGAGGGCCATCAGGACCTTCGCCGCCTGATCGGGCCCGAGCTGCACGAGCACGAACGCGACGGTCTCCGCGGTCTCGGCCGCGAGCTGCTTCACGACCGCGGGCGCCTCGACGGACTCGAGGAACGCGAAGGACATGCTCGCCTCCGGC
>JAICSU010000198.1 GCA_025936735.1 Amnibacterium sp.
ACGACCTCTTCGCCCGGCCGCGGCACCGCTACACCGAGGCGCTGTTCAGCGCACTCCCGGAGAATGCGGTCGAGACCAAGGACCGGCTCTACACCATTCCGGGTCTGCCACCGGACCTCACCGACCCGCCGAGCGGCTGCCGGTTCGCCCCCCGGTGCCGGTTCGCGCAGGAGGACTGCCGCAGCATCGACCCGGCGCTGTCGGAGGCCGCCAGGGGACACCTCGTCGCCTGCTTCCACCAGGTCGACGCGGAACGGCGCCTCGAGGTCGGCGAGCCGATCCCGGAGGCCGTGCCGCTGACCACGGAGACCCGCCCGCTGCTCGAGGTCGCCGACGTGGTCAAGAACTACCCGCTCGGCGGGGGGATGTTCAGCCGGATCCGGGGCCAGGTCTCCGCCGTCGCCGGCGTGACCCTGTCCCTGCGACGCGGCCGGACCCTGGGGATCGTCGGCGAGTCCGGCTGCGGCAAGACGACCCTCGGCCGGCTGATCGTGGGCCTCGAGACCCCGACGTCCGGGACGATCCGCATTGCGGGCACCTCCCTGGACGACCTGTCGCGGTCCGAGCGCAAGCGGCGCCGCCGCGACGTCCAGCTCATGTTCCAGGACCCCTACTCCTCGCTCGACCCGCGCATGCGCGTGGGAGCCATCCTCCGGGAGCCGCTGCAGATCCAGCGCTACGGCAGCCGCGACGAACAGCGCCGCCACGTCGCCGAGCTGCTGGACCAGGTCGGCCTGCCCCGCTCGGCCGTGGACCGGTACCCGCACGAGTTCTCCGGCGGCCAGCGCCAGCGCATCGGCCTGGCTCGCGCGCTGGCCCTCGAACCGAGCCTCGTCGTGGCCGACGAGCCGGTGTCCGCCCTGGACGTCTCGATCCAGGCGCAGATCCTGAACACGATGAAGGCGCTGCAGACCCGGCTCGGACTCACCTACGTGCTGATCTCCCACGACCTGTCAGTGATCCGCTACCTTTCCGACACCATCGGCGTGATGTACCTGGGCAAGCTCGTCGAGGAGGGCCCCTCCGAGGACGTCTACCACCACCCGCTGCACCCCTACACGCACGGGCTGATCCAGGCCATCCCCGTCGCGGACCCCGCCCGGGAGCGGAGCAAGAACCGGACCGTCGTACGAGGTGAGCTGCCGAGCGCCGTCGACCCGCCCTCCGGCTGCCGGTTCCGCACCCGCTGCCCCCTGGCCCAGGACGTCTGCGCCGAGCAGGAGCCGCCGCTGCGGGAGCTGCGCCCGGGCCACCGGGTGGCGTGCCACTTCCCCCTCGAGGATCCCGTCCTGCACGCCCTCCGCTGACCTGGGGCGCCGGCTGCACCGGGCATGGCACATCGGCCCCAGGGGTATCACAATGGTGAGGGCGGCAGACGGAAGGCGGTGCGACATGGGCACAGGGGTGTTCCTGCTCGTGGTGGGTGCGATCCTGGCGTTCGCCGTCAAGGACGGCATCCCCGGCATCAGCCTCCCCGTCACAGGGCTGATCCTGATGATCGCGGGCGCCGCGCTCGTCGTGCACTCGCGCTACTCCGGCGAGCGGGAGAAGCGGATCATCCGGCGTGAGGACTCGCCGGGGGAGGACGGGCCGCGGGTGATCGAGGAGATCGTCAAGGAGCGACACAAGGACTAGCTAAGCCGGCTCACCGCCCCAGGCCATCGGGAAGACCTCGAAGGAGACGGCGTGCGTGACGCCCATCCGCTGGGCGGTGGTCCGCGAGAGGCCCTCCAGGAACTCCGCGGGGTCGAAGTCCGCCCAGCCGAGCCCCTCGAGGTAGGCGCGGTGCGCGCGCAGCGACTCGACGCCCGCATCGAAGCTGTCGGTGATGTCCACGCCGTACGACGCCTCCGGTGACCCGGCCGCCCAGACCTGCCTCACGCCGCCCCACGGCTCACGGCCGTCGGCGAGCTGCTCGGGGAAGACCCACCGGTTCCCCGCGTCACGGACCGCGTCGAGGGTTGCCCGCCCCGTGGCGATGTGGTCGGCCTGGTTCAGGTTCGTGCCGCCCCAGGTGTCGCGGAAGTTGTTGGTGATCACGATCTCGGGCCGGTGCAGCCGCACCTCGTCGGCGATGGCCCGGCGCAGCGGGACGCCGTACTCCAGGATGCCGTCGGGCAGCCGCAGGAAGTCGACCTGCTCCACCCCGACGATCCGCGCGGACTCGAGCTGCTCGGCCTCCCGGACGGTCCGGCACTGCTCCGGCTCGAGACCGTCGATGCCCGCCTCGCCGCTGCTCACCATGCAGTAGACGACGTGCTTGCCCTGGCCGGTCCAGCGCGCGACCGCCGCGGCGCCGCCGAACTCGAGGTCGTCGGGATGTGCGACGACGCACAGCGCCCGCTCCCAGTCCTCGCGCAGGGGGGTCAGGGGAGTGGGGCGCTGCTCGGCCATGGGCGTCACCCTAATCGTCCTGCTGTGCCGTGTGGGACGGGAATCAGCGCCGGCGCAGCGCCTCGGCCAGCTGCGCGACCGTCTGCTCCAGGACCGGCCGCGGGGTGGCGAAGTTGTAGCGCACGAACCCCGCGCCGGCCCGCCCGCACGCCGGGCCGTCGGTCAGCACGACCCCCGCCTCGTCGAGGAAGAACTCCGCGGGATGGTCGCCGAGGCCGAGCTCCCGGGCGTCCAGCCAGGCCAGGTAGGTGCCCTCGGGCGGGGTGTACCGGATCTCCGGGATTTGGTCGGCCAGCAGCTCCTGGAGCAGCCGGCGGTTGCCGTCGAGGTGGTCGAGCACCTCGGCCAGCCACGGCCCGCCCTGCTCGTAGGCGGCGATGCTCGCCACCACCCCGAGGTTCGACGCGCCGTGCTCGCGCAGGTGGCCGACCTCGGCCCAGGTCGCGGCGTCGGCGTCGTTGCTCAGCACGATCTGGGCGCACTTGGTGCCCGGGAGGTTCCACGCCTTGGACGCGGACACGGCCGTGATCGCGTGCTCGGCCGCCGCCTGCGACGTGGTCACGTAGGGGACGTGGCGGTGTCCGTCGTACACCAGGGGGGCGTGGATCTCGTCGGAGAACACGCGTCCGCCGTACCTCTCCACGACCTCGGTGACCGCGCGCATCTCGGCCGGCTCGAGCACCCGGCCGATCGGGTTGTGCGGGTTGCACAGCACCAGCAGGTTGCCGCCGGCGCGGAACGCCGCCTCGAGCGCGTCGAGGTCGTAGACGTAGCGGCCGTCGTGGCTCGCCATCGGCACCTCGATGACCTCCCGGCCCAGCTCGACGGGCACGAAGAGGAACGGCATGTACGCCGGCGTCGGCAGGATGACGGGCGACCCCGGCTCCGAGAAGTGGTCGATCGCGGCCATCAGCCCGGTCACCACGTCCGGCAGCGGTCGGACCCGCTCCGGCGCGACCGTCCAGCCGTACCGTTCCTCGGCGAATCCGCAGAACGCCTTCGCCATCGCGGTCTCGAGGCTCTCCGGCAGGTAGCCGAGCAGCCCGGCGTCGATCGCCTCGTGCATCGCCGTGACGATCGGCTCGGCGGTGCCGAAGTCCATTTCGGCGACGAACGCGCCGATCTTGTCCGGGTGCCGCGACCACTTGAGGCCGCCGATCTCCCGCAGGCGTTCCAGGCTGACGTCGAAGTTCGGGCTCACGCTGGTCACGGTACGACGAAGCTCGCGCGCGTCGGCCCGGTAGGCTTCCGCACCGGCGGCCGGCGTCCTCCCGCACGTCCACGTCGCCGCGGGGCGGTAGCTCAGCCGGTCAGAGCAGAGGACTCATAATCCTTGGGTCGTGGGTTCGAGCCCCACCCGCCCCACCACACAAGAGTCCAGGTCAGACAGCATCTCCGTGCCTCGAGTCGAGCGGCAGAACGTCCGCTTCGAGGGGCGGAGTCCGCACTGAGTTCCCACGAGCGCGAGCTGCCGCCTCGTCCATGCGGTCGGCGAGGGCGTCGAGGTCGTCGCCGAAGAGGCCGGCGTAGACGTCCAGGGTCATGGCCGCGGACGCGTGCCCGAGCATCCGTTGGACCGCCTTCACGATCGCTTCGGACTGCACTGCCAGGCTTGCTGCGGTGTGCCGGAGGTCGTGCGCGGTGAGGCCCTCGACCCAGCCGCATGGGAGCGTGCACGTGGACCGCGTCCCGTGCCTGGAACTCCACCACCTTCGAGAAGGAGACCCGCGCGCGCCGGCGGAACTCGTCGACACCGATACCGCAGGTCGCTGCGAGGCGCCGCTGCAGAGCGATCAGGAACCGTCGCCACAGCTCGTTGGCGTGGAACTGCCGCACGACGTGGGCCAGGTAGTCGTAGCACTCCCGGCACAACGGCTCACCGACGCACGGGTCGGTTTGGTCGTGACTCCGGTCGCACCACAGTCGGCGCCCGTTGAGGACAGGTGGGCCGATCACGTCGCGGTCGGCACGGTCCGCGACGTCGGACAGCGTGTACCGGGCCGAGGAGGGCGCGGTCATCGTCACGAAGGTGCACGGCCGCTCGGACACCGCTGCGGGGATGCCCTTCCCGCCCATGAGCCCGCAGGCGAGGATGTGCCACGCGTGGCCTCGTACGCCCTCGAACACGAGGGGCAGACCGTCGCCTGACAGTTGCCGCATCGCACGTAGGCGTGGCCGTCGAGCTCGTCGCTTGAGGAGTACACCTCGCTCAGCTCGCCGTCGAGGTGTTGACCAGCATCGTGCTGCCTTTGAGGCGCACCCGACGCGAGCAGCCGCGCACACGGCGTTCCGCATCGCCCTGGCCGCCCTGGCCCAGGGTCCGCACGTCCGGTGCTCGCACGGCCGCCGCCCCTCAGGGGTGTACCGCGCGGCAAAGTTTGCGATCCCGCCGCGCGGCACACCCGGCTGGGGAGGAACGCGATCCTGCTGGAGGA
>JAICSU010000066.1 GCA_025936735.1 Amnibacterium sp.
GCCAACAACGAGCTCGGCTCCGGCATGCAGGTGGCGCTGAAGGACCTCGAGATCCGGGGCGCGGGCAACCTGCTGGGCGGCGAGCAGTCCGGGCACATCGCGGGCGTGGGCTTCGACCTGTACCTGCGGATGATCGGCGAGGCGGTGAACGACTTCCGCGGCGAGGTCGCCGAGGGCCAGACCGAGCTGCGGCTCGAGCTGCCGGTCGACGCGCGGATCCCCGAGAGCTACATCGACAGCGAGCGCCTGCGCCTCGAGGCGTACCAGAAGCTGTCGGCCGCCTCCGCGCCGACCGCCGCCGACGGGCAGGTGGAGCTCGTGCTCGACGAGCTCGTCGACCGGTACGGCCCCGCACCGGACGAGGTGACCAACCTGATCCGCGTCTCGAAGCTGCGGCGGGTCGCCCAGCAGGCCGGCCTGTCGGACGTCGTGGCGCTCGGCAAGATGCTCCGCGTCGCGCCGGCGAACCTCGCCGACTCGGTGCAGGTGCGGCTGCAGCGGATGTACCCGGGCTCGAAGGTGCTCGCGACGGCCGGCGCCGTCACCGTGCCGATGCCCCTGCTCGACGGGGAGCCGCTGCCGGACGCGGGCCTGATCGAGTGGACGCAGCAGCTGCTCACCGCGATCTTCGTCAAGCAGCCGCAGCCGACCGCGTAGCCCGTCCGGCGCAGCCCGGGCGCGCGGCGCGCGCGGCGCGCGGCGCACTCAGCGAATTCTCCGTCTGCTCCCCGCCTGCGCCGATAGACCGGGTCACCGCGGCATCGGTGCCGCCGACGGAGGTGCAGTGTGACGAGGACGGAACGCACGGAGAAGGCGGCGACCGGCGCCGGGCTGAAGCGGGACGTCGGCCCCGTCGGGCTGCTCTTCGCCGCCATCGGCTCGATCATCGGCTCCGGCTGGCTGTTCGGCGCGTTCAACGCCTCCGCCATCGCCGGGCCCGCCGCGATCTTCTCCTGGCTCATCGCCGGCGTGATGATCCTGCTGATCGGCCTCACGTACGCGGAGCTCGGTCCGATGTTCCCGATCTCCGGGGGCGTGGTGCGCTACCCCCACATCGTCTGGGGGTCGTTCGCCAGCTACTCGCTCGGCTTCATCACGTGGATCTCGACCGCGGCCGTGCCCGCCATCGAGGTCGAGGGCGCCCTCACCTACGCGACGAAGTACGCCCCGTTCACCGAGGCGTCGAAGGCGAACGGCATCCAGGTGCACGTGCTCACGCCGCTCGGCATCCTCGTCGCCGCGATCCTGCTCGCCGTCTTCGTCGCGGTGAACGCGTACGGCGTGCGCCTCTTCGCGCAGATCAACAACGTGCTCGTCTGGTGGAAGCTCGTCGTCATCCTGCTGGTCGTCGCCGTCTTCATCGTCAGCGCCCTCGCCGGCGTCGGCGGGATGGGTGGCCCCGCGAACTTCGGGAGCCACGGCTTCGCGCCGGCGGGGCTGCCCGGCATCTTCGTGGCGATCTCGACCGCGGGGATCGTCTTCTCCTACCTCGGCTTCCGGCAGGGCATCGAGCTCGCCGGCGAGACGAAGAACCCGAAGCGCAACATCCCGCTCGCCGTCATCGGCGCGACCCTGATCACCGCCGTCATCTACATGCTGCTCCAGATCGCGTTCACGATGGGCGTGCAGGGCTCCGCCCTCGACAAGAGCGGCAGCTGGACCCACCTCGCGTTCAAGAACGACTTCGGGCCGCTCGCGGCGATCGCGACGGCCTCCGGCATCACCTGGATCGCGGTGCTCCTCTACATCGACGCCGTCGTCTCCCCGGCCGACACCGGCCTCGTCTACACGACGATCGCGTCGCGCGTCTCCTACGCCTTCGGCCGCAACGGCAACGCCCCGCGCTGGCTCGCGAGGACCAGCAACCGGGGCGTGCCCTGGTGGAGCCTCGTGCTCGTCTACATCATCGGGCTCATCCTGCTGCTGCCGTTCCCGAGCTGGCAGCAGCTCGTCGGCTTCATCACGAGCGGCACGGTCATCTCCTTCGCGGCCGGCCCCCTCACCGTCACCGCCCTGCGGCGGCGGGAGCCCGGCCGCGAGCGCACCTTCCGGCTGCCCGGCGGGCACGTGATCCCCCTGCTCGCCTTCTACAGCGCGAACCTCATCGTCTACTTCGCCGGGTGGGAGACGAACCAGAAGCTGTTCCTCACCATCGTGATCGGCTACGTGCTGCTCCTCGTGCTGGAGCTCATCGGCCGGGGGAAGGCGCACAAGCCGCCGCTCGAGTTCCGGTCCGGATGGTGGGTGCTGCCGTGGCTCATCCTCCTCGCCCTGATCAGCTGGCTGTTCGATCCCACGACGCACCCGGCGCTGTTCGCGTGGGGCTTCGTGGCCGAAGCGGTGCTCAGCGTCGTCATCTACTGGCTGGCCATCCGCCAGGGGCTCGACGACCGCCAGCGGGAGGAGCACATCGTGGAGGCCGAGCGGGAGGCCGCCGAGGACCCCGCGGGCATCTAGCCGACTCGTCCCGGCCCGGCGTTCCTAGGATGGACGCCGGGTTCCGGCAGGCATCGGGGGCGGCATGGGCGAGACCGAGGTGTTCGGCCTCGCCGTGCTGTTCAGCGCCCTCGCCCTCGTCGCGGCCATCGCCGGCAACGCGGTGGGCTCCCGCATCCGGGTGCCCGCCCCCGCGTTGTTCCTCATCGTCTCCGCCATCGCGTCGGACGTCTTCCCGGTGCTCGCCGGGGTGCCGCTCGTCGTCGACGAGCGAATCGTCACCGTCGCGCTGATCCTCATCCTCTTCGACGGCGGGATGCACATCGGCTGGCGCCGGTTCCGGGCGAGCGCGGGGCCGATCACCTGGGTCGGCATCGCCGGCACCGCCGTCACGGCGGCGGCCGTCGCGGTCGTCGCCCGCTTCCTGTTCGGGCTCGACTGGCAGGCCGCCCTGCTGCTCGGCGCGGCCCTCTCGCCGACCGACCCCGCGGTCGTCTTCGCGGTGCTCGGCAAGCGGGACATCGAGGGCCGCTCCGGCACGATCCTCGAGGGCGAGTCGGGGGTCAACGACCCGGTCGGCATCGCCCTGCTCGCCGCCCTGCTGGCCGCGGGGACCGGCGCGGGCGCCGTGTTCTCGGGCGTCGGCGACTTCCTGCTCCAGATGGTCGTCGGCGGCGTGGTCGGGCTCGGCGGCGGCCGACTGCTCCGGCTGCTGATGCAGCGGGTCCCGCTGCCGAACGAGTCGCTCTACCCGCTGCGCACCATCGCCTTCGCCGCGCTCGTCTACGGCGTCGCCGCCGTGCTGCACGGCTCCGGCTACCTGGCGGTGTTCCTCGCGGGCATCGTCGTCGGCGAGATCGACGCGCCGTACCACGTCGAGGTGCGCCGGTTCAGCAGCGGCCTCTCGAGCCTCGCGGAGATCGTCGCGTTCACCGTGCTCGGGTTCACCGTCTCGTGGTCGGACGTCCTCGCGCCGGCCGTGCTGCTTCCCGGTCTCGCCATCTCGGCGCTGCTGATCCTGGTCATCCGGCCGCTGCTCGTCGGGGCCCTGCTCGCGCCCATCCGCCTCGCCCTCGGGGAACGGGCCTTCATCGTGCTCGCCGGGCTGAAGGGGGCGGTGCCGATCCTGCTCGGGATCCTCATCCGCGACGCCCACGTGCCGGGCGGCGACCGGCTCGCGAACCTCATCTTCATCGTCGTGCTCGTCTCGGTCGTCGTGCAGGGCGGCGCGGTGCCGCTGCTCGCCTCCTGGCTGAAGGTGCCGATGCGGCTCGTCGAGCAGCAGCCCTACGCCGCCGGGCTGCGGTTCAAGCACGAGCCGCAGGGACTGCAGCACTTCCGCGTGGCACCGGGCTCGCCGGCGGACGGCGCCGCGGTCGGGGAGCTCTCGCTCGGCGAGGCCGGCTGGGTGAGCATGGTGCGCCGCGACGGCGGATCCGTCCGCCTGACGGGGCGCACGCGGCTCGAGGCGGGGGACGAGGTGCTGGCGTTCGCCGACCCCGATCTCGACGTCGCGGAGCTGTTCGACCGACCCGGACGCTGAGCGCCGGCCGGACGGATCCCGAACGTCACATCCAGGTTCTCGCTGCATGCTGCGCTGGGGAGGATGCGATGAGCGCGACGGAGCGGACCAGGGCGGGGCTTCGGGTGGACGGCCATCCGGTCGGCCTGACGGTGACGGGCACCGGGGATCCGCTCGTGCTGCTGCACGGCATCGGCCGGGACCGCACCGACTGGTTCCGGGTGGCGCCCGGACTCGCGCAGCAGTACACGGTGTACGCGATCGACATCGAGGCGTTCGGGGAGTCCGCGGCGTGGGGCGAGCGGATCAGCCTCGGCTCGATGGCGCACATGGTGCGGCGGACCCTCGAGTCGGTGGGCGAGCACCGGCCCGTCGTGCTGATCGGCAACTCGATGGGCGGCGCGGTCGCGCTGCGCATGCACGCCGACGACCCCGAGGCGGTGCGCGCGCTCGTGCTCGTGAGCCCCGCCGGCTTCGGCGCCGACGCGGCGCTCGGGCTGCGGCTGATGACCGTGCCGGTGCTCGGCGAGGTGCTGCAGCGGGGCCACATGATCGCGGCGACCATGCAGGTGCGCGCCCTCTTCGCGGACGCGGCCCTCGCCACCCGGGAGCTCGCGGAGGCCTCCGCCCGGCGGATGCGCAGGCCGGGCGCCCGCCGGCACTACCTGCAGGTCATCCGCGACCTCGGCGCGTGGTCCGGGGTGCGGCCCGAGTGGCGGCAGGAGGTGCTGCAGGCGCTCGCCGCCGCGGGCACCCCGACGCTCGTGCTCTGGGGCGATCGGGACGTCGTGCTGCCCCACCGGCATCTCGACGCGGTCTCGGCGACGGTGCCGCACGCGGTACCGGTGAGCCTGCCCGGGCTCGGCCACGCGCCCCAGCTCGAGGATCCCGACCGGTTCCTCGCCCTCGTCGACGCCTTCCTGAACGAACCCGGCCTCGACGGGCGCAGCCTCGAGGGGCTCGCCGACGGCCGGTCCTGACCCTCATCCGAGCCGTACGGCCAGCGTCTGCACCCTCGGGTGCCTCTCGGGCGTGAGCCGGATCTCGACCCGGAGGGCGCCGGTCGCGCCCGGCACGGTCCAGGCGACGTGGGCCCGGGTGCGGTTCACCGGCGCGGCCTGCTCGAGCGGCAGCACCGGGGCGTCCGCCGCGAGCCCGACCCGGGCGGTCAGGTCGTCGATCGTCGCCCTGCGCCGCTCGATCGTCTCGTCGAGCGCGACGTTCTCGGCGAGGAGGGCCCCGGCCGCGGCCTCGTCCCACCGGCGGAGCAGCCGCTCCACCGTCTCGCGGGCGGCCCGGGTCTCGGGCCACAGGTCCGGCACGGCGTCCGGCGATCCGACCTGGTCGAGCACCAGCTCGAGGGCCTTCGCCGCCGGCACGGTCGCGCCGCTGTAGCGGGCGTTCTCGAGCACGACGACGCCGATGCCGGTCGCGGCGTGCCAGCGCATGTGCGCCCCGTAGCCGGGATACCCGCCGGAGTGGGAGACGAGCAGGCCGTGCCGGGGATGCTCGTCGAGGAAGAGCCCGTAGCCGTAGGAGCCGGCGCCCTCGATGGGCGTCTTCGTCGTCTGGGCCTCCCGGCGGGAGGCGGCGGAGAGCACGGCGTCCGAGGCGCCCGGTCGCCAGGCGTCCGCGAGCCACGCGACCCAGCGGGCGAGGCTCTCCGGGGTGGCGAAGACGCCGCCGATGGGGGAGAAGGCGCCGGGCTCGGCGAACGGCTGCGGCTCCCAGCGGCCGCCGAAGCGGGCGAAGCCGGTGGCGACGCCGCCCGGGGCCGCCACGCTCCGGTCGTACGCGATGCCGGTCAGTCCGAGCGGGGTCAGCACGTCCTCGCGGACGAGGTCGAGGTAGCGGCGGCCGCTCGCCCGCTCGATCACCCGGCCGAGCAGGGCATAGCCGAGGTTCGAGTACTCGAACCGCGCGCCGGGGGAGTCGATCAGCCGGAAGCCGGCCGCCGCCATGCCGTCGAAGACGTCGAGCGGCAGGGACTCCTGACGGTCGCCCCACGGGTCGTCGGTGGGGAAGCCGGCGGCCATCGAGGCGAGCTGCCCGACGGTCGGCGAGGCCGCGGGGATCGTGGTCAGCGGCAGGTACTCGCTGACGGGTGCGTCGAGGTCGAGGCGGCCCGCGTCGCGCTGCTGCAGCATCGCGACCGCGGTGAAGCTCTTCGTGCAGGACGCGATCCGGAAGGCCGTGTCGGGCCCGGGGACCGGCGTGACCGCCTCGTCCGCGAATCCGCCCGCGTGCACCACGCCGCCGTCCGCGACGAGCGCGTAGGCGACGGACGGGGTTCGGCCGTCGCGCACCCGCGCGGCGAGCAGGTCGTCGATCGCGGGCGCCGAGAGCGCGGCGCGGGTGGTGTCGTAGTGCACGGAGGGCTCCTTCCGGCCGCGGTGGGCCGGATCGATCCTGCCGGATGCGGCCGTCCGGTCCCGGACCACGGCGGCTCAGTAGGCTCCCGCCGTGCCCGTCGTGCTGCGCGAACTCGAACCCGCCGACCTCCCTGCCGTGACGGCGATGAACAACGACGCCGTGCCCGCCGTCCCGATGATGGACGAGGACGAGATGGCGCTGCTGACCGCGCTGGCCTCGCTCTGCCTCGTGGCCGTCGACGAGGCCGACCCCTCGCGGCCGCTCGGCTTCGTGGTGGCGATGGACCCCGGCACCGACTACGCGAGCGAGAACTTCCGCTGGTTCGCGGCGCGCGGCGACGGCTTCCTCTACGTCGACCGCATCGTCATCGACGCGGAGACCCGCGGCGCGGGGGTCGGCCGGCTGCTCTACGCGGCCGTCTTCGCGAAGGCCGAGGCGGACGGCAGGGCGGAGGTGGCGTGCGAGGTGAACGTGCGGCCGCCGAATCCGCGCTCCCTCGGCTTCCACGCGGCGCTGGGCTTCACCCCGGTGGGGGAGCAGGAGACGAAGGGCGGCCGCTACCGCGTGGCCCTGCTGACCGCCCGGGTCGCCGCCGAGGCCTGACGCCGCGCGCCTGACGCCGCGACCCCCGGGAGCACGTCGGCAGGTTGTGGGCACGTCGGCAGGCCCATGGTTCGCCACGGGCCTGCCGAAGCCCTCCTGGCCTGCCGACGTGCTCCTGCTGCGGTGCTGCGGATCCGCCGAAGTCGGGAAGAGCGGGGGCGGGAAGCGGCTTGCACCCTGCCGTGACCGAAACCGTCCGCCGCCGCGACGTCGGCCTGCGGTCCGAGCGGGGGCCCATCCTGCTCGCCCTCATGATGTCGACCGGCCTCATCGCCATCGACTCGACGATCCTCGCCACGGCGGTGCCGTCGGTCGTGCAGGACCTCGGCGGCTTCTCAAGCTTCCCCTGGCTCTTCTCGGTGTACCTGCTCGCACAGGCCGTCTCCGTCCCGGTGTACGCGAAGCTCGCCGACACGGTGGGCCGCAAGCCGATCCTCCTGACCGGCATCGGCCTGTTCCTGCTCGGCTCGATCCTCTGCGGGTTCGCGCCGTCGATGATCGTGCTCATCGTCTTCCGCGCGGTGCAGGGCCTCGGCGCCGGCGCGATCATGCCCGTCTCCGTCACGGTCGCGGGCGACATCTACACCGTCGCCGAGCGGGCGAAGGCGCAGGGCTACCTCGCGAGCGTCTGGGCGATCTCGGCGGTCGTCGGGCCGACCCTCGGCGGGGTCTTCTCGCAGTTCGTCTCCTGGCGCTGGATCTTCTTCGTGAACATCCCGCTCTGCCTGCTCACGGTGTTCCTGCTCCGCCGGTACCACGAGAGCGTCACGCGAACGAAGCACACGATCGACGTCGCGGGTGCCGTCACCCTCACCGTCGGGCTCACGGCGCTGCTCACCGCCCTGCTCGAGGGGGGCACGGTGTGGGCGTGGGACTCGGCGCAGAGCCTCGTCTCCTTCGGCGTCGCCGTCGTGGCGCTGCCGGTGTTCGTGCTCGCCGAGCGGCGCGCGGCGGAGCCCGTGCTGCCGCTCTGGGTGCTGTCGCGGCGACTGCTGCTGACGACCGCCCTCGTGTCGGCGGGCGTCGGCGCGGTGACGATCGGGCTCACCTCCTACGTGCCGACGTTCCTCGAGAAGGTCGTGCCGACGACCCCGCTCGTCAGCGGCCTCGCGCTCGCCGCCCTCACCGTCGGATGGCCGCTCGCAGCGTCGAACGCCGGTCGCCTCTACCTGCGGATCGGCTTCCGCCCGACGGCCCTCATCGGCTGCGCGGTGGCGGCGATCGGCGCGGCCGCCCTCGCGCTCACCGCGCCGCTCGCGTCCATCGGACTGATGGCGGGCACCTGCTTCCTGGTCGGACTCGGCCTCGGGCTGGTCGCGACGCCGGCCCTCATCGCCGCCCAGTCGAGCGTCGGATGGGAGCGGCGCGGGGTCGTGACCGGCGCGAGCCTGTTCCTCCGCTCGATCGGATCCGCACTCGGCGTCGCCGTGTTCGGCGCCATCGCGAACGGCGTGCTCGCCGCCCCGCACGGCTCGACGGTGGCCGCCACCGCGAGCGCCTCGTCGGCCGTGTTCGACGCCGTCGTCGTCGCCGACCTGCTGACCCTGGTCGCCGCGATCGCGATGCCGGCAGTCCGCGCGGAGTCGACCGCCGTCTCCGCCGCCGCCGAGGCCGCCTGACCCTTCTCCAAGCGGTCGTGTCGCGATTCCTGCCGCATCGGCCGAAGGACGGCGGCACGAATCGCGACGCGAACGGGCGGCGACCGCGCGGGAGGATGGCCGGGTGACGGATCTGCCCGAGGTGTCCACGCCGGAGCTCACCCGGCTCGTCGCCGTCATGGCCCGGCTGCGCGGGCCCGGCGGCTGCCCCTGGGACGCGGAGCAGACGCACGCATCCCTCGTCCGGTACCTGATCGAGGAGACGGCGGAGCTCGTCGAGGCGATCGAGACCGGCGACGTCGATGCGATGCGCGAGGAGCTCGGCGACGTGCTCTACCAGGTGCTCTTCCACGCCGACCTCGCCGCCGCGACGCCCGGCGAGGGCTTCGACCTCGAGGACGTCGCGGCCGGCACCGCGGCGAAGATGATCGGCCGCCATCCGCACGTGTTCGGCGACACGGCCGCCGCGGACGCGGAGGCGGTCGTCGGCGTGTGGGAGGAGCAGAAGCGGCGCGAGAAGGCTCACCGCACGAGCGTGCTCGACGGCGTGCCGATGGGGATGCCGTCGCTGCTGCTCGCGGAGAAGCTCCTCGGCCGTGCCGCCCGCGTCGGCCTCGAGCTGCGCCCCGTCGGCGAGGTGCCGGCCGACGAGGCGGCGCTCGGCGACGAGCTGCTCGACACCGTGGTCGCCGCCTCCGCGGCGGGCCTCGACGCGGAGCGCGCGCTCCGGGGGGCCATCCGCCGACTGACGGACCACATCCGCGAAGCCGAGTCCCGTTCCGGCCCCGACGCCTCCTGACTGTTGCCACTCTTTGCGGTCTTGGAGCCCCCAAGCCCGCACATGGTGGCAACCCTCGAGACGCCGGGGGGCCGGGGCGGCTCGCGCCGGTCCGCCAGGATGGAGGCATGGCCGCCCCCGTGAACCCGCCGCGCGGCATGCGCGACTTCCTGCCCGCCGAGAAGGCGAAGCGGGAGCGCGCGCTCGCCACGATCCGGGCCGTCTACCGCGCCCACGGCTTCGACGAGATCGAGGCGCCCGCGTTGGAGGAGGTCGGCCGGCTGCACGCGGGCATCGGGGGCGACAACGAGAAGCTCGCCTACAGCGTGCTGAAGCGGGGCCTGACCCCCGACGACCTCGCGGCGGCCGCCCGCGCCGGCGACCCGCTCGCGCTCGCCGACCTGGGCCTCCGCTACGACCTGACCGTGCCCCTCGCGCGCTTCTACGCGACCAACCAGGCCCAGCTGCCGCCGGTGTTCCGGGCGATCCAGATCGGCCCGGTCTGGCGCGCCGAGCGGCCCCAGCGCGGCCGCTACCGGCAGTTCGTGCAGTGCGACATCGACGTGCTCGGCGAGCCCGGCGCCATCGCCGAGCTCGAGCTGATCGCGGCGACCACGGACGCCCTCGCCGCGCTCGGCCTCGAGGGCCTGCAGGTGCGCGTCAACGACCGGCGGATCCTGAATCGGCTGCTCGCGACCTGGGGAGTCGCCGACGAGACCGCTCCCCGTGCCCTCATCACGATCGACAAGCTCGACAAGATCCGCGTGCCCGGCGTCGTCGGTGAGCTCGCCGAGCTCGGGGTCGACACCGCGGGGCTGGACGACGCGTTCGCGCGGCTCGCCTCGGCGGGCTGGGACCTGCTCGTCGACCCGCCCGCCTGGCTCGACGCCGACGCGTACCGCGACCTGCTCGCGCTCCGCGACGCGCTGCCGGCCGTGGACCTCCGCTTCGACCCGACGCTCGTGCGCGGCATGGGCTACTACACGGGCACGATCTTCGAGATCGCGCACCCCGCATCCGCCGGGTCGGTGGGCGGCGGCGGACGCTACGACGGGATGATCGGCCGCTTCCTCGGCCGCGACGTGCCGGCCGTCGGGTTCTCGATCGGGTTCGAGCGCATCCTCGACCTGCTTCCGGCCACGAGCGACGACGGCACCGCCCTGGTGCTGCTGCACGACGCCGACGTGCCGTCCGCCGCGCTCCTTTCGGCGAAGCGCGAGGCGCAGGCGTCCGCCGGACGCGTGCGCCTGGAGCGTGCCCGGAAGAACCGCAAGGGCCAGCTCGACCAGCTCGCCGCGGAGGGCTTCACCGCCTTCGCGACGGTCACCGCCGACGGGGTGGGGGAGCAGCGCCCCCTCGCCTGACCGGGCCCGCTGCGCCGCCCGAACGACGGAGTTCCCGCGGGGAACCGCTCCGGAGCCGCATGAACTCGTCCGCGGGAGCCGGTTTCTCCGTCGTTCATGCAGGGCGCGGGTCGTCAGGCGCGCGCGTCGAGCTCGCGTACGAGCCGTGCGGGCGCGATCCAGCGGTAGGACGCGTCGAGCAGCTCGCTGATCTCGGTCCAGTCGGTGTCCGGTGGATCGACGTCGATCCCGAGCCAGCCCTTCGGGCCGACGTACGCGGGTACGAAGAACCGCGGATCCGCGATCCGCGCCGGTCGCTCGTCGTCGTCGACGTGCACGAGCAGCGCGCCGTCGTGGCGCACCGGGTCCGGCCCCTTCGTCCCCCCGCCGTAGACCGCGAACGCCTGCCCGGCGAAGAACCACGGCCGGCCGTGCGCCACCCGCTCCTCGGCACCGGGCAGCGCGAGCGCGAGCGCCCGTACCCGCGCGAGCACGGGGTCGTCCTCGTCGAACATGATCGGATGCGTCGCCATCGCCCCTCCTTCTCATCGCGCCGTTCCGGAGAAATCCCGCGACACGCCGCTGTGAGCGCTCGCGGCGCGGCGTGTCGGCCAGTTTCTCCGGAACGGCGCGACCGCGGAAGGGCGACCGCGGCCCGGCCGGAACCGCCAGCGGCCGTTCCGGCCGGATCACTAGGCTGACCACCGGCCGCCCGGCGGCCCCAGGACGTACGACGGAAGGACCCTCCCATGGCCGCCATCGACACCATCGACGCCCGCGAGATCCTCGACTCGCGCGGCAACCCGACCGTCGAGGTCGAGGTGCTGCTCGAGGACGGCGTCGTCGCGCGAGCAGCCGTCCCGTCCGGCGCCTCCACCGGCGCCTTCGAGGCCTACGAGCTGCGCGACGGCGACAAGGGCCGGTACGGCGGCAAGGGCGTCGAGAAGGCCGTCGCGGCCGTCGTCGACGAGCTCGGCCCGGCCGTCGAGGGCATCGACGCGGCCGACCAGCGCATCGTCGACGCCACGCTCGTCGCCACCGACGGCAGCGACAACAAGTCGAACCTCGGCGCGAACGCGATCCTCGGCGTGAGCCTCGCCGTCGCGAAGGCCGCCGCGCTCTCCGCCGAGCTGCCGCTGTTCCGCTACGTCGGCGGCCCGAACGCCCACGTGCTGCCCGTACCGATGATGAACGTCATCAACGGCGGCGCCCACGCCGAGTCCAACGTCGACATCCAGGAGTTCATGATCCTGCCGATCGGCGCGGAGTCGTTCCGGGAGGCCCTGCGCTGGGGTGCCGAGACGTACCATGCGCTGAAGAGCCTGATGAGCGGCAAGGGCCTCTCCACGGGCCTCGGCGACGAGGGCGGCTTCGCCCCGAACCTCCCGAGCAACCGCGCCGCGCTCGATCTGCTCATCGAGGCGATCGTCAAGGCCGGCTTCACCCCGGGCAAGGACATCGCCCTCGCCATCGACGCCGCCAGCAACGAGTTCTACGCGGACGGCGTGTACACGCTCGACGGCCAGGGCAGGAGCGCCGCCGAGCTGACGGCCTACTACGCCGACCTCGTCGCGAACTACCCGCTCGTCTCCCTGGAGGACCCCCTGTACGAGGAGGACTGGGAGGGCTGGGCGCACCTCACCTCCGAGCTGGGGGACCGGGTGCAGATCGTCGGCGAC
>JAICSU010000026.1 GCA_025936735.1 Amnibacterium sp.
GACGATCCCCTCGCTCCTCGCCGGTCGCGACGTGATCGGCCGGGCGCAGACCGGCACGGGCAAGACGGCGGCCTTCGCGCTGCCGATCCTCTCCCGCCTCGACCTGACCCAGGCGGATCCGCAGGCCCTGGTGCTCGCGCCCACCCGGGAGCTCGCGCTGCAGGTGTGCGAGGCGTTCGAGAGCTACGCCGCGCACCTGAAAGGCGTGCGCGTGCTCCCGGTGTACGGCGGCCAGGGCTACGGGGTGCAGCTCTCGGCGCTGCGGCGGGGCGTCCACATCGTCGTCGGCACGCCGGGCCGGATCATGGACCACCTCGACAAGGGCACGCTGGATCTCTCCGGTCTGAAGTACCTGGTGCTCGACGAGGCCGACGAGATGCTCCGGATGGGGTTCGCGGAGGACGTCGCGACGATCCTCGCGGAGACGCCGGCGGAGAAGCAGGTCGCCCTCTTCTCGGCGACCATGCCGCCGCAGATCCGGCTGATCTCGGCGCAGTACCTCCGCGATCCGGAGGAGATCACGGTCGAGGCCACTACCACCACGTCCGCGACCACCCGCCAGCGGTACCTCGTGGTGTCGTACCCGCAGAAGGTCGACGCGCTCACCCGGATCCTCGAGGTCGAGAACTTCGAGGCGATGATCGTCTTCGTCCGCACCAAGAACGAGACGGAGACGCTGGCCGAGAAGCTGCGGGCCCGCGGCTACGCGGCGGCGGCGATCAGCGGCGACGTGCAGCAGGCCCAGCGCGAGCGCACGGTCAACCAGCTGAAGGCCGGCAAGCTCGACGTCCTCGTCGCCACCGACGTCGCCGCCCGCGGTCTGGACGTGGACCGGATCAGCCACGTCGTCAACTTCGATCTGCCGATCGACACGGAGTCCTACGTGCACCGGATCGGCCGCACGGGGCGCGCAGGGCGGTCCGGCGAGGCGATCAGCTTCGTCACACCCCGCGAGCGCCGGCTGCTCACCGCGATCGAACGGGCCACCCGGCAGCCCCTCACGCAGATGCAGCTGCCGTCGACGGACGACGTGAACGCCACCCGCCTCGCCCGGTTCGACGACCAGATCACGGCGGCCCTCGAGCAGCAGGAGCGGATTCGCCGGTTCCGGGAGATCATCGGCCACTACGTGGACCACCACGACGTGCCGGAGTCCGACGTCGCCGCGGCGCTCGCGGTCGTCGCGCAGGGCGACACGCCCCTGCTGCTCGACCCCGAGGACGCTCGGTCCGAGCGCTTCGACGAGCGCGGCGACCGCGGCCGTGGGGAGGAGCGCCGGGAACGCCGGAGCGGCTCTGCCGGCCCCCGGACGACGTACCGGCTCGAGGTCGGCCGACGGCAGAAGGTGGAACCGCGGCAGATCGTCGGGGCGCTCGCGAACGAGGGCGGCCTGAGCCGCGAGGACTTCGGGGCCATCGACATCCGGCCGGACTTCTCCCTGGTCGAGCTGCCGTCCGACCTGCCGGGCGACGTGCTCGATCGGCTGAGCGGCACGCGGATCAGCGGGAAGCTGATCCAGCTCAGGCCGGACCGTGGTGCGCCGCGCGCCCGGACGAAGGACGGGCCGCCCAGGAAGCCCCGGTCCCACTGATCCGGCGTTCGGTCCGGGGTCGCCGACGTCCGACCCGGGATCAGCCGACGACCCGCCGCAGCCAGGCGAGCATCGTCGCGACGCTCTCCGGATCCAGGCGCGTGCCGGGCGCGTTGTAGCCGTTGCCGGGGGCGGCGGCGACCTCGTCGGGCGTCCTCGTGTCCTCCTTGAACACGTGGTTCGCCGTGGGCGGGAACGCGAACGTCACGTCGCGCCGGCGTGCGGCCGCCGCTTGCAGCGGCCCGCCGTCGGCCGCCGCGTCGATCTGGACATCGTGCCCACCGATCAGCACCAGGGTGGGGATCGTCCCCTCCGTCAGCATGTCGCACGCCGACTCCATCCAGAGCTCCCGCGCGAACGGGAGGTTCGCCGGGGCCTCGAAGGCGGCGAGCACCATCCGAACGCTCTCCGGCAGGGCGGGGTCCAGATCCATCGGCAGGCCGGCCTCGTACCGGTCGACGGCCTCCTCGACCTTCGGCATCAGTTCGGTGCCGCCGGGCAGCCGCGCGGCCTGCAGCGCCAGCTGCGACAGCAGCACGGTCCTCATCGAGCGCCCGGGAGGAGCGGCGAGGATGATCCCGGCGAACGGGACCGAGCGGGGCGCGCTCGCGTAGTGGAGCACGTGCAGCGCCCCTTCGCTGTTGCCGAGCCCGACGAGCCGCGACGGGTCGACGAAGTCGGCTGCGGCGAGCACCTCCACGGCCGCCACCAGCTCGTCGAGGTGTGACTGCATGCTGAGCCGGCCGAGCAGCTTCGGGACGTTCAGGGCGGCGTGCTCGCCCGCCACCCGCTTGTCGTATCGGAGGCTCGCGATGCCGGCGGTCGCGAACGTCTCGGCCAGGAGCCGCCCGCTGCCGTTGTCGCCCGGCAGCAGCGGGGAGCACCAGTCGCGGTCCGTCGGGCCGCTCCCCGCCACCAGCACCACCCCGGGGAACGGGCCGTCGCCGTCCGGGCGGACGAGGGTGCCGGCCATCGGCAGGTCGTCGAGCCGCCAGGTCACGTCGATCGAGGTCGCCACGCAGGAACTCTGGCACGAGCGGCGCGGGAGGTCATCGCCGCGCACCACCGGGCCGGGGCCGCGGCATAGGTGGAGCCGATGGCACCCCTCGTGCGCATCCGCTAGGCGGGCGGGGACGGCGGCCCATAGCGTAAGGAGGTACCCCGGACGGAAGGACGCGCATGGCAGCAGCGGCAGACGGCACAGCAGGCACGGGGGAGCAGCAGGAGCGCGAGGAGCGCGGCGGCCGCCTGGTGACCCACGACCCGTCGAGCGCGAACCGCTTCATGCCGCCCGACTACTCCATCGCGCTCGACCTCGGTCGCGGAGCCACGATCGAGGTGCCGGACCGGGGTCCGCGCAAGCACTCCATGCGGGGGTTCGAGGAGGAGTACGTCGACATCGTCGACTACATCGTCCGCATCACCCACCGGATCTGGGAGGACCAGGACGTGGGCTACATCTACGACACGTACGCACCGGGATGCCGCGTCCACGACGACGCCGGGTTGCAGATCGGCGTCGAGCGCATGGTGGCAGGCACCATCGAGTCCATCGAGGCGTTCGCGGACGTGCGGCACTACGCGGACGACGTCATCTGGGCGGGGGACGACGAGCGCGGCTTCGTCACCTCGCACCGCGCCTTCAACGTCGGCCATCACACCGGCACCTGGCGCTGGGGGCCGGGCACCCACCGGCCGCTCAAGATCTGGGTGATCGCGAACTGCCTCGTGGTCGACAACCTCATCGTCGAGGAGTGGGTGCTCTACAACACGGTCGCGCGCCTGCTGCAGGTCGGCATCGATCCGGTCGCCGCCGCACGGGCGGCGGGGAACGCCGGCGGGGTGCAGGCCCTGTCCGGCGCGCAGGCGACGGAGGTCGACCGGCTCATCGGCGGCCGCGTGCCGGTGCTCGCACCCGAGGTCGACCTGCGGGACTCGGACGACGTCGAGGGCTTCGTCCGCGCGCTGTTCCACAACCTCTACAACCGGCGGGACCTCTCCGCGATCGACCGCGCGTACGCGCCGAACGTGCAGTGGCACGGCACATCGAACCGCGAAGGGCACGGCAGGGGCGATGTCCGCTCGATGGCGCGCAAGCTGCTCGCCACGTTCCCCGACTTCGGGCTCGAGGTCGACGAGGTCTACTGGATGGGCAACGCGCGGGACGGCTGGAGCATCGCCGTCCGATGGACCGGCGGCGGCACCCACGACGGGCACGTGCTCTACGGCGCGCCCACCGGTCGGCGGGTGCGCATCTGGGGCATGTCGCAGCTCTACGTGCGGCAGGGCCGGATCGTCGAGGACTGGTCGCTGTTCAACGAGTTCGACGTGATGACGCACCTGTTCCGGGACGAGACTCCCGCACTCGTCCCGTCGCCGGCCGCCCAGCCGGGGGCCTGATCGCCGCAGGTCGAAGACCACGGGGTGCCGCTCACCTGACCGGGGTACCCGTCACCCCGACCGTCGGAGGTCCAGCGCGAGCAGCGCGAACCACACCGGCCACGCCGCCCAGCCGAGCACGCCCGGCATCAGCCCCACCACCATGACGACGACCTGCGCCGGCGAACCTAGGAGGACGCCCGGCTCTCGTCATCAGTGATGCCACTCATGTTCATCTCGCTGCCGACGCCCGCGAACCCTCGGGAGCCGGATCCCGCTGCCGGTCCCGAGGGGCGCCGCGGTCCCGCACAGGGGGAGCGGTGGCTAGGCCAGTCCTTGATCCCATCCCTCGAGCACCGTCACCATCGACAGCGCCAGTGCCGCGGCGAACATCCCGAGGGTCCACGCGTACCACCACGGGCTGACGCGGTGCCCGCGCTGCCGGAGCGGCTCGATGTAGACCACCACGATGCCGAGGGCCGTGGCTGCGAGCAGGAGGGAGGTCGCGACTCCGAAGACGATCGCCGTCATCGCTCCCGACCCTGTCCGTGCATCCGTCGAGGGACAGGCCTACCGCCCTCGCCTGGGAGGGTCCCCGCCTTCCGGCGTCGCCGCGGTGCCGGCTAGGGCTTCAGGAGCGCGGCGATCTCCCCGCGGATCTCGGACAACCGTGCGCGCAGCAGCGGAAGGACGGTCTCCGGGAGGGCACCCCGGGCCGCCGCGGCGCGCAGCTCGGCGCGCAGGTCGTGGCGGAAGGCGGTGAGCAGCGCGTCGGCCTCCTCGGCGTCCCGGCGCGCGGTGGGCTGCGGCTGCTCCCTGCGGGAGGTCGAGCGGGAGGCGGCGGCGGTCGACGCGGCGAGGTCCGCCCGGAGGGCGCGCATCGCCTCGTCCACGGAGGTGCGCACGTCGCTGGCGAGGCGTTGCACCGACTCATCGACCTCGGCCTGCAGCGCGGTGAGATCGTCGCGGCGCTCGGCCACGAGCGCTCGCCCGGCGTCGGTGATCTCGTGGACGGTGCGCCGGCCGTCGCTGCGGGCGACGATCAGCCCCTCCTCCTGCAGCCGCGTCAGCCGTGGGTAGACGGTGCCCGCGCTCGGCGCGTAGGTGCCGCCGAAGCGCTGCGAGAGCTCCTGGATGAGCTCGTAGCCGTGCATGGGCCGCTCGGCGAGCAGACCGAGGAGGTACAGGCGCAGCTGGCCGTGACCGAAGACCGACGCTCTCACGCGTCGTCCCTGTGCACGATCCGTACCGTAGCGCTCGAGCCGTCCACCCGTACTCGCGTCGGCTCGGCGCCGCCGGGCTCGCCCCACGTGCCGCGGTAGCCGCGCGGGGACCGCCCGACGTCCACGCCGTCGAGGTGCAGCTCGCCGCTGATCGTGTTGATCGTGTAGTCGGCGGGGCGATCGGGGCCCAGCCGCAGAACGACGCCGCCGCTCACGGTCCGAACGTCGACCTGCTCGGGGGCCTCGAGGTCGAGGAAGAGGTCGCCGCTGACGCCGGAGCAGTCGAACCGGGTGAGGGGCCCCGACGCGGTGACCGGGCCGCTGACGGTCGAGACGGTCACGCGGCCCTCGTGCTCACGGAGCGCGAGCTCGCCGCTCACGCCCTCGAGCCGAGCCCGGCCGGCCGTGGCGTCGCAGACGACGTCGCCGCTCACCGTGCGGATCCGAAGACCCCGCTTCATGCCGCTGACCAGGATCGAGGCGGACGTGCCGTCGATCTCCAGCTCCGCGTCCCGCTGCACCGTCAGGGTCACGGAGGCGCGGCCGCCCGACTCGGCGGCGTTGGAGCCGATCCGAAGCACGCCGTCCGCCAAGCGCACCGGGAGCGGCCGCTTCGAGCCCTCGTGCACCTCGATCCGTGCCCCGGGTTCGTCGCGGCCGAGAACGTCGACCGTGCCCCGCGGGATCCGGATCCTGACCGCGCGGACGCGCCCCAGGTCCAGCCCCTGCCCGTCGTGCAGCGCCGTGTCGACCGAACCCGTCGCGACGGCGGCTCCCTCGCTGCGTGCCTCGGCCTGCGGGAGGTCGGCTCGCTCGGACGGTTCGAACTCGTCGGAGGGGTCGGTGTTCATGGTGTGCTCCTGGATGACGGTGAGATCGGTTCCGGTCGTGGCGGGCACGGCGGCCGGCGAGCGGCTTCCCCGTGCATGGATGCGCCAGCGCATGCGGGTCGTGGCCGAGTCAGCAGAACGGCCGCGGAGCGGCCGAGCCGCGGGGAACCCGGTCGAGGCGGATCGATCGGCGGATGGAGTCCCGGCGGCGTTCGGCCCACGCGAGCAGAAGGAGCGCGGCGCGCGTCGCCAGCCGCTCCGACAGCGGTGCTGAGGAGCCGCCTTCGGCGGCGGGAGTGGGAACGAGGACGAGGGTCCAGGTGCTCGGTGCGGTCGTCATGAGGTCCTCCGTCGCCGTCGGTGGAACGAGATATATCTCGACAGTAGGCACCCCTTCCGCTCACGTCAAGATATATCTCGTTCGTCCCTGGGGAGCGGCCCGCGATCACCGAAGAGCGCCGTCGCGCAGCGTGAAGACGGGGAGGCACCGTTCGCGCAGCTCGCCGTCGTGGGTGGCGACGATGACGGTCACGCCGGCCCTGGCGAGGTCAAGGAGCAGGCCGCTGACCCGTTCCCGGTTGCCGGCGTCGAGCTGAGCGGTGGGTTCGTCGGCGAGCAGGAGGTCGGGTCCGGTCACCATCGCACGGGCGAGGGCGACGCGCTGCTGCTCACCGCCGGACAGGTCGTCGATGAGGTGGTCCGCCCGAGACGCGAGCCCGACGGCATCGAGCGCGTCGAGGGCGGCCGAGCGGAGGCGGCGTCGCGGGGGTCGTCGCCGGGCGGGCAGCCCTTGCGCCGCGAGCTCGACGTTCTCGGCCGCTGTCAGCAGGGAGAGCAGCCCGAACGACTGGTGCGCGATCTGCACGCGGCCGGTCCAGTCCCGGCGCCTGTGCGGCGTGACGGGCGTGCCGCCGTAGCGGACCTCCCCGCGGTCGGGAGCCTGCAGCGCGGCGAGGACGGTCAGCAGGGAGGTCTTCCCGGACCCCGACGGGCCGACCAGCGCCGTCAGCTGCCCGGCGGGGGCGGTCAGGTCGACCCGGTCGAGGATGGTTCGGCCTCCGCGGCGGAGCTCGATGCCGGAGGCGGTGACCTCGATCGGGCCGCTCATCGCTCGTCGTCCGTCGGTCGCATCGGGTGCAGCTCGATGTGGCTCGCGCGGCGGATCACCAGGGCTCGCCCTCCCGGCGGGAAGCGGTCGGCGAGATCGGCGGGCAGCTGCACGGTCCCGTCCCGTCCGATCACGGCGTACTGCTCCCCGCTGCGCGCCTCGGTTCCGATGCGGCCGTCGCGCATGGTGAGCCGCCGGTCCATCGCCTCCCCGAGCTCGCTGTCGTGGGTGACGACGATCACCGTCGTTCCCCACCTGTCTCGGGCGGCTCGGAGCAGTCGCGCGATCCGTTCGGCGTTCTCGTGGTCGAGCTGGCTCGTGGGCTCGTCCGCGAGGAGGAGCTTGGGGCCGGTCGACAGCGCGGCCGCGAGCGCGACCCGCTGCTGCTCACCGCCGGACAGCGTGCCGACGCGGCGGGAGGCTCCCTCGAGTCCGACCGCCTCCAGGAGCTCCTCCGCCCGCCGTCGTCGCACCCGGCGGGGGGCGCGGGCACCCAGCTGCGCGAGCTCCACGTTGGCGAGAACGGAGGCGAACGGCAGGAGGTTGCGCTCTGGGCCCTGCATGAGCATGCCGATGTCCTGGCTGCGGTGGACCAGGAGCTCGCGCTCGGTCGCCCGGCCCACGTCCCGGCCCAGCACCTCGATGCGACCGGCGCTCGGCCGGAGAAGACCGGCGAGCAGCGCCATGAGCGTGGACTTGCCGGATCCCGACGGCCCGACCAGCGCGACGAGCTCTCCCTCCTCCACCGCGAGGTCCGCACCCCGCAGCGCGACGACCTCGCTGTCGGCGGTGCGGTGGATGCAGACCGCCTGCTGCACGTCGACGACGGGGCTCACTGCTCGGCCTCGCGCAGACGGACGACGGACGTGCTCCGGTCGAGGACGACCGCCGTGACCGCGACGGCGACGAGCAGGAGGGCTGCGATCGCGGCGCCGGCGAGGGCGACCGTCCCGATCGGCTGATCGACGACGAACGCCGGGTACTGCGGATGGTCGACATACGGCGGCAGCGCCGGCAGCGTGAGGGCGACCGCCGTGACCGCCAGGACGGCTCCCGAGACCGTCGCGCCCACGATCAGGACGCCCTGCTCGACGAGGACGGATCCGAGCAGGCTCCGGGAACGGATCCCCAGCGCGCTCATCGCGGAGAGCTCGAAGACCCGCCTCCGCGCGAGGAGCGCGAGACCGAGCACGACCGCGGCCGCGGCGAGCAGCACGGCGGTCAGGCCCCCCGCGACCGTGAAGGCGGTGCCGAACGCCGGTCCTTCGGCCGCCAGATCCGAGGATCGTGCGGCTGCGCGGTCGACGGAGAGCACCCGGATCCCCGCGGCCTCGAGCCGGTCCACCACCGTCGGCGGTGCGCCCCTGCCGACCCAGATCTGGTCTGCCAGCAGGCTGGCGGATCCCGAGGGGGAAGCGGCAGCGGCCCAGTCCCGCGCGACGACCGCGCCGGCGTCCCCGACCCGGGGAAGGACCGTCACACGGCCCCGGGGGTGCAATCCGAGCGCCGCCCCGTCCGGCGTCTCCGCGGCGAGCCGATCGCCGTCGCCCAGGAGACCGTCGGTGGCGAGTGCCGGGACGGTCCCCGGTACGCCGGCGACCGCCCCGAAGCCGGGGGCGTCCTCACTCGGCTGGCCGCTGACGGAGATCGTCACGCGCAGCCCGTCGGGTTCGACCGCGATGGTCTCGGCCGGGCTCGCCTGGGCGCCCGGTGTCGGATTCAGGGGCGCCCACTGCACCGCGGTGAGGGAGGGCCGGATGCCGGCGCCGGCCGTCATGCGGGCGGCGCGGATCGTGAACCGCACGACGAGCGCGCCGACCTGATCGACCGGACGGGTGACGTCGATGCGGCGGAGCCGGCATCCGTTCTCGCAGGCCACCGGGGCGGTGTAGGTCCGGGTTCCGGAGGTGAGCGTGCCGAGCGACGCGCTGACCGACGCGCCCGTCGGGTCGATCAGGTCCATCACGAGGTCCAGCGACGGGGGCACGGACACCGCCGAGACCGTGAGCGCGATCCTCGTGCCGGTGATCGTCGGGCTCTCGGGGGCCGGCGCGGACAGGGGCCGGAGCAGGGTCCGAAGGCTCGCGGAGCCGAAGTCGCTGCGCCAGTACGCCACCGACGCGAACGTGGCGGGGTCGACGACGAGCATGGAGGGGGACCGGGTCGTGGTGGCGCCGCCGAACACCCCGGGGCTGGAGTCGAGCTGCACCGGCACCTGGGCCACCGCCGCCAGGTCGTGGCCGCCGGCGTCGACGGAGTGGAGACGCTGGTCGGTGCGCGGGTCGGGGACGATGTGCAGGACGGTCGGCGCCCCGACCTCGGTGAGGGCGCGGTCCTGCCGGTTCTGAGCCAGCACGGCCACGCTGCTCACGCCGTACGCCGCCATGGCGACGGCCACGACCAGCACCCCGAAGGTGCGCCGTCCTCCGGGTCGGCGGGCGAGCTGGCGGAGCCCGACGAAGGCGGACACCGCCCCGGACGCCCGCGTCGGGCCGAAGCCGAGCCGGGCCAGCAGGACGACCAGCCTGCTCGCGACCACCGCGCCCGCGACGAACAGCAGCATCGGAGCGAGCAGAGCGATCCCGCCGCCCGCACCGGATTCCAGCGACCCGGAGAGCTGCAGCTGAACGACGGCGGCCACCGCGAGCGCGACGACGACCACCTCACCGACGACACCCCAGCGGGAGACCGTCCGGCCGGTGTGCCGCCACTGCTCCAGCACCGGTCGACGAAGGACGGCGACGCTGGCGGTCGACGCGGCGACCAGGCCGCCGACGGCCGCCGCGACGGCGGCCACCCAGGAGAGCCAGCCGAGGTGCACCTCGACGCCCGGGGCAAGGGCATGCCGAGCCATCCATTGCACGGCGGCACCGGCGACCACCAGCCCGAGCGGGACCGCAGCGGCGAGCAGGAGGGCGGGCT
This sequence comes from Amnibacterium sp., assembly GCA_025936735.1. Classification (GTDB taxonomy): domain Bacteria; phylum Actinomycetota; class Actinomycetes; order Actinomycetales; family Microbacteriaceae; genus Amnibacterium. The sequence continues at coordinate 10,054 of JAICSU010000026.1, forward strand.
CGAGCACCACGAGCAGCAGAGTGGTCGTCCCCGTCATGCCGCGGACCTTGCTCAGGGCCACCTCCGCGCCCCGCGCCTCGGCGGCACCGCTGATCAGGGTGTGCAGCAGGTACCAGCCGAGGGCGAGCAGCTGGGCGATCACCACGACGATCGGCAGGCTCAGGCTCGACCCGCCGTCGAGGCCGCGGCGGACCACCTGCCGCAGCCCGGTGGACACGTCCGGGCGGTTCGTGGCGACCGCCTCGATCCGCCGGACCGCGTCGTCGATCGACGTCGAGACGCGGTCGACCGAGCTCGCGTGCACCGCGGTCGGCTGCAGCGTGAGGTCCGCCGACGCGACCACACCGTCGCCCGGCTCCGCTCGCAGGGCCGAGAAGTACGACTGCGGGACCCAGGCGGCGAGCGTGTTCGAGGCCGTGTCGGGGCTGCCGCCGAACCAGTAGGACGACTGCGGATCGCGACGGGTCACGATTCCGCGCACGGTCAGTCGAGTCAGTGAGCCGACGCCCCGCAGCGGCACGACCCGGACCGCATCGCCCACGCGCAGCCGGGCGGCCCGGGCCGCGGTGTCCTCGAGAACGACGCCCGTCGCGTTCGCCTCGACGAGGCAGGAGCCCGCCACGACCCGCACCGCTCGGCACAGCTGGTTGCGGCTCCTCAGGGTGACGAGCTGCACCCCGCTCGCCGACCTGGTCGCCGGCTCCTGCACCACCGACAGTCCCATCACCGCAGCGGGATAGGCCCGCCGCGCGGCGCCCGTGAACGCGCTTTGGACGGCGGATCGAAGGCCGGCGGTCGACGGGCGACCGGTCTGCACGGCCGTGACCTCGAGGCCCGTCCCGTCCGCTCCGATCGGGGCCCGCCGCAGGGCGGCCTGCAGCACGGCGTCCGCCGCCGAGTCCGCGTACGACGGCCCCGCCGCCGCGGCCGCCGTCGTGAACACGGCGACCAGGAGCAGCATCGCCGAGGTCGCCCGCCTCCACCAGAGGCCGGCGAGCGCGAGGCTCAGCAGCCGCACCGGGTCACCCGGTCGAGCCGGGCGCCGCCGACGTGCGGCGGAGCCGTGGACACGAGGACGGTCCTCGGGCCCCGTCGTCCGCAGACGGCGGGGGGAGGAGGCATGGACCCATTGTTTCGGGCCGTGGGCGTATCCCCGTCCATTCCCCCTGCGGCAGGTCGTGCCCTCCGACGGCCCGAACGACAGGATGCGAGCGCCGCCGGCAGCGGCCCGGCCCCGGTCACTCGCGGATTCCGGCGCCCCCGGCTCACATGCGCGCCAGCAGCACGTCGATCTCCGCACCGGGCGTGGCCGGATCGAAGCCGTGCTCGATCAGCCAGCGGATCGCGGTGAGGCTCCGCAGGGACCACCAGGCGCGGATGACGTCGACGTCGACCTCCTTCCCGTACCCCGCGAGCACCTGACCGAGCCGTTCCTCGTGCCCGAGAGTCAGGATGGCCAGGTCGAACAGCGGATCGCCCTGGCCCGCCTCCGACCAGTCGAGCACTCCCGTGATCTCCTCGCCGTCGACGAACACGTGAGTCAGCTGCAGGTCGCCGTGGGTGAAGGCCGGCGTGTAGGGACGGAACGCGGCTTCGGCCACCCGACGGTTGCGGTCGACGACCTCCGCAGGAACCACGTCGTGGGCGACGAGCCAGGCGCATTCCTCCTCGAGGCCGGCGGCGGGCTCGTCCGGTCCGCGACCCGGCCACGGCGGGGGAGGTGAGTCGTGCAGCCGCCGGGCCGCCGCGCCCGCGGCGGACCACGCGCGGGAGGAGGCGGTCGACGGCGCGCCGAGCACGCCGAGCGCGGATCCGGGAAGGGCGGCGAGCGCGAGCACGTTCGACCGGCGCCACAGGATGCGCGCCGTCGGGATCGTCGCCGACGCCATCGCCCGGGCTTCGCGCTCGATGCGTTCCGGATCGGCGTCGACCTTGAGGAAGACATCGCCGACGCGGAGGGTCACGCGTTCGCCGTGGGCGACGACGACCTGCACCCCGTCACCGTCCACGTCCCCATCCTCCCAGGGAGGATCGTCGGGGGTCCTGCTCCGGACACCGTTCATCCGGCGGGCGGCCAGTCGGGCGGCGATCCGCTCGGGACCGCTAGTGCTGGACGTCGTACACGAGCTTGGCCACGCCGTTGGAGTAGACCTCGTGCTCGGCGACCGAGAGCTTCACGAAGGGGCCGCCGTCGCGGAACAGGCGCTTGCCGCTGCCGAGCACGACCGGGAAGACGAGGAGGTGGTAGCGGTCGACCAGGCCGGCGGCGAGCAGGCCCTGCGCGAGAATCGCGCTTCCGTGGACGAGAAGGGATCCCCGCCCCTCGACCTGCTTCAGTGCCGCGACCTCGTCGATCGAGCGGAGGACGTGCGTGTTCGCCCATCCCGGGTTCGTCTCCTCGAGTGACGTGGAGACGACGTACTTCGGCATCGCGTTGTAGCGGGCGAACTCGGCCATCGATGGCCAGACGGGGTTGAACTCGTCATAGCTGCGTCGGCCGATCACCATCGCCTCGGCCTCCTCCTGCTCCCGTCCCTTGATCTCGTAGGCCGCCGCGTCGAAGGGCACCTCCTTGAACGTCCATCCCGCTCTCGGATGGGCGCCGCCGCCCGGCGAGTCGATGACCCCGTCGAGAGAGATGAACTCGGTCACGATCAACGGACGCATCGCCGTTCCCTTCTCACAGCAGGTGCCGGGGTACCCGGCACCGCCATCCTGGCCCGCTGCTTCTCCTGGGTCTCGAGCAGATGGCCGACGGCGAGGAGGGGGCACGAGGCACGCCTACCCGCGTCGCCGCAGGCGGCCTACGATCCGGGTGTGACTCAGGCGGCTCTCCCCGTCGGTGCGCCGGAGCGTCGCCGCGCCGGCACGGCGGTGTTCGCGACGCTCGCCCTGACGATGGCGTTCGGCGCCGTCACCTGGTGGTCGAAGGAGACGCCCGCCCTCGACCTGACTCAGCCGTGGCAGGACGACCCCTACGACGTCCTGGTCTCGCTCGACTTCGCCGTGCTGCCCTTCCTCGTCGTGATGATCGGCTGGCGCGCACTCCTGTGCCGTCGGTACTCGGTCCTGCCGGCTCGCCGGCTGATCGACGTGCTGAAGGCGTGCAGCGTCGCTGTCGGCGTGTGCCTGACGACCGAGGTCGGTGAATGGGTGGCCGTGGCTCTCGGCCTGCACCGACGGCAGTGGGGCCCGCTGACCGGAGCGCAGGTGGCGGTCCTGATCGGGTTCACCGCGGCAGCGGTCGGGGTCGGCCTCCTCCTCGCGACCGCCTCCCGCCGGGTCCGGCGCATCACGGTCGCGGCGACGGCGCCGGACTGGCTGGCCGACCTGGTCACCCTCGGCCTGCTGGTGGCGCGGCGGTGGACGCGGGGTGGCGCGATCCGGAGCGCGGTCTCCGCCTTCGACACCCGGCTCAGCGGTCCGATCCGGCGCCATCCCGCCGCGGCGGCCGGGCTGCTCGCCGCAGCGCTCGCGCTGCCCTTCACGGCGGCGAAGATCGTGTTGGAGGGCTACCCGCCGTTGCTGGTCCTGCTGTCGTTCGCGCTCCCCGCGGCGGTCCTCTTCGCGTTCGTGATGCTCGCCGGGTGGTCGCTCCGGCTCGTGGCGCCGAGCTGGTCCCGCGTGCCGGGGTGGCTGCCGGTGCTCGTGGCCGCCTGCGTGACCGGTCCCGCCGCCTTCGCATTCCACGACTCGTTCCCCGCCTTCCAGACGCAGCTCGGCCTGAACCTGCTGCTCTTCGGCGGAGGGTTCGCCGGTGCTGCGCTCACGGTGGTCGTGCGACTCCTCGCCGGGGCTGCGCGACCGTCCGTCCAGCGATGACCGGGTCGGAGCGCCGCGGGGAAGGGCTGGATCGAGGAGGACGCGGATGAAGGCGATCGTGGTGACGGATCGGGCCGGGGGAACGGCCGGGGTGAGGCTTGTGGAGCGTCCGGAGCCGGGGCCGGCGATCAACGATGTGGTCGTCGAGGTCCACGCGTCGGGGTGGGTGCCGACCGAGGTGGAGTGGCCCTCGACCTGGACTGATCGCGCCGGGCGCGGCCGGGCGCCGTCGGTCCTTGGGCACGAGGTGGCCGGAGTGGTGTCCGCTCTCGGCTACGGCACGACGGGCCTGTCGGTGGGGCAGCGGGTGTTCGGGATCACGGACTGGCATCGTGACGGCAGCCTGGCGGGGTACGTGGCGGTCGAGGCGCGGAACCTCGCGCCGCTTCCGGGCGACGTGGACTTCACGGTCGCCGCGAGCCTGCCGATCTCGGGTCTGACCGCCTGGCAGGGCCTGTTCGTGCACGGCCGCCTCCAGGCGGGGCAGACGGTCCTCGCCCACGGCGCCGCCGGTGCGGTGGGGACGATGGTCAGCCAGCTCGCGCGGGAGGCCGGCGCCCATGTCATCGGGACGGGGCGTGCCGCCGACCGGTTGAAGGCGCTCGACTTCGGCTCGCACGAGTTCGTCGACCTGGACACCGACAGCCTCGACGACGTCGGGAGGGTCGATCTGGTCTTCGACGTCATCGGCGGGAACATCCAGAAGCGGTCCGCGGCCCTGATCCGGCCCGGCGGAACGCTGGTGAGCGTCACGGGGCCGGTCCAGGCGCGACCCGAGAACGGCCTGGCCGTCGACTTCGTCGTCGAATCCGACCGCGCCCAGCTGGGCGAGATCGTCCAGCGGATCCGGGACGGCCGGCTCCGGACGAACATCGGCGACATCGCGACCCTCGACGACGCCATCGCCGCACTCAACCCCGCTGGGCGACGCAACGGGAAGACGATCATCCGCGTCCGGCCGTGAGCACACGAACCCCTGTCATCGCGGTCCGGGGCTTCCGAGCCCATCTCCGGTCTGCTCCGTGCATGGATTGCATCCCGCGCGCGACTGCGCATCAATGGTGGACATGACCGACTGGACCAGCGACGAGCTCGATCGGATCGGCGACGCGCGTGAGCTGCGCATCGCGGGCAGGCGCGCGAACGGCGGCCTCCGTAACCCCGTCACCATCTGGGGCGTTCGCGTCGACGACGACTATTACGTCCGATCGGTCAACGGGACGGGCGCCGGGTGGTTCCGCGGAACTCGGCCGCTGCACGAGGGCTGGATCAGCTCCGGGGGTGTGGAGAAGGACGTGACCTTCGAGGACATCGACCCAGGGGACCCCGTCAACGAGCGCATCGACGCCGTCTACCGGCAGAAGTACGGCGCGGGTTCAAGCTCGGTCGTCGCCATCATCGCCGACGTGGCACGCGAGGCCACCCTCAAGGTCCGCCCCCGCTGACGTCGTGCCGACCTACCACGATGAGTTGTCCGTCCATCCCTGCGCTCCTGCGGAGTTCGCCGCGGCCGTTCGTGCCGCGCGAAACGCTCGCCGCACGATGAGGAACACGTTCAAGCCGTGGTGAGCGCGGACCAGGAAGCGCGGAGCGAACCGCACGCGGCGGGGTCCGCGAGCCGGCTCAACTGGCTCCGCGCCGGCGTGCTCGGCGCGAACGACGGCATCGTCTCGGTCGCGGCGATCGTCGTCGGCGTCGCGAGCGCGACTCCGGCGTTCAGCACGCTGCTGAACGCCGGGCTCGCGGCGCTCGTCGGCGGCGCCATCTCCATGGCGCTTGGTGAGTACGTCTCGGTCAGCAGCCAGCGTGACAGCCAGACGGCGATGATCGCGACCGAGCGGCGCGAGCTCGCCGACGATCCGGCCGGTGAGCTGGCCGAGCTGACGGGCCTGTACGCGGCACGCGGGCTGAGCCCGGAGACCGCCGCCATCGTCGCGAGGGAGCTCACCGACAAGGACGCGCTCGCCGCCCACCTCGACATGGAGCTCGGGCTCTCCGAGGAGGAGGTCGTCAGCCCCTGGCACGCCGCGGCGGCGTCGGCCGTCGCCTTCATCTGTGGAGGGGTGCTTCCGCTGATCGCGATCCTGCTCCTCCCCGACGCGGCGAGGATCGGGGTCACCTTCGTCATCGTCCTCGTCGCTCTGGCCCTGACCGGGACGGTCGGAGCGCGACTGGGCGGCAGCCCCGCGCTGCGGCCGGCGCTGCGAGTCGTCGTCGGTGGCGCGCTCGCGCTCGCGGCCACCATCCTGATCGGATCCCTGTTCCACGCCTCCGGGGTCTGATCTCCCGATCGGATCGCGTTCCTCGTGGTGACTTCGCGCTCTTGCTGAGGTGACAGGAGCGCACGTGGCCGGTGCCGAGCGGCGCTCAGGGTTGGAGGGCGCGGCGCATCGTGTCCATGAGGGTGTGCACAGCCGATTCGAGCTCGTCGTCGCCGCCGGGCGGGCGGGTGATGAGCGAGGTGTCGATCGCCTGCCCCATCCCCATCGCGAGCGCGATGATGACATCGGGGGAGAGGTCGGTGCGCACCGCGCCGCTCGCCTGGCCGACCGCGAGGGTCTGGGCGAGCCACGGAAGAGTCGCCTGCTCGGCGTCGCGTTGTGCTGCGCCGAGCGCCGGAGCCCCGGTGCCGGCCAGCCAGTCGCGCAGCAGCCCGGCCAGTCGGGGGGATGCAGTGAGGGTTCGCATGAGGTGGAGGTACTGCCCTTCCAGGGATCCCCAGAACGCGTCCGGGCCGCCGTCGTCCGGCACGCGAACGCCCCCGCCGTCGGCGAGCAGGTGTTCGAGCCCGTCCCGGATGACCTCGGCGTACAGGTCCTCCTTGCCGTCGAAGTAGTAGTACATGGATCCCTTGGAGATGCCGGCGCTGGCGATGATCCGGTTCAGCGAGGCATCGCGGTAGCCGTGGGCGGAGAACTCGTCGAGAGCGGCATCGAGGATGGCGGCCTGCTGCGTCGGCGCGAGGCGGTGGAAGCGGGGACGCGGCATGCCCTCATTCAACCTGTCGGCACCCGAGGAAGCTCCACCGGGTCGCGAAAGCTCCGCCCCATCGCGAGGTGGGCCACGAACGGGAGGCCCATGGCGCCGAAGACCGCGTCGCGCAGCAGCAGCTGAAAGCGGTTGCGCGGGGCGAACGCGGCGCCGAGGCCGACCGCGGCGTCCTGTTTGGTGCGCACCAGCGTCGCCAGCCGGGCGTGGTAGGCGGAGAACGCCGCGCGGTGGTCGCCGCCGGAGTCGTGCAGCGCGCAGGCGAGGACGTAGGCCTCGGCCATCGCCAGGGCCGAGCCCTGACCGGCCAGCAGCGACGGGCATGCCGCCGCGTCGCCGATCAGCGCGATGCGTCCCCGCGACCAGCTGGGCAGGAGGATCTGGCTGGCTCGGTCCATGTAGAAGGTCCGCGCCTGCGACAGCTGCGTCAGGATGCCAGGCAGCTCCCACCCGACGTCACTCAGGCGCTCGCGCAGCAGCTCCTTCTGCGCGGGCAGGTCGTCGACCGGCACATCGCCGTCGTGGCGGAACATGCAGCAGAACATCGTCGCGCCGTCGCGCAGCGCGAGCCGGAGCGTCTGCGCGCCCACCTCGGTGTGCATCACCGCGACGAGCTCGTCGCGCGGACGGTACCCGTCCAGGTCGAACGCGGCCACCGTGATGCCGAGGTACCGCTCGTACTCGCGCTCCGGCCCGAAGGCGAGGTCGCGCACGCGGGAGTGCAGGCCGTCCGCGCCTACGACGAGATCGAACTCCCGTTCCGCGCCGGACACGAACCGCACCAGCACCCGGTCGCCATCGTCGGTGAGCGACTCGACCGTGTCGTCGAAGATCGTCTCCACCGCCCCGTCCATCGCCTCGTAGATCGTCCTGGCCAGGTCCGAGCGCCCGACCGTGACGTACCGGCCGGCCGCGGCGCCCTCGATGACGTGCACCGGGTCGAAATGTGCGATCCGGCGGCCGCTCTTCGACACCTCCCGCGCCTCGCGGAACCGATAGCCCTCCTCCCGCAGTCGGGGAACGATGCCCATCCGCTCGGCGACGTCGAACCCGGCGCCCCAGAAGTCGACGACGTAACCGCCGTCCCGCAGCCGCGGCGCGCGCTCCACGAGCGTCGGCTCATGACCCGTCCGCATCAGCCAGTAGGCGAGCGTGGGACCGGCCACGCCCGCACCCACGACGAGCACTCTCATGTCAACTCCCGACCGGTGGTTGGACCAGTGGTCTAAGTGTGGCACGATCGGAAGCGCGACGCCAGCGGGCTCGGCGGAAGACGCTCCGGATCGGAGGACGAATGCCCCGGATCGACCTGACCCTCTCCGGCATCGGGGCGCGGATGCTGCGCACCCGCTGGCTCGTACGGGCGCCGATCCCGCTCTACCGGGCCGGCCTCGGACGGCTGCTCGGCCGCCGTGTGCTCATGCTCGAGCATCTCGGGCGCAAGAGCGGTCTCCCGCGATACGTGTGCCTCGAGGTCGTGGCTCATCCGACGCCCGGCCACCTGCTCGTGGTCAGCGGCTTCGGCACCGGGGCGCAGTGGTACCGCAACCTGATGGCACATCCCGAATGCCGGGTCAGCTGGGGACGGGTCCGTCGCGCCCCCTCCGTCGCGCGATTCCTCACTCCGGTGCAGTCGCGCACCGCGCTGGACGGTTACGCGGCGCGGTATCCGGCCTCCTGGCGCATGCTGCGTCGCACGATCCAGAAGGCTGTGAGCACGCCCGTCGACACGCTGCCCGTGGTCGAGCTCGCATTCGAGGAACCGAGCAGGTGAACGGATTCGCCTGCCGGTTCGCGTCCTGAGCAGGACTCGGACCTGCACCCCACGGAGAGCGCCCTCGCGGATCGACGCCACTCGTTCACGTCGACCCGCCTCCACCTGCTCGGAGTGAAGACGAAGCTCGAAGGCGAACACATCGGGGTCGTCGGCCGCGCGAAGCCCATCACTCAGTTGATGATCTCGCCCGTGATGTTCGCGAGCCTGTCGCGCCACTCCTGCAGCTCGCGCGGAGTGAGGCGACGCCAGTCGTCGACTTCAGCGGTGACCAGCAGGGGCGCCGCGCTCCGGTAGGACCGCGTCGGGTTGCCCGGGAACTTCTTGTCGGTGACGTTGGGGTCGTTCTCGAACGCCCCCGTCGGCTCCACCACGTACACCCGTGGTGATCCGTCACCTCGGGCCAGCTCAGCAGCGAGGCCGGCCCCGTCCCGAAGCGCGGTGAAGTAGATGTGGTTCATGACCACTTCCGAGCGGTAGTTCGACCGGAAGCCGGGCGTGAGCAGGTCGCCGATTCGCAGATCGGCCCGCGTTCCGTGGAAGAACGGTCCCTCGTCCAGTGGCGAACCCATAGTCGTCGGTGCTCCTTTCCGCGGCTCAGAATCCGCCGGCGGGGCGGGCGGTGTAGGGCTCCTCGAGGGCGGCGGTCTCGTCGTCGGTGAGCTCGAGGTCCACGGCGGCGGCCGCGTCGGCGAGATGGTGCGGCTTGGTCGCGCCGATGATCGGCGCGTCGACGACGGGGTTGCGGAGCACCCACGCCATCGCGACCTGCGCCATCGGGACGCCTCGCGCCTCGGCGACCCGCTGCACGGCGTCGACGACCGGCTTGTCGTGGTTCGCGTCGGTGAAGGTGCGCTGCCCGACCGGGTCGTCGCTCGATCGCGCAGTCTGCTCGCCGTACGGGCGCGCGACCCGACCCTTCGCGAGCGGGCTGTAGGGGATGGAGCCGACGCCCTGGTCCGCGAGCAGGCCGAACATCTCCCGCTCCTCCTCCCGGTAGAGCAGCGAGTACTGGTCCTGCATCGACACGAACGGCGTCCACCCGTTCAGGTGCGCGGCCTCCTGCAGCTTCGCGAACTGCCACGCCCACATCGCCGACGCCCCGAGGTAGCGGGCCTTGCCGGCCTTCACCACGTCGTGCAGCGCCTCCATCGTCTCCTCGACCGGCGTCGTCGGGTCGAACCGGTGGATCTGGTACAGGTCGACGTAGTCGGTGCCGAGTCGGGTGAGGGAGGCGTCGATCTGCTGCAGGATCGCCTTCCGCGACAGCCCGCAGTCGCCCGGGTTCTCGCCCATCGGGAAGAACACCTTCGTGGCCAGCACGATCTGCTCGCGGGACGCGTACTTCCGCATCGCCCGGCCGACGATCTCCTCCGATCCGCCTCGCGAGTAGACGTTCGCGGTGTCCCAGAAGGTGATGCCGAGCTCGACCGCCTGGGGGAAGTACTGCTGCGAGTCCTCCTCGTTCAGCGTCCACGACTGGAAGCCACTCGTGGGATCGCCGAAGCTCATGCAGCCGAGCGCGATGCGACTGATCGTGAGGCCCGTGGACCCGAGGTGGGTGTACTGCATGGGATGTCCTTCCCTAGGAGTTCGGTGGCGCGCCGATCGCGCCGATGGCGGTCGCCGCTGCGGCGCAGTCCCTTCGCCCGACGGTTGCCGCCGGAGACGGGCAGGCCTGCCGCTTCCGGAGTCAGCCGCGCACGGCGCGAGGTGATGAACCGGCGGATGTCGGCTCGGGTGTCCATGTCCTCGACGGTAGGCCCGCCGTCTTCGAGGTGGGAGGGGCGTCCTCCGACGCTGAGCACGCCAGCGGCCGGGATTCGGACCGCAACGTCCGGAGCGCCGGGACAGCGCGGCGTCTCGAGTCGCTGTACGGAACGAGCCCGAAGCGGGTCGCTGGCTGGAGTTCGGAAAATCCATGTGACCAGGGCTTTTGTGCCCCGAGCAGGACTCGAACCTGCAACCTACGGATTAGAAGGCCGTTGCTCTATCCATTGAGCTATCGGGGCGTGAACGGCCGAGTTTAGTGACGGGGCACGATGTCGTCGCCGGTCCGCGTGCGGTCCCGAACCGCTGACGCCGACTTCGGCGGGGGAGTCTTCGACAGGTCGATGTCCCGGGTCACCTCGGCCTCGTCGTCGTACGTGTCGAGCCAGGCGGGGGTCGGCATCCGCTCCCCGACGGGCGCGGCCGCCACGGCGGGCTCCTTCTCCGGCTCGGAGACGTCCGTGGCGGGCGGCGGATCCGCCGCCACCGCGGCGACCGCGGGCGCGGACTCCGCCGGGCTCGAATGGCGTGCGTGGTCGACACGCGGGTCGGCCGCTCCGCGGTCCATCGAGTCGAGCCGGGTGCGCTGGATCAGCACCGGCTCCGTGGTGGGAGAGGGGGCACCTGGCGGGAGCGGGGGAGCGCCGTTCGCCGCCTTCGCGCGTTCCGCCTGCAGCTCGTGGGCGAGGTTCTGGGCACGGGCGGCGACAGGCGCGGGCCGGCCGTCTCCGGCGCCCTGCCGCTCCGGCCCGGCCTCAGCGGACGGCCCTGACTCCGGCGTCGCCTCAGCCGCCTCCTCCTGCTTCGCCGCCGCGGGGGAGCGGCGGTCGTCCTCGGCGGAAGCCGGCCCTGCGGGGCGCGGCTCCGCGCGCCGGGCCGTGCGCTCCGCGGCGAGCCGCTCCACGTCGGCGCCGAACAGCCGCTTCGCGCGCCGCGGACGCGCCACCCAGGCCAGGAGCCGGTCGCGCACCTCCTCGACGGCGGCGGTGGTCTGCGGCACCGGGGACCCGGCGTCGCGCTCGATCCCCTCGAGGCGCAGCGACGCCCACTCGGCGGCGAGCGCGGCGCCCGGGACGCCCGACAGGCGCACCCGGACGTCCGCCTCCGTGCGCAGCCGCCCGATGCGCTCGCGCTCGGCGCCCTGCGGCTCGCCGTCGCCGAGCGCCCTCGCCGCCTCGACGAACGCTGCGACGATCCCGGCAGCAGAGTCGCGATCGGCCCTCCTGAGCAGCGAGCGGACCGCGGCGCGCGCGACCAGCGCTGCGACGACGCCCGCCACGAGGATCGCGAGAGCCGGGATCACGGCGGCGTCGAGCACGCGCTGACCGGACGGCGACTGGAACCAGGCGACGAAGGCGTCCCACATGGGCCTCAGGGTACTGAGGGGCTGTGACGGTTCGATGAACCAGCACCCGGATCCTCTGGAGGAGGGGAACAAGGTCCGCCGGGGGCCGGTTGACTGCAGTGGGCGCCGAGACCGGACGCCCGAGAACGGAGAAGCTTCGACATGGAAACGTTCGTGCTCGCCGGCGGCTGCTTCTGGTGCCTCGACGCCGTCTACCGCTCACTCGACGGAGTGAGCGACGTCGTCTCGGGATACACCGGCGGCACGCTGAAGAACCCGAGCTATGAGGCCGTCTGCACCGGCATGACCGGCCACGCGGAGGCCGTCGCCGTCACCTTCGACCCCGACGTCATCCCGCGTGAGGTCATCCTCGACGTCTTCTTCACCCTGCACGACCCGCGCCAGCTGAACCGGCAGGGCAACGACGTCGGCACGCAGTACCGCTCGGCGATGTTCTACGCGAACGACGAGCAGAAGGCGCTGTTCGAGACCGCGATCGAGCGTGCCGCGGACCTCTGGGACGGCCGGATCGTCACGCAGCTCGTGCCGCTCGGGGACTTCCACCGGGCGGAGGAGTACCACCAGGACTTCTTCGCCAAGAACCCGAACCAGGGCTACTGCCTCGCCGTCGCCCTCCCCAAGGTGAACAAGGTGCGGAAGTCGTACGCGCAGTACGTCAAGGCGGCCTGAGGCGCGATCCGCTCCTCCCCAGCCCGTCCGCGCGGCCCGTCCACCGGAGGAGGCGGGCCGCGTACCGTTTAGCGCCGATGCCCGGGGGATGCATACGGCGGATCCGCGCACCGGGTGCCGGCACGGATGCGGTGGGCGGGTCC